>NZ_JBHKFI010000011.1:0-154146 GCF_042263505.1 Cytobacillus sp. Hz8 | reverse complement strand
GGCTTCAGCCCTTAGAAAAATCAATCAGGCTTTGCGTGACTAACCATCAGTGGGGGATGAATGGCAGACTAAAAGCGCGACGTCAACACATAAGTCTGCACACTTCACGTCCTGTGCGTCGAAAACCTCCACTGATGGAAGTTTCACTTTATGGAGCCAATCTTCGTTTGGATTTTCCAAAGTGATTGCGAAAATGGAGGATACCCACTTTCGATATGGCCAAAATAGGTACTGCTAAAATCATCCCTAAAATCCCCCCCACCTCTCCTCCTGCTAAGAGGGCAAACATAATCATAAGTGGATGCATATGTAAACTTTTCCCCATAATTAATGGTGAAAGGATATTTCCTTCGATAAATTGCAATAGAAGAATGACAATTCCAGAGAAAATCACCAATTTCATTGATATCGTCGCCGCAATAATGATAACAGGAATCGCTCCAATAAAAGGGCCAAAATAAGGGATGACATTGGTAATTCCAATAATGAGTCCTAGCAATAAAGGATATTTCATATGAATGATCCAGAAAAAGAGAGAAGAAAGCGATCCAATGACAACGCAGACTAATATTTGCCCGCGAATATAGCCGCCAAGTGATTTATTGACATCTCTTAAAAATAATATTCCTTCTTTTCTCCATTTCCTTGGTGTTAAATACCAACATGCTTTTTTGATTAATTCAATATCTTTAAGCATATAGAACGCAATAAATGGAATGATGGCAATAATCACAATCGAATTTAAAATCACCACCAGACCATTCACGACACCCGTTAATAAATGTCCAAGTGATGCTTCAACAGAGGATATTCCTTGATCAACTCTTTCTTGAAGAGCATTTGGCCATTTTGCCGTTTGATGTTGTACCACTTCAATCCAATCTCGATATTGACTGGCAAAATAGGGTGCATTTTCGGAAAGATCCTTTAGCTGGGCAATAAAGGCTGGGATCCCTTTATAAAAAACGAAACCGACCCCACCGAAAAAAATAACGTAAATGAATAAAACGGCGATCCCTCTTGGAATTCCCCGTCCGTGAATATTTTCCACAAGCGGATGAAGAAGATAGGTGATAAAAGCAGAAATTGCAAAAGGCAATATGACAATCAGGATGACCTTCCAAATGGGGAACCAGATTTGTTGCAGCTTTAAAAAGACAAATAGGACAATAAACAAAAGAAGCAGAAAACCTAGGCGATAATACCATTTTACTCGGATATCCAACATTCCCGCCTCCTTCACCCTTATTTTGTAAAGTACTTCTCGATTTATACATGAAAAAAGACTGTTCAGGGATCAGGGGCTCTTTATTTTATCGGTCATGCATAACCGAAATTCAGAATCCCTTCTTCCTGAGACAGTCTTTACCTGTTCATTTCTTAAAATATGGCCTTCGTAATTTTTCTTTGCATTCTCTTCATTTGTCTGCCGGAAAACATATTATTTTTTCTAGCTAAATTATAAGCGGCCACGCCCACACCTACAGCAATAACGGAGGTTAACATTTTATTCAACCCGATCACCTCAAAGTAAGAATATTATCCACTGAACCGTCTTTCATTTTCATCGAACAAGTCATCTAATGAGCTTAAGGTTCCATCCTCTTCCACCTGATGGGTGAGGATCAATCCTTTTGATAAGGAAAGCTCAATAAAACAATTCCAGCAATAGTACTGGTTAATGCCAATTTTTCCGATATCCTTGCTTTTGCAGTTGGGACATTTTAACATAGAAGAACACCTCATTTTCATTCCGTCAAGATGGTTTGCTATTCTTTAACATTGACAATGATGGCGTCCTTCCCAATTGCAGGCGGCTCATCTGTTTTGACGACACGTTTCCCTTCCGTTATATCTGAAAAGAAGCCATCTGAGCATTCATACCCTACGATTGTTCCCAACTCTTCTTTAAAATATACATCCTCCAAAATTCCAAGTCTTTCTCCTTGAGAAGTCATTAGCATTTTGCCGGTTAAACGCTGACGACTTTCAAAAGTATAAGGCTCCGGTTTTTTAAGAGGTTTAAGGACGGTTTCATCCTCAACCATAATGCCATCCCAGCCAAAGGAGGCGACATTTTGGATATCAATAAAGCAGTTTCTTTTAAGAAATGTCCCTTTTTTAACAATTAAGCCCTTCACCATTCCATTACTTGAAATGCTAATATCACATATTTGACCAATTCTTGAGCCTGTTTGCAGTGTATAAACGGGAAGTCCCTTTAATAGTGAAAATGTCCGCAAAGATTATTCCACCTCTTTTCGAACATTCCTATTTTCTGCAAAGCAAACAAAAGTATAAGGTGAAACGTTTTCCATTATAAGAAAAAGAAACGAACCCCATTTGGAAAAACGGGGTTCAATAATCTTTCTCTTTCCTTTGATCTTCAATCGTTTTGTTACGTTCTCCACCATCTGAAAGCTCTTCAGAAAATTCATGGTTCATATTTCTTGCTGACACCGCTCTTCCAAGATTTAAATTGGGAGCTGCCTCTTCATTTAATCTTTCTTCCTTCATTCTTTTCACCTCTCCCCTTTATTGTTTGACAGTATTCACAAAATAAACAAAAAGAGAGCTTTTTTGCTCTCTTCCAATTATTCCAAAATAAAATCATATGGTGTGATCTGATCCATCCCAATCATAGGATCTACCTTCATTAACATCTCCTCGTATGTAAGAGAGCTTTCATCGTTTATTCCTTTAGCTACATTAGAATTCTCCGTTTCCTCCGGTTTTACTTCAATGGCCTCTACTAGCTTTGTGCATAGGGTAGTTAAACGCATTTGTTCATCTGCCCTTTTAACCCCCATTTTAAAGGCTTCTTCCTCACCACATAAAATCAAAAATTGCTTACTCCGTGTAATGGCTGTATAGATTAAGTTTCTTCGTAACATGCGATAATAGCTTCTGACCACTGGCATAATGACCACCGAAAATTCACTGCCTTGGGATTTATGGACAGAACAACAGTAGGCGAGGGTAATTTGACCTAGATCTTGTCTAGTATAGGTAACCTCATTTCCGTCAAAGGAAACAAGGAGTAAATCCTGCTTTTCTGTATTTTCCTTTGCATAAAAGATAGAAATAATCTCACCAATATCCCCGTTAAACACATTATTTTCCGGTTGATTGACTAACTGCAATACTTTGTCCCCAATGCGATATGTAATATCACCGAATTTTAATTCCTTTCGTGTTCCATCCGGATTAGGATTAAAAATTTGCTGTAAGCTCTCATTCAATTTATCAATTCCAGCAGGTCCTCGATACATGGGGGCAAGCACTTGAATGTCTTTCATGGTAAAGCCCTTTTTTTTCGCATTAAGGACAATTTTCTCTACTGCCGTAACCACTTGACTACCATTACATTTAATAAAAGAACGATCATTTTTTTGTTCAGTTACATTTTCTGGCATATTCCCTTTTTTAATCAAATGCGCTAGTTCAATTATGGATGATCCCTCTGCTTGTCGATAAATATCCGTTAATTGTACAGTGGGAATCCGCTTAGAATGCAATAAATCTTTCAGTACCTGTCCTGGACCAACAGAAGGAAGCTGATCTTCATCCCCAACAAGAATAACCTGTATTTCATTTGGCAATGCTTTGAATAATTGATTGGCTAACCATACATCAAGCATAGAGGTTTCATCAATGATGATAATTTTCCCCTCTAAAGGCTGATCTTCATTTCGATCAAATCCTTCCGTTCCATTCCAGCCAAGCAACCGATGGATCGTAACGGCAGGAAGTCCCGTTGATTCACTCATTCTTTTTGCTGCTCGTCCAGTAGGAGCTGCTAATAAAAAGGGGAAGGGCTCTTCTTTTTTATAATCATGTGGATTCAGAGAGCAGCCATGTAATTCACCATAAAGCTCCACAATTCCCTTAATGACAGTCGTCTTGCCTGTTCCAGGTCCTCCGGTTAATATGAGCATGGGTGACATTAAAGCCGTTTGAATCGCTTCTCTTTGCGACGAAGCATACTGTACGCCAATTCGCTCTTCCAAATTGCCTAACGCTAGCAAAAACTCAGATTCAGGAAATTGGTCTTCATATTCCGTTTGGCTCAATATCCGTTTAATATTGGTGACTAGACCCTTTTCAGCAAAAAATAGCGAAGGTAAATATATCCTTTTTTCTTCGATGATGATTTTCCCTTCTTCTCCTAATTTGATTACTTCATTGGAAATTTTGGTAAAATCAATCTCATCTCTTTTACTCTCTTCTAATAAATCCTTCACAGTATTCAGGAGATTTTCTGCCTCCATATAAACATGCCCATCTTGCATACATTTTGTCTCTAATGTGTATAGACAGCCTGCTTTTATGCGATCTGGATGGCTCCCGGAAAGACCAATTTGATAGCCCAATTCATCTGCTCGATTAAAGCCTATTCCCTCTACATCCTCCACAAGCTTATAAGGATTAGATTGGATTACATCAATCGTCTGTTCCTTGTATACCTGATAGATCTTCATGGAGAGCTGCGGTCCGAATCCATACTGATTTAAGGCTATCATTGCTTGTTCTAACCCTTGATGTTCCATTAGAGTATCATAAAGAGTTTTCGCTTTATCAGGGGGGAGTTTTGGAATTTGATCCAACAAAGAAGGCTGATTCAAAATTTTCGAAATCGCATTTTCCCCTAAAGTATTGACAATATTTTCAGCTGTTTTCTTCCCGATCCCTTTAAAAAGCTCACTCGAAAGATAGCTGATAACTCCCTGCTTTGTTTGGGGAATATCCTTTCTGAAATGACTGGCAAGAAACTGGAGGCCAAACTTAGGATGTTCCTTAAATTCACCGTAAAAAATATAGGTCTCTTGTTCATAAATCTTCGGGAAATAGCCTGTAATCACGGCTTCTTTCTCATCATAAGGGTGATTGGTTTCTTCTACCCGAATTCTTAAAACCGTATAAAGGTTATTCTCATTATGAAATATCGTGACCAAATGCTTTCCTTTAATGAATGTACCTTGATCTTGAAATAAATCGAGTGACTCTTGCCCTTCCATATGCTTAGCCTCCTTTCTTTCTCCAATGACCTGATTATTTCTGTTCGGCTTGTCCTTTTTCAATCAATTTGATGCCGTAGCCTGCTAGCAAATGGTCAGGCTGAATTTCAATCACTTTATGAAACATAGCCAATGATTGGATTTCTTCTTCCTGATAACCATATGCCACACCTAGATTATAGTAAGCATCAGCATGAGAAGGATCTAATTCAATACAATTTTTAAATTGATCAATCGCCTCCAGGATAAATTCCTGATGGGCAAGGCAAAGTCCGTATTGGAATCGGGCTTCCGCATCATCCCCATTTAATTCAACACTTCTTTGTAAATATGGCAACGCAAGACGCGGCTGCTCCAATTGCACGAGGGACATGCCAAGCATGAAATAATTATCACTTGATTCCAACCCGCATTTCATCGCCTGCTCAAACATATTCTTTGCCTGGTCATATTGTTCATTTTCAAAATAAAGATTGCCAGCACTATAATAAGCCGCGCCTGCCTTATCATCTAATTCAATCGCCTTTTCAAAAAAAACCAATGCCTTATCGGTTTCACCAACGGCAGAAAGAACATTTCCAAAATTAATATAGGTAAGTGCATCGTTAGGATTTTCTTCGATTGCTTCCATGAAAATCTTTGCAGCTTCTTCCCATTTTCCCTCCTGCATTAACTCAATTCCTTTTTCATTTTTATTCATCATAAATCACGCTCCAATTTATCCCACCTTAACGGGCAGTAAGACCCCCACCTCAGGGATTCTGCGAATGCAAAGAAGATAGGTGGGGGATCAACTGCCCGTAAAGGTCCGATCGGTTCAACTAACCATCAGTGGGGGATGAATGGCAGACTAAAAGCGCGACGACAATCGCAACGTCTGCACTAGCACGTCCTGTGCGTCGAAAACCCCCACTGATGGAAGTTTCACTTTATCCTGTATAGAAGTATAGCATATTTCTTAGTTCAATCCACGCAACTAGAAATGAGATGAATCAGCAAAAAACCCCGATTCCATTAAGAAATCGAGGTTTTATATTAACCGACATACGTTAATTGCTTGCCCACTTTAAATACTTGATCAATTGTTCCGCCACCTAAGCATTCTTCTCCTTGATAAAAAACAACAGCTTGTCCAGGAGTGACAGCGCGGATTGGTTCATCAAAGATAACCTTCACCAATCCATCTCCAAGATCTTCTACGGTTACTTTGTTATCTGGTTGACGATACCTAAATTTAGCTGTGCATTTTAGGCCCGATACCGGTCTGTGATTAGAGACCCAACTAATATCTGTCGCAATAATGGAATCGGAAAATAATTTTTCATTATCAAAGGATTGTCCTACCAGTAAGACATTTCTCTTTAAATCCTTTCCAATGACAAACCAAGGTTCTCCGGCACCACCAATTCCTAATCCATGTCGTTGACCAATGGTATAATACATAAGTCCATCATGACGGCCAACCACTTCTCCATCGAAGGTTTCCATATTTCCCTTTTGTGCAGGTAAATAATTGCTTAAAAATCCTTTGAAATTTCGTTCACCAATAAAACATATTCCCGTACTATCCTTTTTGGTCGCTGTGGCAAGATTTGCTTCCTTTGCAATTTCCCGAACTCTAGATTTTTTCATATTTCCTATTGGAAACATAACCTTCGATAATTGCTCCTGTGATAATTGATTCAAGAAATAGGTTTGGTCTTTATTTTCATCCAAACCACGAAGCATTTTATATTCCCCGTTCCGGTACTCCACCTTTGCATAATGACCTGTAGCTAAATAATCGGCTCCAAGCTTTAAGGCATGCTCCAAAAAGGCTTTAAATTTAATTTCTTTATTACACATCACATCTGGATTTGGCGTCCTACCCGCCTTATATTCTTCTAAAAAGTAGGTAAACACCTTATCCCAGTATTGTTTTTCAAAATTTACTGCATAATAGGGAATCCCAATTTGGTTGCAAACCTTAATGACATCCTCATAATCTTCTGTTGCTGTACATACACCATTTTCATCTGTGTCATCCCAGTTCTTCATAAAAATGCCAATGACATCATATCCTTGCTGTTTTAAAAGCAAAGCAGCAACGGATGAGTCAACGCCACCGGACATTCCAACCACTACGCGAGTATCTTTCGGTGCTTTTTTATTCATCTGTTTCACCTCGGCTTTCCACCCGTAATCCTACTTATGGATCGAGCGCTGAACAATTTTCGCAATTTCTTCAGAAGCTTGTTCAATTTGTGTCTTTGTATTGTTAAATCCAAAACTAAATCGGATCGAATTTCTTAATTTTTCGGAGTCTTTTCCAAACATGGCGACCAAAACATGAGAAGGGTCAATAGAACCGGCGGTACATGCTGAACCACTGGAAGTGGCAATTCCTGCTAGATCAAGATTTACGAGCATGGATTCCACATTGGTACCTGGAAAGCTTAAGTTTAATACATGTGGTAGGGAATTATCAATTAATCCGCTTATAGAAAAATCTACCTGATGTTTTTTGAGCGTATTTATCATGATAGTTTTAAATTCCATGTATTTCTCTTTTCGATCATCCATTTCCTCCTGCGCAATCATGACAGCTGTCATAAATCCAGCAATAGATGCTACATTTTCCGTTCCTGCCCGTCTTTTCCGTTCTTGTTCACCGCCGAACATTCTAGGAAGTAGCTTCACATGATGATTCGCATATAAAAAGCCAATCCCCTTTGGACCATTGATTTTATGTGCGGAAACACTTAAAAGATCGATCCCTAATTCTTTCACATTGATCTTTTCAATCCCATAGGCTTGGACGGCATCGGTATGAAAATAGGCTGAATGATCTTTTAAAAGCTCGCCAATTTCTTTGATGGGTTGAATCGTTCCAACCTCATTATTTCCATACATAATGGTTACTAATATCGTATCCTCTCGCAATTCATTCTGAACATCCTGAACCGATACTTTCCCATTTTCATCAACGGGTAAGTAGGTGACAGAATACCCCTTTTTCTCAAGCTGCTGACATGTATGAAGAACAGCATGATGTTCAATTTGAGTTGTGATGATATGCTTGCCTTTCGCCCTGTTGGCTTCAGCCACCCCCATAATAGCGAGGTTATCCGCTTCCGTACCACCACTGGTTATAATGATTTCATTTGCATTAGCGCCTAATGATGATGCTAAAATGTCTCTTGCTTGATCGACTATATGTCTTGCCTCTCTCCCAAAGGCATGAATACTTGACGGATTTCCAAATTGGTTTTCCATCGTTGAAACCATTCTGTCTATTACTTTTGGATGCATAGGAGAAGTCGCTGCATGATCCAAATAAATTCGATTCAATCATTTCACCTTCTTAAATAACTTCAATCATATATTAGTGTTTGCATTCCCCTAAATATAAAACATATAAGAATCTGGTTCGCTATCCTCTGAATGATTGGCTAAATCTTCAATCGTCGTATTATCTAAAACCTCTTTAACGGCATCGCGTATGCGAATCCAAAGCTCTCGTTTTGCTGGCTCCTCATTTTCGATTCCTTCAACTGGAGTAATAGGTCCTTCAAGAACCTTAATGATATCACCCGCTGTTATTTTGGAAGGCTGATCCCCTAATAAATAGCCGCCATATGCACCGCGAATACTCTTTACCAGTCCTGCATTTCTGAGTGGGGCAATCAGCTGCTCCAAATAATGTTCAGATAGTCCATTCGCATTCGCAATCGATTTCAATGAAACGGGTCCTTCGCCATGTTTTTTTGCTAATTCGATCATAATGGTAAGGCCATAACGACCTTTGGTAGAAATTTTCATATACGTTCACCTCAAAGTAATATCATTTCTTACTCTCATTTAAGTAATCATTTATTTTAACAACTAATATAGGTTGTAATATAAAGTGAAACTTCCATCAGTGGGGGTTTTCGACGCACAGGACGTGCTAGTGCAGACGTTGTGATTGACGTCGCGCTTTTAGTCTGCTATTCATCCCCCACTGATGGTTAGTCACGCAGAGCCTGATTGATTTTTCTAAGGGCTGAAGCCCAAAGAAAAATCTTATTTCACTTATCGGACCTTTACGGACAGTTGATCTCCCACTTATCTTCTTCGTATTCTCAGAATCTTGAAGTGGGAGTCAAAATGTCCGTTAAGAGTGGGATAAAACCACACGTTCATAAGCCACCAATTTAATTGTATCAAAAACCATACTATATTGATAGGCATTTGCGATTATAACATAATCTCCATAATATGATGCTTGAAACCATAGATATAAAGAAAAAGTATCAATAATTTGATACTTTTTCTTAATCCTTCTTAAATTCCTGCAGCTTATTATAAATTCCCGCCAGTCGCTTTTCCTGACCCGCTTCTGTTGGCGTATAATAGTGAACATCAGCCAATTCCTTGGGAAGATACTGTTGTTTAACCCAACCGCCAAAGGAACCAATGGGATAATCATGTGGATATAAATAGCCCACATGTCCCAGTGCCTTTGCACCCGCATAATGAGCATCCCGTAAATGTTTCGGAATCTCCCCCACTTTTCCATTTCTGATTCCTTCAATAGCCTTGTCAATGGATACTATTGCCGAATTGGATTTAGAAGAGAGGCACATCTCTATGACAGCAACTGATAATGGTATACGGGCTTCCGGAAGTCCTAATCTCTCACTTGCTGTTATTGCTGCTAGTACATTATTCCCAACAGTAGTATTGGCCAACCCAATATCTTCATAGCTGATGACAAGCAAACGGCGACTCACAGCTACTAAATCACCAATTTCCAGCAGATGGGCTAAGTAATAAAGGGCCGCATCAACATCGCTGCCACGAATGCTTTTTTGCAGGCATGAAAGGAGATTATAGAAATTAGAGCCTTTTTTATCGCCATATACCCCCACTTTATCGATTAAATCTGCAATCGTTTCATCTTCAATCACAAAGACACCATTTTCCTGTGACGAAGAGTAGACAATAGATTCAAGCATGGTTAATGATTTCCGGGCATCACCATTAGCGCCTTGAGCGATTTTCTTAATTTGTTCATTTGAAATTTGAATGGAAAGCTTCCCTAAGCCTTTTTTTTCATCCTTGACGGCACGTTGAAGAAGCTCTTCGATATCTGCTTCCTTCAATCTGGATAGCTGTTTAATTTGCCCACAACGACTGCGAATCGCAGGGTTTACATCATGAAAGGGGTTTTCAGTTGTTGCCCCAATAAGAATGATATCCCCACGTTCTACATGTGGCAACAGATAGTCCTGTTGAGCTTTATTAAAACGATGGATTTCATCTAAAAATAAAATCACTTTTCCAGTTAGTCTCGTTTCCTCTACAACCGCTTCCACATCTTTTTTTCCAGCTGTAGTCGCATTCAGGGCAATAAACGGGATGTTCGTAGTGCCGGCAATCGCAAAGGCGATGGACGTTTTCCCTGTCCCAGGCTCGCCATATAAAAGCATAGAAGGGACATAGCCATTTTGAATCATTTTATATAAACTCGTTTTCTTTCCTATTACCTCTTTTTGACCAACAATTTCATCTAAATGAGTCGGTCTCATCCGGTAAGCAAGTGGTTCACCATTCACTTTGATAACCTCCAACCTATTGCTAATCTAATTATATCGTTAATATCTGGACAATTAAATAAAATAGGCTGATGATTACTTGTGTAAAAAAAAGAGCAAGACGAAAAATCGTCCTGCCTTTTATTTCTCATCCTTCACCCGTTTAATTTCAATTCCTTTTAAAAGCTCCCTAACCACATAGCTTGCCTCAATCAAACCAGCAACAGAAGGAACAAAAGCATTTGATGCTGGTGGCATTTTAGCCTTTCGAATCTTTGCGTCATCCTTGCCAACAACTTTTCTAATCTCTTCGCGAATAACAACCGGGCTTTCATCAGAAAAGACAACCGGAATTCCCTTCTTAATTCCTTCTTTTCTTAAGCGGGTTCTAATCACCTTTGCAATAGGATCAGTATGTGTTTTTGAAATATCAGCAATTTGGAAACGTGTTGGATCCATTTTATTTGCCGCACCCATACTTGAAATGATGGGAATGTTTCGCTTTAAGCATTCCTTCATTAAATGAATTTTATAAGAGATTGTGTCCGATGCATCTACCACAAAATCAAGCCCGTAAGCAAAAATTTCTTCATAGGTTTCCTCTGTATAGAACATTTTTAAAGCAATGACTTCACACTCAGGATTTATATCTTTAATTCTTTCCTTCATTAAATCAGCTTTGGGCTTGCCAACCGTTGATAATAGAGCCATAATTTGACGATTGACATTGGTGATATCCACATCATCTTTATCAATTAGAATTAATTTCCCTACACCGGACCTTGCTAAGGCCTCTGCCGCAAAAGAGCCAACCCCGCCAATTCCTAGAACCGCTACTGTGCTTTTTCTTAATATTTCTAAACCTTCCTTACCAATTGCAAGCTCATTTCTCGAAAACTGATGTAACATTTATCTCAACTCCGACATAACAAAATTTAGAAAACACTTATTTTTTGTTTTTCCCGATATTGAATATAACATACTTTCTTTTAAAAACAAGTAGAGCAATAGGAATAATAATAATAAAAAGAGGCATAAAAAAGAGATGATCATTTTCGTGATCATCTCCGTAATTGTCTATTAAACGAAAGAGTCCCAATTGTGCCGTCGCTTTATGTGCCTTTGTTTTGATCCCGCTACTAGCAGGTGGGTGTTCTATTTTAAGCTTAGTAAGTCCTAAATCCATAGGCATTTACGCTACTTAAAAACTCCGAGCTCCCAAAGACGAAATGTTCGGTCAAAACTTTAGGTTATACAACGAGCACCTCAGGACTCTTTATTTTATTGAAATTATCATATCATAACAGATACTGATTTTCAAGAAAGGTGAGGGTAGCACAAATTGACTATTTTTTCACAGTTAATGCTAGATTCAACTCTTGTAATTGTGCCTTGCTTACCTCTCCAGGAGCATTGGTTAAGAGACAGCTTGCACTTGCTGTTTTTGGAAATGCAATCGTGTCACGAAGATTGCTTCTTCCAGCGAGCAGCATAATTAGACGGTCAAGGCCAATGGCAATTCCTCCATGTGGTGGTGTTCCATATTCAAATGCCTCCATGAGGAATCCGAACTGTGCTTTTGCATCTTCCTCAGTAAAGCCAAGCGCTTTAAACATTTTTTCCTGGATTTCACGTTCAAAAATACGCAGTGAACCACCGCCTAACTCATAGCCGTTAAGCACAATATCATAAGCTTGTGCACGGACTTCTTCTGGCTTCTCTTCAAGCAGTGGAAGATCCTCTCTAAATGGCATTGTGAAAGGATGGTGGGCTGCAGAATAGCGGCCAAGCTCTTCATTATATTCAAGAAGCGGCCAATCTGTTACCCATAAGAAATTAAATTTATTTTGATCAATTAAATCGAGCTCTTTTCCAAGCTTCAAACGAAGAGCGCCAAGTGCATCTGCAACAACACTTGTTTTATCAGCTACGAATAATAATAAGTCACCATTTTCGACTTCAAGTGTTGCTTTAATACCGATTTGCTCTTCTTCAGAGATAAATTTTGCAATTGGGCCTTTTAAGCCATCTTCCTCAGCCTTAAACCATGCTAATCCCTTTGCTCCGTATACCGCTACAAATTCAGTTAAAGCATCAATATCTTTACGTGAATACTTTTCAGCACCCTGTTTCACATTTATTGCTTTTACTTGTCCGCCTGAGGAAAGGGCACCAGCAAATACTTTAAAGCTAGAATTCTGCAGTATTTCAGATAGATCAACAAGCTCCATATCAAAGCGGGTATCTGGTTTGTCAGAGCCATAACGATCCATTGCTTCTTTATATTTCATGCGCGGGAATGGAGTTTGAACCTCTATTCCTTTTACATCCATCATTATTTTTTTCATCATGCTTTCCATTAGCGCAATGATATCATCTTGACTCATGAAGCTTGTTTCAATATCGACCTGTGTGAATTCTGGTTGACGGTCCGCACGTAAATCTTCATCGCGGAAACAACGAGCAATTTGATAATAGCGTTCAAATCCACCAACCATCAGAAGCTGCTTAAATAACTGTGGTGATTGTGGAAGTGCATAAAATTCACCAGGATGAACACGGCTTGGCACTAAATAATCACGTGCCCCTTCTGGAGTACTTTTTGTTAAGATCGGTGTTTCCACATCTAAAAATCCTTCGCTATCTAAGAAGTTACGAATCACCTGTGTGACTTGATGACGCATTTTAAATGTTTCAAACATCACAGGTCGTCGCAGATCCAAATAACGATATTTTAATCGAACATCCTCTGAGACGTCGGTTTGATCAGAAATGATAAAAGGAGGTGTTTTGGCTTCATTTAAAATAACCACCTTTTCCGCCTTCACTTCTATTTTGCCTGTTTTCAAGTTATCATTGAAGGTACCTTCTGAACGTGCTATAACCTCTCCTTCAATATCCAGTACATATTCATTACGAATTTTTTCTGCTGTCCTCAAAGCTTCAGCAGATGTTTCCGGATTAAAAACGACTTGGATAATCCCTGTACGGTCGCGAAGATCAATAAAAATCACACCGCCAAGGTCACGTCTTTTTTGGACCCAGCCTTTTAATTTAACTTTTTCACCGATAGCCGCTTCTGGAACCTCTCCGCAGAAATAAGACCTTCCAAACATGTTGATGATCCCCCTATTTATTTAGTAATGTAAATTGATCGATAAATTGATCTAATTCTAATTCTGTCTGTTCACCTGTTTTCATTGATTTTACATTGATTTTATTAGCCTTCAGCTCATCTTCTCCAAGAATCGCAACATAGCTTGCTTGCAGTCGATCCGCTGCTTTAAACTGCGCTTTAATTTTTCGATTGAGATAATCGCGCTCTGCTGAATAGCCGGCCGACCGCAGTTGTTGAAGTAGAGATACGGAGTAATCCTTTGCTTCATCTCCTAAAGCAACCACATAGCAATCGATGCCTTTATTCAGCGAAAGCTCAATGCTTTCTGCCTCTAAAGCTGCGATAAAACGTTCAATGCTTAAGGCAAAGCCAATACCTGGGGTTTCCGGTCCTCCAATTTCTTCAACCAATCCATTGTATCGACCTCCACCACAAAGGGTGGTAATAGAACCGAATCCTTCTGCATCACTCATGATTTCAAAGGCTGTATGATTATAATAATCAAGACCACGAACAAGATTTGGATCAATTTCAAATGGAATGTTTAGTGCTGTTAAATACTTCTGCACCTTTTCAAAATAATTTTTAGATTCTTCATTTAAGTAATCGATTATGGAAGGCGCAGATTTCATTAATTCATGATTGTGATCCTTTTTACAATCCAAAATCCTCATTGGATTTTTTTCTAAGCGATTTTGACAATCATGACAGAACTCGCCAATACGTGGGCGAAAATATTCTATTAATGCTTCGCGGTGAGCATTTCTACTTTCTTTATCACCTAAGCTATTAATAACTAATTTGAGTTTTTTCAAACCGAGGGCTTGATATAAATGCCTGGCAAGCGAAATCACTTCTGCATCAATGGCTGGATCAGCACTTCCTAATGCCTCAATGCCAAATTGAACAAATTGACGAAAGCGACCCGCTTGTGGACGTTCATAACGAAACATAGGTCCCATGTAATAGAGCTTTACTGGCTGATTAGCCTCACCAAACATCTTGTGTTCCACAAAAGCTCTAACGGTTGATGCAGTACCTTCTGGGCGAAGAGTAATGCTTCTTCCTCCACGATCTTCAAAGGTATACATTTCCTTTTGGACAATATCAGTCGTATCGCCCACACTTCTTAAAAATAATTCGGTATGTTCAAAAATGGGGGTGCGGATTTCTTTATATTGATAGAGATCACAAAGCTCTCTTGCTTTTGCTTCAATTAACTGCCATTTTTCAACATCCCCTGAACGAATATCCTGCGTTCCTCTTGGTATTTGAATGGACATCATAAACCTCCCTTATATGTATCAAATTCTTTAGGAACCAAAATAAAAAACCCCCATCCCTTGTAATCATACAAGGGACGAGAGTTATCATTTCCCGTGGTGCCACCCTAGTTGAAATGCCAAAAGCTCTGACATTTCCACTTTTACAGTTAACGCCTGTGAACGTTCATCTCCTACTAAAAATGGATATTTCAGAGAGAAGCCTATAGAGTGTTCCTTCATTAAGTCACAATGGAGAAATGCTTTCAGCCGGGGACATTTCCTCTCTTTCCACGTGGTTCCTAATTACTATTCTCTGTCATTGGTTGTTCTTATTTCATTTTCATACAAGTCATGAAAAATCTTTTTTGAAAAATACCTCTAATGAAGTATTACTTTATCTCTATAATAATACGTAGCTATGATAGAAAAGTCAATAGCTCCTGTGTTTTTTCAAAAATGCTTTACACAAGATTAGGAGCGCCCCAGTTGTTTTTTTAATTTCTGTACATCTTTAATGGATATCCCAAATTCTGAAGCTAGTTCTACCATATTGGCATTTTGTTCTTTTTGAATAAAATCATGAAAATCCACCCCAAATAATTGATTTTCTCCTGCTTGAGAAGTCATTCCCTTTTCGCTAAATCGCATCGATTGTCACCTCTTTAGTTCATCTGACTTTTAGTGTTCCCATCAATGCAAAAAATGTTACAAGAAAGTTGTCTAAAAATGTTTGTCAAACTTTGTGGACAAAATCTCTCTCGATTTTAAAAGGAATTATTAATTTTTAATAGAAATGATATAGAACCACAAATAGGATCAAAAATCTTTCTACTAACCAATATGTCCAATGCCAAATTTCGTTTCAAGATACTGATTAAGGGGGAATGCTCCTTGCCTAAACAAAGAACGATATCCTTCATTACAGCGCTTCTCTTCCTTTCTATTTTGTTTGGACCCTCTTTTGCAAAGGCAGAAAAGCAAACGATTATCATTTCTGATGAAATCGTCAACATACGCGAAGGTCCCGGACTAGAATATCCAATACTAGCAAAAGCTTCAAAAAACGAAAGTTATTCCCTACTAAAGGAAGAAGGAGATTGGAGTCTCATTGAAATTGGGAATAACCAAAAAGGATGGGTTGCAAACTGGCTCATTACAAAATCACCAACATTGAATAGCAAAAAAGCAGAAAGAAAAGCCACTTCAAATGCTGATCATTTAAGGGTAAGAAAAGAACCAAGCACGAATGCTGAAATCATCGGGGTCATGAATAAGGGGGAAAGCTTCACCATTCTGAAAACCAAACAGAATTGGGTAAAACTTTTAACACCAGCAGGAGATGGCTGGGTTTATAAAGAGTATGTGATGATTCATTCTCAAGCATCTCCCAAAAGCACAAGTGAGGATAAAGATGAAGTTAAAAAAATGGTGGAAGAAAAAAATGTCATGATCCTCCAAGACAAAACCAATATTCGTACTGGTCCCGATTTATCCTATGATATTATTCAAAAAGCAAATTCAGGTAATACATTTCCAATTATCGAATCTGAAAAAAATTGGTATAAAATACGACTAGCAAATGGTGACAGCGGCTACGTGGCCGCTTGGGTCGTTTCTTTAGAAAATACCAATGGCCAAAGCAAACAAAAAAATCCACTGAAAAATAAAGTCATTGTGATTGATCCCGGTCACGGAGGTCAGGATAAAGGAACCACTGGTTTTTCTAGCACAAATGAAAAAGATTTAACGTTACGGACAGCGAAGCTACTAGCTGAACAGTTAGAATCAGCAGGAGCAACCGTTGTTTTAACGAGGGTGACTGATACTTTTCTCTCTTTGCCTTCAAGAGTAAAAATTGCAGGAAAAGAGAATGCTGATGCCTTTATAAGCATCCATTACGATAGTATTTTCGATTCAAGCATTCAAGGTGTGACAACCTATTACTACCACTCCTATCAAAAACCACTCGCAATTGAGGTTCATTCAGCCCTTTCTGGTTTATCAATCATGAAGGACAGAGGTCTTAAGTTTGGTGATTACCATGTTTTACGAGAAAACACGCAAAAAGCGATTCTCCTTGAGCTTGGGTATTTAAGCAATCCAACGGAAGAAAAGCTTGCTAAGAGTGAACAGTATCAAAAGCTTGTCTCAAGTGCTATCTTTGAGGGATTGAAACATTATTTCAGCAAATCCTATTAATTATTTGAATCATTTCCTCTAATAAACCTAAAAAAATAAGGTGGCTCAAAAAAGTCATTTTTCAAGAGTCACCTCAAATATTATTTATTGGTTATTGATTTAAAATCATTATTTACTTTCTACTATTAATGTCACAGGCCCATCATTGATTAAATGTACATCCATCATTTCCCCAAACTTGCCTGTTTCCACCTGAATTCCTTTAGCTTGCAAATAGCGATTAAAGGCATCGTATATCTTAAGCGCATGATCAGGTCGAGCCGCATCCATGAAATTAGGTCTTCTTCCTTTGCGGCAGTCGCCATATAATGTAAATTGAGAAACGGATAAAATTCCGCCCCCCACATCTAATAAGGACAAATTCATTTTCCCTGCCCCATCTTCAAAAACACGAAGATGAGAAATTTTATCAGCAAGAAATTCTGCATCCTTTTCAGTATCGTCATGAGTGACACCTACAAGCAGCATGAATCCTTTTCCAACAGCACCAACCATTTCTCCTGCTACCTTCACATTTGCTTCTTTACAGCGTTGCACAACGATCCGCATCTTTTTTAACTCCTTGTCTAACAGTTCTTACCTTTCCTTTTAACTTGCTAAATGGCCGCCTACCATAGATTTGCTCGATTAGTTCATAATTCGACGAACAGAATAGATTTCAGAAATTTGTTTAATCCGTTCCACCACTTTATGCAAGTGACTCACATTTAAGATGGATATCGACATATTAATGGTCACCATTTTATTACGGTCCGTTCGACCAGAAACGGCTGAAATATCGGTTTTCGATTCATTTACTACCTGGAGAACCTCATTTAATAACCCTCTGCGGTCATAGCCAGTAATTTCGATTTCAACATTGTATTCTTTTCGCGTCGTCAGACCGGTTTCCCATTCTACCTCAATTAATCTTGCCTTAGCATCTTCCGTCTCAATATTTGGACAATCGGCACGATGAACGGAAACCCCTCTTCCTTTTGTAATAAAACCGACGATTTCATCTCCCGGTACTGGATTACAACAGCGAGATAATCGAATTAAGAGATTATCAATCCCTGCAACTCTAACTCCAGATTCTCGTTTTTTCGTCTGAGGGTAGGTTTTTAAATCAGAAACAGCATGTTTGATCGTGCTTATTTGTTCTAAGTCCCGCTGCTTTCGCCATTTTTCCGTCAATCGATTGGCAATTTGCAAAGCGGTAATGCCATTATATCCAACAGCAGCATACATATCCTCAACATTGGCAAAGTTAAATTTCTCAGCTACTCTTTTAATATTCTCTGCTGTCAATATTTCCTTCACATCAAAATCCATGCTGCGGATTTCTTTTTCTACTAGCTCCCTGCCTTTTTCGACATTTTCTTCTTTTCTTTGTTTCTTAAAGAATTGTCTAATCTTACTCTTGGCCTGAGAGGTTTGGGCAAGCTTGACCCAATCCTGACTTGGTCCATACGAATGTTTGGAGGTAAGAATTTCGATAATATCTCCTGTTTTTAAAACATAGTCGAGCGTGACCATCTTTCCATTAACCTTTGCCCCAATGGTTTTATTCCCTATCTCCGAATGGATACGGTAGGCAAAATCAATTGGAACGGAACCCGACGGCAATTCGATGACATCTCCTTTTGGGGTAAAGACAAAGACCATATCGGAAAATAAGTCAATTTTAAGAGATTCCATAAATTCTTCGGCATTTGTTGTTTCGTCCTGAATATCTAAAATCTCTCTAAACCATGTTAGCTTTTCTTCAAATGAAGAAGATTCATTGACCGTTTTTCCTTCTTTATACGCCCAGTGAGCGGCAATCCCGAATTCTGCGATACGATGCATTTCCACTGTCCGAATTTGGACTTCAAGCGGCTCACCCTTAGGACCTATAACAGTCGTATGAAGTGACTGATACATATTTGGCTTAGGCATTGCAATATAATCTTTAAAACGGCCAGGCATTGGCTTCCAGCATGTATGAATAATCCCTAGCACCGCATAGCAATCCTTAATACTGCTCACTACAATTCTTACTGCAAGAAGATCATATATTTCATTGAACTGCTTATTTTGTAATGCCATTTTGCGATAGATGCTATAAATATGCTTTGGACGTCCTGAAATCTCTGCTTTAATAGAAACCTCATTCATCCTCATTTTTACCTCTTCGATTACTTCCTCTAAATATTGCTCACGTTCTGCTCTTTTTTTCTTCATCAAATTTACAATGCGATAATATTGCTGAGGATTTAAATAGCGTAAAGCTGTATCTTCTAATTCCCATTTAATCTTGGAAATTCCTAATCGATGAGCCAAAGGAGCAAATATCTCTAATGTTTCATTAGAAATCCTTCTTTGCTTTTCAGCTGGAAGATGTTTAAGGGTTCTCATATTATGCAAACGATCAGCTAATTTTATTAATATTACGCGAATATCCTGAGCCATGGCCACAAACATTTTCCGATGGTTTTCTGCTTGCTGTTCTTCCTTAGACATGTATTTAATTTTTCCGAGTTTTGTGACACCGTCGACTAACATCGCAATTTCATCGTTAAAGATTTTCCGTAAATCATCTAAAGTAACCGGAGTATCCTCAACGACATCATGAAGAAAACCAGCAGCCACCGTTGAAGGATCCATTTGCAAATCGGCTAGAATTCCAGCAACTTGAATGGGATGAATGATATACGGTTCACCTGATTTTCGAAATTGATCACGATGAGCATACTTGGCAAATTCATATGCTTTCTTCACCAATTCTACATTCTCATCATTTAAATATTGCTTTGTTCGATCGATGACTTGTTCGGCGGTCAAAACCTGATCATTCGCCATATAATCACCTTTGATTTCTATAATTTCTTTTATTTAATAATTACTATATGATTTTTATTACTTGAAAAAATTGAATGATTGTTACTATTATCTTGAAAAAAAAGCAATATGTAAAGAGATTGAAATTTATTTTTCATGGGAATTTAAAAAAATGTCGAAAAAATAGATTTGAGCGCTCTTTTTCTTCCAATTTCAAGAAAATTATAGATATATAAAGTGAAACTTCCATCAGTGGGGGTTTTCGACGCACAGGACGTGAAGTGTGCAGACGTTGCGATTGACATCGCGCTTTTAGTCTGCCATTCATCCCCCACTGATGGTTAGTCACGCAAAGCCTGATTGATTTTTCTAAGGGCTGAGGCCCAAAGAAAAATCTTATTTCACTTATTCACGCTCATAACGCCACGTCCTGTGGCTTCGCCTGACTAGGACCTTAATCCCTCGTCGGACCTTTACAGACAGTTGATCTCCCACTTATCTTCTTCGTATTCTCAGAATCTTGAAGTGGGAGTCAAAATGTCCGTTAAGAGTGGGATAAAGAAAAAACTCACCGTTTGGCGAGCCTTCAGACGAAGATAGAGGTGCTAATTTATACCTTCTTAAAGTACAAAAAGAGCGCTATTTCTTAGCGCTCTTTTCGGTTTACTATTTATGCAAATTATAAGGATTTCTCATTAGAACTGCATCAAAGTTAAGACATCATAACCATCAAGCTTGCTGCGACCATCTAAATAAGTTAATTCAATGAGAAAAGCAATCCCTGCAACAACACCACCAAGCTGCTCCACTAATTTAATCGTAGCTTCAATCGTTCCACCTGTAGCAAGAAGATCGTCCGTAACTAAAACCCTTTGTCCAGGTTTGATGGCGTCTTTATGAATGGTAAGAACATCCTTCCCATACTCAAGACCATACTCAACCTTTACAGTTTCTCGTGGAAGTTTTCCTTCTTTACGGACAGGGGCAAATCCTGCCTCTAATGAATAGGCAACCGGGCATCCGATAATAAAGCCTCTTGCTTCAGGTCCTACAACAAGGTCTATTTGTTTTTCACAAGCATATGCCACGATTTGATCTGTCGCATATTTATATGCTTTCCCATCATCCATTAATGTGGTGATATCTTTAAATTTAATTCCAGGTTTTGGCCAATCCTCTACAATTGTAACATATGGTTTTAAATCCATTCTTCCATTGCCTCCTCAATTTTCATCTGCCCTTGAAGCATTTCATCAAACCACTGATGTAGTTCTTGGAATGAGGAATATAACAAATCCTGTTCAAGTGCAAAATGGGCTTGCTTCATACGATAAACAAGCGATTCTGTTAAATCATGTTTCTGCATACTCTTATTTAAGAAAATAAATCCATTGTCTATTTTAACAAATTCTAATTCAGAAAACACCTCTGACATAAAATCAATTGTGTCTCTTGTCCATCCGCGATATTTCGCTAATTCATCGCCAAATCTTCCAATATCAAAAGGGGCTTTCTTTAAGAGAAAAGCATAATACCATTTAAAATGCTCTCGAGTTGGCATCGTACTAAAGAAGTCGCTTTTTTCCTGATAAAAATGCGCATATATTCTTTCTGGTTTTTTCCCTTTAAGCAACCCTTCAAGTAAATCTTTATTTGATGGCATATCAACTAATACAACATTAGAATCATCAATTGATAATTCTTGTGCAGATGTTTCGCAATCAACGATGTCAAAATCAACGGCAAAGTATCTTTGTAACTTCCCTTTATTCTCATGATTGAACAAGATCCATTTTGTATTTTCTTTAGGAATCGCACTAACTAATTGATGCATTCGTTTTTGTCCCCGGTAATCAAAAAGCTGCCACGAGGAGACTGCAATATCCTGTAGGAAAATTTGTGGTTTACGAATATTATTCCATTCATTAATGGAAAGCTCTCCAGTCACGGATAATTTTGCGAGTGGGGAGATGCCCTCATATAAATGTCCTAGTCCAAACCCAACTCCATCTAAACTGGTGTTATCAGTGGATAAGGTCAGCTTTAAATGACTCTGATCAGAGCCGATTTTTCTTATTTGCGAAAAGCCAACTTGCTGAACCAAAACCTTTGGCTTTGGATTATCCACTCCATATGGAGAAAGTAATCCCATTTCCTCAATCGCACTCAAGTTGATTTCATCCATTTTTATTTCACAATCCACCGTTGTAACCGGAATAAAATCTTTTTCTGTCAACTGTTCTTTTGCTAGTCCATTTAAACGGTCTCTGAATTGGACTACATCACTTAAATTTAAGGTCATCCCTGCTGCCATAGGGTGTCCACCAAAATGCGGTAAAATATCACGACAGGTGGATAAATTCTTAAATAAATCGAAACCGATAATACTTCTTGCAGATCCTTTAGCTAAGCCCTTTTCTTCATCATAGCTAAGTACGATCGTTGGTCGGTAATATTTTTCAACCAGTTTCGATGCAACAATTCCAATCACTCCAGCATTCCAACCGGTCCCTCCGACAACCAAAACGGCGTTATCTTTGATTGGATAATGCTCTTCCACTTCTTTAATGGCTTTCTCTGTAATTTCCGCAACGATTGTCTGTCTTTCTTTATTTAATCGATCAATTTTTGTTGCTAACTCGTCCGCCTCAACAGGATTATTCGTTAAAAGAAGATGGACAGCTGGTTCTGCACGATCAAGTCTTCCCATCGCATTAATCCTTGGAGCGATAACAAAGCCAATCGTCTCTTCATCAATCGTTGAAAGTTGCCCTCCTGCCTTTTTAAGCAATGCTAATAAGCCTAAATTTTCGGTTTCCTTGAGCTTTTTAAGACCTTTTTTCACAATTAATCGATTTTCATCTGTAAGTGAAACAAGATCCGCTACTGTTCCGATGGCTGCAATTTCTAAGAGATGCTCTGGAACGCATTTGTATAACGCATGGGAGAGCTTAAAGGCTACGCCAACACCCGCTAAATCGCGAAAGGGGTACTCACTATTCTCCAATTTGGGATGAACAATAGCATAGGCATCAGGCAGCTCAGGCCCAGGCTCATGGTGGTCGGTGATAATCAAATCAACCCCTAATTCCTTTGCGACTTGTGCTTCATGTATTGCCGCAATTCCAGTATCAACAGTAATGATCAGGCGAATGCCAAGACTTGCAACATTTCTAAAAGCAGTTTCATTCGGACCGTACCCTTCCGTAAAACGATTGGGAATGTAAAAATCTACATTCGCCCCTAGTTCAGTTAAGGTATACATAATGACAGTTGTACTTGTAACTCCATCCGCATCATAATCACCATATATTAAAATAGGCTCTTGTGTTTCGATTGCCTTATGAATTCTTAAGACAGCTTTCTCCATTTCAGGCAATAAAAAAGGATCGTGAAAATCCTGATTGGTTTCATATAAAAAACTCTTTGCTGATTCAGGTGTTCGCAATCCCCGATTAACAAGTAAAGAAGCCACAAGAGGAGTGATGTTCAGCTCCGAAATGAGTCTTTCAACCTGTTCTTGATCTGGTTCACGAACAATCCATCGACTTTTTGGTTTTAACATACGCCCACCTCTTTAGAGATATTATTATACAGGAGCCTTTATTTTGATTCAATGTAAGTTCGTTGACAATCACCTACGAAATCCGAACAACAAGAAATCAGTTCATCTTCTAAAAAGCCATAAAGAAAACTCGCCGATTGGCAAGCCTTCAGGCGAAGACAGAGGCGTAGTTGCCCTTATACTTTATTCCTAAAATTGGCCACTACCTCGATCTTCATCACCGCTGCCAATTTATACTTTCTTAAAGTGCAAAAAAAAAGGAGGGACTGCCCTCCTAACCGAACTAAAAAGCTCTAACCATTTTAAATTCGCGAAAATGAAACAGTCCCTTGATTTTTACATTTTATACTTGTGGTTCATCTGAAATCATTCGTTTTTTCTTCGTCGTTTTAATTGTACCTTTTTTCTTCAATTCCTTCACTTTTAACACATACCATATTTGCGCTGCGATACAAATAGAGGAATAGACACCGCCTACTAATCCAAAGAGAAGAGCAATCGAGAAGTTACGAATAGACTCACTTCCAAAAATCAGAAGGGTAATAACTGGGATTATAACCGTCAAAACCGTATTGACTGAACGCGTTAAGGTTTGTCTTATCCCAACATTGATTACTTCTGCAATATCCTCTGGTGTTTTCAACCGTTTCTTCTTAATCATGGATTCACGCATCCGGTCAAAGGTAACAATCGTGTCATTAATAGAATAACCAATAATCGTTAAGACAGCCGCGATAAAGGTCAAATCGACTTCAAGTCGAGTAATGGCAAAAAATCCGATAATCATGATGACATCATGAATTAAGGCAAGAACTGCTGAAATCCCCATTGCTGTCTCAAAGCGGAAGGCAACATAAATGATAATTCCAATGGAAGCAATCGCCACTGAAATCAGGGCATTTTTCGCTAATTCCTTACCAACCATTGGTGAAACGGTACTTACATTTGGTTCATTTCCAAATTCCTTTTTAAAGTGAGATTTTAAATCGGCAATCTCATTTTTTGATAATACTCCTTTTAATCTTGCCACACCAATATCTTTCTTATCTCCTGAGATGACAACATCCTCTGTTTTAATATGCAACTGTTTAAACTGTGATTGTACTTCCTCTGAAGTCAATGGTTGCTTGGATAACAACTCAATCCGTGTACCACTTGAAAAATCAATGCTAAGATTCAAGCGAACAAAAATAATCGCAATAATTGATGCAGCTAAAAGAATCCCTGAAATCGTGAAAAATTTCTTCCGATTATGCACAAAATCCAGTTTATCAAAATGAGTTGGAATTTGCAGCGTATCGATGTTTTCGGAAATCTTATGGATATCCTTTTGCTTAACGCCAAACCAACCAGGTCTCTTGTCAAATAAACCACTGTGTACCCATAATCCAAGCAGTAATCTGGAACCGTATACGGCTGTGATAAAGCTGACGAGGATACTGATAATCAACATCGTCGCAAACCCTTTAACAGAGCTGTTTCCATAGAAGAATAACACACCTGCTGCTAAAAGGGTCGTAATATTTGCATCAAAGATGGACGTAAAAGCTCCGGCACTCCCAGCTTTATAGGCAGATTTAATGCTTCTACCGACTTTTATTTCTTCCTTAATCCGCTCATACGTGATGATATTGGCATCGACTGCCATCCCGACCCCGAGGATTATCGCCGCAATTCCCGGCAGCGTCAGCACACCGTTCATCCAGTCAAAGACCAGTAATATTAAATAAATATAGACGGATAAAGCAACGGTTGCCACGAACCCTGGTAAGCGATAATACAAAAGCATAAATAGGAAAATAATTGCAATTCCGACTACTCCTGCAAATATCGTTTCATTTAATGCTTGTTCTCCAAATTTGGCACCAACTGAAGTTGAGTACACTTCTTTTAATTTAACTGGCAAAGCCCCTGCATTTAATAAGTTAGCTAATGTTTTCGCTTCTTCAACCTTGAAATCACCCACGATTGAAACGGTATCCTGATTAAACACTTGGCTTACACGAGGTGCAGAAAGATAGCCTGGATCCTTTTTCGCTGCTTCCGCTTTAAACGAATCCTTACCTTCGTTAAAATCTAACCAAATGACAAGTAGATTATTAGGTTCACCCATATTCACAATTTTCTGGGTCACATCTCTAAATTTGTTTGCACTTTTCAATGTTAAAGATACACTCGGGTTCCCATTTTCATCGAAGGTTTGCTTCGCTCCACCCTCTTTTAAATCCGTGCCATCCATCATTTTCTTATCATTCACATCGCGGAACGTTAGGTTCGCTTGTGTAGAAAGAATTTCACGTGCTTTATTTTGGTCCTTAACACCTGCTAGTTGCACACGAATGCGGTCTTTTCCTTCAATTTGTATGTTCGGCTCACTCACACCGAGCACGTTGACACGTCGATCAAGAGCGTCCACCGTATTGGCTAAAACTTTCTTGTCAATTTCTTGTCCCTTTTTCGCTGGTTCTACCTTATATAAAACCTCAAAACCACCTTGAAGGTCCAGCCCAAGCTTGATATTTTCTAGGATGTTCTTAGCTGTTCCACCGACTAGCCCGCCTAACAAAAGCACTAGTAGCAGGAAAGCAACAATTCTACTGCGTTTAACCATTATGTATAAATCCTCCTTAATTCAAGGCCTAAATAACCACAATCTCTCTTGGAATCAGAATGATGCTATTTTTATAAAATCAACATTCTCATTATGAAACAGATTGGAAAAGCTGTCAATTTATGAACGTGAACATTCAATGCCAATTTCAAGAAAACTGTTTTTTTTGACAAAGAAATCTCTCATTCATTTAGGTAAAAAGTCATAGCCCTACTTTAATAATTCCTTTAAATCATCTCCGTTAACAAAATAAAATTCAGATTCTTTAAAGGCTTCTACGGTAACAAAACTCATGTACTCACCGGCGTCAACAGATAAAATATCTTGCACAATTTCAAAAAGCTTCATCTCTTCCTTCGGCTTTTTCCACTTTTTTTTAGTTAAAAATTTCCACAATGTATCTTCTAATACTGTACCATATCCAAGAAGTTCAAATTCTTCCAATTTACTTTTCAAAGCAGGCTGTACTTGGTTGCGAAAGTGATCATATTTATGGCCGATGTTCATATCGAGCCGCCTCCTCTTACCTTTTTAAATTAATATTTATCTCAACCTTGTCATGCTTTGTCCACATCATTGCATATAGTTAATTGTAAATGATATCACCATTTTTGAGAAGGCAGGGAAATGGATGTCTAAGTTTTTAAAAGGGACCGTTATTTTATTAATTGCGGGCTTGGTAACAAGAGTACTAGGGTTTATTAATCGGATTGTCATTGCCCGTTTTATTGGGGAAGAAGGAGTAGGGTTATATATGATGGCCTTCCCTACACTAATCCTCGTCATCACCATTACACAATTAGGGTTACCGGTTGCCATCTCGAAAAATGTCGCAGAGGCTGAAGCACTAGGAGACGTTAAAAAAATAAAAAAAATCCTAGTCGTTTCTCTAAGCACTACCATTACTTTATCCGTTCTCTTCACACCTGCTCTCATTTTTCTTGCGCCCTATCTTGCTCATACCTTGTTTACAGACCCAAGAACTCAATTACCGTTATTAGCCATTGCCCCGATTGTTCCGATCGTGGCCATATCATCCGTATTAAGGGGCTATTTTCAAGGGAAACAAAATATGAAGCCTGCTGCTATCTCACAAGTGATTGAACAAACCTTCCGCATTGCCTTGATTGCCTTCATGACAAAAAAGTTTTTGCCTTATGGCGTTGAGTATGCTGCAGCGGGTGCGATGTTGGCCTCTGTGATTGGAGAATTGTCATCACTGATTTATTTGTTAACAAGCTTTAAATTAAAAAAACGTTTTCGGTTGAGAGGGCGCTTCTTTCATCATGTTCAAACTGGAAAACAAACGTTTAAAGAATTAATGCAAATTGCCATCCCGACTACCGGGAGTAGACTAATCGGAAATGTTTCCTGGTTCCTAGAACCAATCGTTGTTTCTCAAGCATTAGCCCTAGCGGGTGTGACAACAATTCTTGCAACAAGGCAATACGGAGCGTTAACTGGTCTTGCCATGCCCTTGTTAATGCTTCCCTCCTTTATAACGAATTCTCTATCGACCTCACTAGTCCCTGCAATTAGTGAAGCAAATTCTCGTCATGATAAAAAAATGATAGAGCATCGCTTACAGCAGGCTTTACGTTACGTTTTTATTACTGGAGGGATTTCCGTTGTCATTCTCTATGTATTATCTGAGCCTTTAATGAAAGTCATGTATGGCTCTTCAAGTGGATCCTTTTTTATAAAGCTGATGGCACCCTTTTTCCTTCTGCAATATTATCAAGGTCCACTACAGGCTACACTCCAGGCATTAAACCTGGCGAGAGCCGCCATGATTAATAGTTTTCTTGGGGCTTTGGTCAAAACAGTAGTCATCCTTTTATTGGCAAGTCAACCCAGCTTTGGAATTAATGGGGCAGCCATCGGTATTGTAGTTGGGATTTTACTCGTGACCTTACTTCATTTTGCCACTGTCGTAAAAGCCATTTCTTTTACCTTTTATGTTCGAGACTATGTCAAAACCATTCTTGCCATAACCATTACTGGAATGGTTGGTTCCTTTGTTTTTTCAAGTATGTCCGATCATCTTCAGCTAACTCTCAATTTGTTCACGACAACAGTAATTATGGTGATTCTTTATTCCATACTCATTATTCTCTTCGGACTTATTTATAAAAATGAATTTACCCGCATTCCGTTAATTGGAAAATTTTTGTCACGATTTGTTTCTTCCTAATAAGTAAAGGTAAAATGATTAGCTTTTTCAATTCTGTTGTAAACACCTTATTTTTCATCGTTTAAATAGCAATAAAAGGATACTTTTTCAAATTTAAAACCACCTTTTCATTCTACTTTTCATGTGTTGTGAATATGCATGTACTATAAGAAACAAGCTGTGCGAATTCTTCAGGTAATTGGATTTTAAGAAAGGGGATCAAAAAATGGAGGAATCAAAGAAAATAGGTAGTTCAATTTTATATGGGATTATTACAATTTTTTTATTGTTAATCGTGACTAGCTTTGTGATGTCCATCCTATTGAAATTTACTTCTCTCCAAGAATCTTCCCTCCAATTTGTTGTAACAGCCATTTCATTTATTACATTATTTCTGGGTGGCTTTATTTCAGGTGGACGGGGAAAACAAAAAGGATGGCTGCTTGGTAGTTTAACGGGGCTTGTCTTTTCTTTAATTATATTCTTATTTCAATTTTTGGGATTAAATCGATTATTTTCTATGGAAACATTGATTTATCATACTTGCTATATTTTAACGGCCATGATGGGTGGAATCCTGGGAGTGAATATGACCACAAAATCGCGTAACACATGAAGAATAATACTTCATTGGATTATGTAGAAAAAAATAAGCTGACTCCAAAGTTTTGGAGTCAGCTATTTTTCTTAATCCTCTGATGATTTAACATCACGGATTGCAACACGGTCATATGTCAGATGACTTCCATCACCGCATTTAATAACAACCGTATCTTCATCAATTGAATCAATTGTACCATGAAGACCGCCGATTGTCACAATCTTGTCACCTTTTTTTAAACTGCTCTGCATTTGTTGAACATTTTTTTGGCGCTTTTGTTGTGGACGAATTAATAAAAAGTAGAACAAAACAAACATTAATAACAGAGGACCTATTGTGCCTACTAAACCTTCCATTCTATTTCCTCCTTTCAAGCTTTATTAAAAGTTTCTAGCATCCGGTTTGTTGAAGCCATAACGCTCAAAAAACTCTTCTCTAAAGTCACCCAAGCGATCCTCACGAATAGCTTGTCTGACCTCTTCCATTAATTTTAACAGAAAATGCAGGTTATGATAAGATGTAAGTCGAATTCCGAATGTTTCGTCACAACGAATAAGATGACGAATATAAGCGCGCGTATAATTCTTGCATGTATAGCAGTCGCAATGCTCATCTAGCGGGCGATAATCACGTGCATATTTTGCATTTTTGATAACAAGACGCCCTTCGCTTGTCATACAAGTGCCATTTCTCGCAATTCTAGTTGGTAAAACGCAATCAAACATATCAATTCCGCGAATGGCCCCATCAATTAATGAATCTGGTGAACCTACTCCCATTAAATATCTTGGCTTATTTGTTGGTAATAGTGGGGTTGTAAATTCAAGCATGCGATTCATTACATGCTTCGGTTCGCCAACAGACAATCCACCTACTGCATAGCCAGGAAAATCTAATGATACTAAATCCTTGGCGCTTTGCTTACGCAGTTCCTCGTATTCCCCCCCTTGGACAATTCCAAATATCCCTTGATCGTTTGGGCGAGTATGAGCATTTAAACATCTTTCTGCCCATCTTGAAGTTCTTTCTACTGATTTCTTCATGTATTCGAATGTAGCAGGATATGGTGGACATTCATCAAAGGCCATCATAATATCGGAGCCAAGGGCATTTTGAATTTCCATCGCTTTTTCCGGTGAGAGAAATAACTTATCACCATTTAAGTGATTACGGAAATGAACACCTTCTTCTTCTATTTTACGAAAATCACTCAAACTGAATACTTGGAATCCACCTGAATCCGTTAATATGGAACGGTCCCAATTCATAAATTTATGCAATCCCCCTGCTTCCTTCACAATATCATGACCAGGTCGTAACCAGAGATGATAGGTATTACTTAAGATAATATTGGCGGACATTTGCTTCAATTCTTCAGGGGACATGGTTTTTACTGTTGCCAAGGTTCCTACCGGCATAAAGATTGGGGTCTCAAAGGAACCATGCGGGGTGTGAACCCGTCCTAAGCGAGCACCTGTTTGTTTACATGTTTTGATTAATTCATATTTAATTGCTGTCAAATTTGCTACCTCCTGAATGGAACTTCTCCTTAATTTAACAAGAGGAAATTGGTGTCTCTCCTATTAAATATGGACGTTTCTATATAAGAAGCATCGCATCTCCAAAACTAAAGAAGCGATATCTTTCCTTTACGGCTGTTTCATACGCTTTAAGAACATGTTCTCTACCTGCTAAAGCACTTACTAGCATAATGAGAGTTGATTTTGGTAAATGGAAATTCGTAATCATCCCGTCAATCGCTTTAAACTCATAGCCTGGGAAAATAAAGATGCTTGTCCACCCAGACCCCGCTACAAACTTCCCATCATATTTACTTGCTATGGTCTCAAGTGTTCTCGTTGAGGTGGTTCCTACGGTAATAATGCGTCCACCATTTGCCCTTACTTCGTTCAGCAAACGGGCAGTTTCTTCTGAGACTTGGTAAAACTCAGAATGCATCTCATGCTCATCGACATCATCGACACTTACAGGTCGAAAGGTTCCTAAACCTACATGTAAGGTAATAAAGGCTAAATGAACACCCAAAGATTTAATTTCTTCCAATAATTCTTCCGTAAAATGGAGCCCTGCAGTTGGTGCTGCAGCAGAACCTCTCTCCTTTGCATAGACGGTTTGATAACGTTCTTGATCATCCAATTGTTCCTTTATGTATGGTGGAAGAGGCATTTCCCCTAATTGATCGAGAACCTCATAGAAGATACCTTCATACCGAAATGAAAACAATCTTCCTCCATGATCAGAGGTTCCTACACAGATTGCTTTTAAAAGACCATCTCCAAACAGAATCTCAGTCCCTTCTTTTACACGCTTAGCTGGCTTTACAAGAGTCTCCCATGTATCTCCTTCTGTTTGTTTTAAAAGGAGCACCTCTATTTTAGCCCCTGTATCTTTTTTTTCACCAAAAAGACGGGCAGGTAATACTCTTGTGTCATTTAATACTAAACAATCTCCTTTTTTTAAGTAGGAGGTAATATTTTTAAAAATATCGTGTCGAATATTTCCATTCTCTTTATCAAGCACCATTAAACGGCTGCTTGTACGATCCGCAAGAGGTACTTGTGCAATTAATTCCTCTGGTAAATGGAAATCAAATAAATCTACTTTCATGTTGTCACCCTACTCTAACTGATTTACAATTTTTTTAACGAAACTTCCCCAATAAGTATAATACGAATGATAATAAAATGCTTAATATAATCGAAGTGGCCAAAGGAAAATAAAAGGTCGTATTTCCCTTTTTAATAATAATGTCTCCTGGAAGCTTCCCAATATGAATAAATTGCAGCAAAAAACCAATTGCAAAAATAATGGCCCCAACCGTCATGAGTAATTTTGGAATTCCAGTCAATCTTTAGGCACCTCCATATGAAAATGACGATATACTAAATCAGTGACAATTCTGCCTCTTGGGGTTCTTTGTAAAAATCCGATTTGCAATAAATACGGCTCATATACATCTTCAATCGTCAGTGCTTCTTCACCGATGGTGGCAGCAACGGTTTCTAGACCCACGGGACCACCGCGGAATTTTTCAATAATCCCTTTTAATAATTTATGGTCAATATGATCGAGCCCTAAACGGTCCACTTGCAGAAGCTCAAGTGCCTCAATGGCTAAATCGCTATGAATAGCCCCATCTCCACGAACCTGGGCATAATCCCGGACCCTCCTTAAAAGGCGATTAGCAATTCTTGGAGTGCCTCGAGAACGCCTGGCGATTTCACTTGCTGCTTGTGAATCTATTTCGATTTCAAATAAATCAGAGGTCCGCATGACAATCAACTTTAATTGTTCCTCTTGATAATATTCTAGCCGAGCTAAAACGCCAAATCGATCTCTTAATGGAGCAGAAATGGATCCCGCTCTTGTCGTTGCACCGACTAATGTAAAAGGAGGAAGATCCAGACGGACGGAACGGGCACTTGCCCCTTTTCCGATGACAATATCCAAACAGAAATCCTCCATTGCAGGGTATAGAACCTCTTCAATTGATCTTGACAAGCGATGAATTTCATCGATAAATAATACATCCCCCGGCTCAAGTGCAGTTAATATTGCGGCTAAATCTCCTGGGCGTTCAATCGCTGGTCCAGAGGTTGTGCGAATATTCACTCCCATCTCATTGGCAATAATAGCAGCCAATGTTGTTTTTCCAAGCCCTGGAGGTCCATAAAGTAATACATGATCAAGGGTTTCCTCTCGCTGCTTTGCTGCTTGAATAAAGATATCAAGATTTTCCTTCACTTTATCTTGCCCAATATATTGTTTTAAGGTTTGTGGACGCAAGCTTTGTTCGAACGAGAAATCTTGCACATCAGCTTCCCCTGATACAATTCGTTCTTCCATTTGTTCCCCATCCTTTTTCATGAAAAAATCATCCAAGTTTTATTTTAATAGCTTTTGTAAAGCTAATTTTAAGTATTGATCCGTCGTCCGTTTTTCTTTTCCTAAGTCTTTCGTCATTTTATTAATTTCTTTTTCCGAATAACCTAGTGCTTTTAATGCCAATAAAGCTTCCTCTAGTTCTTGATTATGAAGCTGTTTCACCTCATCAAGATTACTTGAGAAAAGACTGGGAAAATAATCTGGAACGACATTTTGCAACTTTCCTTTTAAATCAAGAATCATTTGTCTTGCTGTCTTCTTCCCGACACCCGGGAATTTTACAAGGAAAGCCTCATCCTCCGCTTCAATCGCTTGTACCACCTGTTCTGGAACACCAGAGGCAAGGATAGCAAGTGCCCCCTTCGGCCCAATGCCTGAGACATTTAATAGCTTTGTGAATAAGCTTTTCTCTTCACGTGAATGAAATCCATATAAAGCGATAACATCCTCACGAACATAATGATACGTATACACCGTCACATTTTTCCCCATCAAATTGGAATAGGAAAACGGATTAGGTGTTGCAATTTGATACCCTATCCCTTGATTTTCGATCACAATATATTCCGGTCCAACAAATTCTATAATTCCTTTTATAAACTCAAACAAAACATCCGCTCCTCAACATTTGCTGTACCTCATTTTATCATATCAAGTGATCAGTTACGAAGGAAATATCCTAACGGAAAAAAAGTCTGTCACTTTATAGTGACAGACTTCTAGGCAAAAGATTCCTAATGTTTTTCCTCTTTTGAGTACATTTTAAAGCTTTCCAAAACCTCTTCATAATCATTTTTTGTTTTGATTGGAATCCCTTTTTTTAATTGTTCATGCTTTTTGCTCTCAAGCTTCCCAATATCAATCTGAAAAAATGAATGGATGATTTGATAATTTCTTGGTTTGCCGTTAAAAATGGTCAGGATTCCCTCATCCGTTATTCCAAAATATCCATTTGATTTTAATAAAGGTGAGATATCATCAATATTTTGACGAAAAACTAATTGATCCTTCCCCATATAAACTAACTCCCATTGGTCATATTTCGCCCAAAAATTCTCCATTGACCAGATTGTTTCATGAACCACTTCCTGGCTCTTATCTCCATCAACATAGGATCTTTCTAATATGACCTTTAAATGAATTGGTTTCTCCTGACTTTCAGTTTTGGAATGCTCACGATCCATGCCGTGAGCGGATATCTGATTTGTCTGAATGATAAAAGCTGAAATGAAAACAAAAGCCATCAGCAATCGGGGAAGAATGCTTCTCATGTTGACCACCTCTATTATCGATAAGAAAATCAAAAAAATTTTTAATTTCCATTATCTATCCTTACCAATTTAGAAGTGAATTATCCTCAAAAAAAAAGAGGACAGCCAAGTTGAGGCTGTCCATAGCTAAAAATTGTCGATAAAACAACGATTAGAAAGAACGGAACAAGTTTTTTAAATCATCTTGTATATGGTCTGTTGGCCCACCATCGCGCAAATCATTATCAATGCTCCTGACACGGCTATACGTTGCTTGATCCGTAACAACGGTTATTTTTTTCCCATTTATGACTGAGTTAACTTTACTTTTAATCGCTTGAGCAGTCGAATTTTTCCTTGTTTCGTCCTTTAAATCAGCCGCTACTAAAACATTCTTTCCGTAAATAACCGCCTGGGCACTATCTACATTCGGAACCGCTTCGGCGTTATCCCTGATTCTCTCGACAAGCTCCCCATCATAATTGGAATAGTAAGATGTTCTGCCTACATTTTGGTTACTATTTAGATGGCCGTGATAATTGATATCCGCACGACTAAAACGATTATCTCTTTCAAAAAAATTTCGATCCTTATCAGCTAATGGTTTTGTTGGATTTCCGGGATTCCCATTTCCATCGCGGGCATTTAAAATCCTTTGCCGTTTTTCATTTACAGCTTCTCCTTCTCCACCAAGAGTATGATCCATTATTTCTATTAACGCTCCGTCATTATCCTGGTCAACAATGGCATTACCCCCATGATGGACATTCTCATTAGAGTAATAACCAACAGGCTCCATGGAATCAGAATATCTACCTTGAATTTTTGCTTCATTATTTGCATTACATCCTGCAAGACCCAAACTTATTAAGGTTGAAAAAGAGACAACCACTAAACCTTTTCTATTCAAGCGAAAAACCTCCTTCGCTATAATAAAGAGCAATTTACGCACTGCTCTTTATTAGATTGTGACGGAAGAAGATTTTCATGCTGTCAGATAAGACCATTAATTGTCATCCAAGGTTGATTGGATATCCTTAAAAAACTGCTTTCGCAAATGAAATTGTTCCATCGTTAGCTCCATAATCGGGCGAATCTTTCGAGGATGGTTGTAGCTTTTTTCCTTGATTACTCGGTTCCATTCTCGCATAATATCTGTCGGAAATGCTAAAGCATACAAGAAACCCTTTACATTTTGGTACTCTTTCATTTCTTCATATCTCCATAATTCCTGTAAATTCCATTCTAAAAAAGGAAAAATGCGGTTTGCATATTGCAAATAATCAATCCAATTTTTCCCTATTGCAATTAAATCAAAGTCGATTAAGGTTAATTGATGCTGTTCAGTACATATAAAATTGTGATGCGCTACATCACCATGCAGAATAACCGTCTCCCCCTGATAAAAAAATGACTTCTCTCTCTCTAAGCCATTAAGAGACCAATGAGCCCATGCTAAAATTTGGCGAACGAATTCTTTCTTAATAAAAAAACGAATAATAGGGAGGTTTTGGACAAATGTACGATAACGTTCCTGCCATTTATTTTTTAAATCAAAATCAGGAATTAAGGTTTTATAGCGGCGTACTAATTTTCTAGTTGTTTGGTGATAATCCTTTAGCACCTTCAAACCTCGATGACGATTTTCCTCTTGATGATAAGAAAAGCTCTCTTTGGCTGGTTCAATATATTCTAAACAGCCATAGTATTTTTGCTCAAACAACAAAGGAGGATCCATTTCTATGCTTAAAAAATGATAAGTGTTATGAAAGCCTTCCTTTTTTAAAGATTCTGTAAATGATTCCTGTAATTTCAAGCGATGATAGGTTGGAAAACCTTTTAATATAAAAGGAAGATGATCAGTTTTGATTAAAAAAACATGATTACGAATTCGCAAAATGTCTTCGATAACGAATGGGATTTGTTCTCTTAAATTGAGGAGGAGACGATTTTGGTAATCGTCTCCCATATTCTTAGTCTCCAATTTCCTCATCTTCAGGATTTCTTGGCATCCCTTGACCATATGGACCATATGGACCATAGCTGAATGGAGTCATAAACGGTGGAGCCATTTGCTGTCCATACATTGGGGTATAGACTGGAGCTCCTTGACCAAACATCCATGGATTCATCACTGGTCCCGGTCCAAATGCACCCATCTCATACGGCATTGGAGCCATTTTTGGTCCCCCACAGCCACAATCATTCATAGCACCTGGAACTGGTGGTGCTACGGGCATTTGCTGAGGAGCTACCTGCATAGCTAGTGATTCATCAAAATCATTTCTCTGTTGAAACGATTCCATTGGGAATCCCATTGGAGCTTGGGCCATTGGCATTCCCATTGCTGGGTAGCCATATGGAACTTGGCCGGCAGGAAAACTTGGTTGGCTCATGGGCTGCATCGGCATCATTGGTGACATCATCGGTTGCATTGGCTGATGTGGAGCGGCTTGCAGCGTGCCAAACGGCATTTGACCTGGGACTCCTCCTGGATAACCTGGTTGCATGTATGGATATCCTTCTGGACTTTCAGGTGCGAATCCTCCCATGCCCATTCCTTGTGTCTCTGGATTAAATGCAGGCATTTGTGGCATAAAGGAGGAGGATTCATCATCAAAGTCACCGGCTACACCTGGTTGCATCATCATCTGGCTAGGATCTTGCATCATTCCTTGTAGAATTGGTTGTTCATAAGCTCCCGCCACTTGTGGCATTGGTTGATGAACAGAATATGGAGCTGGTGCTTGCATAAAAGGCATCATTGGCGGAACAGGAAATCCTCCTGGATAACATAAACCTGTTCCCGGCATAATTGGTGTTACAGGATAGCAGTAAACGCAAGGATACATTGGCTGATATGGAACTTCCTGCATCGGCATTTCCACTGGAGATTCAATGGATTCTGAGCTTTCTTCCACAATGATAATGGGTTGAATTTCTGGTTTTGGAGCTGGCTGTGGTTTTTGTTCTACAGATACATTTTGCATATTCATTGTGTAATAATTATTAATATCGATTTCAGGAATAATAGGCTGAGGCATTTTAGGAACATACGGTGCTTTTGGTTTTTCCTTTGGTGCAGGCATGATTGGCGCTTCTTTTATTGGTGCGGGCGTAATCGGTGGTTCAACAATCGGTAATGGTTTTTCTTTTGTAAATGGATGCTGCATGATGGGAGCTTCTTTTTTGGAACCCATTTGCATTTCTTTTTTTATGGAGCCACCTGCAGTCGGTACTTTTATTTTCATACCAGGCATAATCATATCTGGATTACTTAGCTGGGAATTCATCTGTTTCAGCTCTTCGAAGTTAACCCCATATTTCTTGGCAATGTTCCAAAGAGTATCCCCTTTCTGTACGATATGGATCTTCACTTTAGTTTCCCTCCTATGCATAAGTCCATATAGTGTATGATGAAGTGGGCAAATTGCTAATAATCTTCACAAAAACTTATGCATGAATCAAAAAAAATATGTTAACAGGATCCAATAATTCGAATGAGCCAGGAGATTTAAAAAGAAAAACTACCTGTAAACATCAAATTTTTTTAGGTAGTTTTTCCTCAACTCTTCATTAAGATTGAGCAAGCATTCGATTTAGTGCGAGATTTGCATGGAAGGAAATGGTTTCTTCCACCTTAATCACATTTGTGCGCTCACCACTCTCAATCGATTCTAGGCACCAAACAAGATGTGGTAAATCAATTCGATTCATTGTAAGACATACACACATATATGGATTCAACGAAATAATATGTTTATCTGGATGCTGTTTAATGAGACGATTGACCAAATTTGTTTCGGTTCCAATCGCCCACGAAGTATCTGGATGGGAAAGTTCAATTTGATTAATAATATAGTTAGTGGAACCTGCCAAATCCGATAAATTGACCACTTCACGGCTACACTCAGGATGAACAATGATTCTCATGTCTGGATATTTTTTTCTGACTGATTCGATGTTAGCTGTTGTGAAATTTTCGTGAACTGAACAATGACCTTTCCATAAAATCACTTTAATTTTCTCAACTGGTCCATCATACTCTAATTGATTTTCCTGAGGATTCCAGATTGCCATCTCATCTACTGGGACTCCTAATTGATAAGCGGTATTCCGCCCTAAATGCTGATCGGGCAAGAATAGGATTCGTTCCTTTTGTTTGAATGCCCATTTCACCATTTTTGAAGCGTTTGAGCTTGTTACAGTCGCACCCCCATGTTCCCCTACAAAGGCCTTAATTGCAGCGGTTGAGTTCACATAGGTAAGCGGTAAAATCGTATCGTCAAACAGTTCATAAAGCTTTTCCCAAGCTCTTTCCGTTTGATGAATATCGGCCATATCTGCCATCGAACAACCTGCTCTCATATCCGGCAAAAATACAGTTTGATTATCTGTTGTTAGAATATCCGCTGTTTCTGCCATAAAATGAACCCCGCAAAACACAATAAACTCTGCATCGCGATTATCAGCAGATAATTGGGCAAGCTTTAAAGAATCACCTGTTGCATCAGCAAATTGAATCACTTCATCCTTTTGATAATGATGACCTGGAATATATAATCTTTTCCCGAGTTTTTCTTTGATTTCCTTGACACGACCTTCCAATTCTTCAACGGACATCGTTTTATATTTTTCCGGTAGATGATTCGTTTTTTCTGTGGTTTGGAAAATATTCATGCTTTTCGCATCCTCCTAATGGTAATATGGATGTTTTTAATATTTTAATTATTTTGCATGGTATGATAGAGCTTTGGTATGATTTATGAAATTGTGAATTAATTTTGTTTTCTACGAGTAGCTTTGAATTTAGTTTGCACATTTTGGCTTTCGCGAATTAGCTTGGAATTTAGCGAATAAATTTTGATTTTCGCGAGCAAATTAGGTTTTTCGCGAATAAATTTTAGTTTTCGCGAGCAAATTAGGTTTTTCGCGAATAAATTTTGGCTTTCGCGAGCAAATTAGGTTTTTCGCGAATAAATTTTGGCTTTCGCGAGCAAATTAGGTTTTTCGCGAATAAATTTTGGCTTTCGCGAGCAAATTAGGTTTTTCGCGAATAAAACCTTGATTTTCGCGAATAAATTTTAAATATCGCGAATAAACTATCCATTTTCGCGAATAAACAAAATCTTTCGTTGCTTTATTGAATCAAAGCCGCAAACCTGTATGGCAAATCTTCCAAACTAGCAAATATTTAACCTACAACATGAACCTTTACGCTAATATCAAGAGCTTTCACTGTATGAGTTAAGAAACCTAAAGAAATCACATCGACACCGCAATCGCTGTAGTCAGCAAGATTGTCTAATGTAATGCCTCCAGATGCCTCCGTCATGATTCCTTTTGGAACCAATGAAATCCATTCACTTATTTCTTCAGGCTTTCTGTTATCGAACATAATGACGTCAACGCCGGCTTCAATTGCTTCAAACACTTCTTCCCTTGTTTCCGTTTCCACCTCTATTTTCACCATGTGGCCAAGACTAACTCGAACTTTTTCTACCGCTTTTGTAATCGAACCAGCAAATGAAATATGATTATCCTTAATCATCACAGCATCATATAAACCGAAGCGGTGGTTCAATCCTCCTCCGCAGCGCACAGCATATTTTTCTACCATTCTTAATCCGGGTGTTGTTTTTCTCGTATCGACGATTTTTGTATGAGAGCTGCCCAGAATCCTTACAGCTTCTCTTGTTTTGGTGGCAATCCCACTCATTCGTTGCACAAGATTTAAGACGACACGTTCTGCTTTTAGTAATTCTGAAATTGTTCCTTTTACTATTGCTAAACTTTGTCCTTTTTCTAGCGGATCGCCGTCAGAAATTAATAATCGAACTTCAGCATTCTCGTCAAGTAGTTTAAAACCGGTGCGAATCACTTCTTCTCCGCAAAATATCCCACTCTCCTTTGCCAGAAAGACAACTTCTCCTTGTTCTTTCTCTGCAAAAATGAGCTCACTCGTTACGTCACGCTCGCCAATATCTTCAAGAAAGAATTGCTCCAGTTGTAATTTCAGCTTTAGTTTGTTCATTTTCTCCTACCTCAACTTTCCGTCTTGTCTGAATGATTTGCTTCTGTTTCCATTCCTTATCCTTTTCAAATGGATAATCGGTGCGATAATGGCCGCCTCTTGACTCTGTTCGCTGTAAAGCAGAATCTGTGATAAGCCATGAAGTAATGAGCATAAAAGCTCTTGAAATATCCCTTTTTGAGAGTTGTGCAAAATCCATCTCAAGCCATTTCTCAATTGCAAAGCCTTCCAACCAGTCCTTTTGCCGTTTTAATTGTTCATGATTTCGAACAATACCGGTAAAATCCATCATCCTTTTTTGTAATTCAGAAATGGTTGGTAGTTTGAGAGAATGATTGTCTATCTTCTGCTTTAGATTTCCCTCATGGGAAACTTGACTAACATCGGTTTGCGCATGAATAACCTCCGCTAAACGATGGCCAAAGAATAACCCTTCTAATAAGGAATTGCTTGCGAGGCGATTTGCCCCTTGTATACCCGTGCAAGCAACCTCTCCGATTGCATATAGGCCAGGGATGCTTGTTCTGGCATAGGCGTCCGTTTTGACTCCCCCCATTAAAAAATGGCAGCCCGGAACTACTGGTAAAAGTTGTTCCCTTAAATCCACTCCATTCGTTTTGCATATCTCTGAAACAGTTGGAAAATATTCTTCAAAATTTGAAATGAAAGCTATATCTAAAAATACTTCTTCTCCCTGTCTGATTTGATCATAAATAGCCTGTGAGACAACATGCCTTGGGGCTAAGTCACGCATTGGATGAACATCATCCATAATCGTTTCTCGCTTCTTTGTGACTAATCTCGCTCCAGCGCCACGGACGGCTTCAGAAACTAATCCTCTCGTTTTTCCATCGACAAACAAAAGTGTTGGATGGAATTGGATAAATTCCATATCCGCTACTTCTGCACCAGCAATATAAGCTAATGCGATTCCATCGCCTGTGACGGTTTCGGCATTTGAGGTAAAACTATAGACCTGCCCGCATCCTCCCGTTGCCAGCACCACATGATCAGCATAAAAGGTCTCAATGGTACCATCTTGAAATTTCCCTCTCGCTCCAATACAGCGATTATTTTCTATTATTAATTCATATACAGTAATGTTTTCCACCACAGAGATATTGTCATTTATTCGCTGTAAAAAATACTCCATGATCGTTTTCCCTGTTGCATCACCACCGCCATGAACAATTCTTCTTTCTTGATGAGCTCCTTCTAAGCCTAAAAGAAGCTCGCCACTGGCATCCGTGTCAAATAAGCAGCCATTGGCAAAAAGTTCATTTATTAGATGCGGAGCCTCTTTCGTCATTTCTAACACAAGCTCCCCATTGTTATGGTAACGTCCAGCCTCCATCGTATCTAAATAATGCTTATATGGATTATCATTCTTTCCCAAAGCAACCGCGACTCCCCCTTGAGCCAAAAAGGAATTTCCATCACTTATGCTTGACTTTGTGAGAATCATCACATTTACATCATTTCGTAATTTTTTTGATAATTGCATCGCGGCTATCCCGCTACCAATAATCAATACATTGGAGTTTCCCATTATTTTTACCCCCCCAGTTTACAACTGTCTTGACACTTATAATTACATAGATTTAAACTTATGACAAGTGTTTTGAGATTAAAGTGTAGAAATCGGAGGATGTTATGATATATTTCGATTATGCAGCAACTTGTCCTTTGGATAGAGAGGCAGCAGAAGCTTATGTGAAAGCTGCAACAGAATATTATGGAAACTCAAGAAGCCTCCATGATATTGGGAATCAGGCGCACAATCTTTTAGAAAATTGCCGAAAACAGCTTTCTTTGCTATTAGGTGTTGATTCAGATGGACTTTATTTTACTTCTGGAGGCTCTGAAAGTAATTTTTTAGCCATTCAATCCCTCATACGGTCGCCCTTAAAAAAAGGAAAGCACATCATTTCTGGCATGGCAGAGCATTCTTCTGTTGAAAGTACATTAGAGAAATTAAAAGAGAACGGCTATGAAATTACTTATCTTCCATTTAACGAAAATGGAATCATTGATGTAGAGGAATTGAAGCAATCTTTAAGACCAGATACAATCTGTATCTCCATTCAGCATGGAAATCCAGAAATTGGAACCCTTCAGCCAATAGCTGAAATTCATGCCATATGTCAAAGAGAACAAATTCGTTTTCATAGCGATTGTGTGCAAACATTTGGTAAAGTAGATTTGAAAGAGATTTCCCGCTTGGTGGACAGTTTTTCTATTTCTGGACATAAAATTTATGGACCAAAAGGGATTGGCATCCTTTATCTCTCGCCTAAAATTGCCTGGAAACCTTTTTACCCGGGAGTCACTCATGAAAAAGGGATGCGGCCTGGAACCGTCAATGTTCCAGCCATTGCGGCCATGACCGTCGCTGCAGAACAGCTTGAAGCAAGACGCGATTCTTTACATCAGCATTACGACAAGCTTCGAAAACGTTTCATTCGCTTACTAAAAAATAAAAGGGAAAACTTTGTATTCTACGAATTTGCAAACAAGCTTCCTTCAACAATTGGTCTCCGTGTAAGAGGACTAGAGGGACAATGGATCATGCTTGAATTAAATCGCCTTGGATTTGCCATCTCAACAGGCAGCGCCTGCCAGATTGGTTTACTCTCACCGTCCAAAACAATGAAGGCACTTGGAGTTGCAGCAAAAGAGGCAAAGGAATTTATTCGTATCTCCTTTGGAAAAAAAACAACGATAGAGGATGTGGAGAACTTAGGAGAGTCCATCCTTTCGATTGTAAAAATGGAACAAAATACATGATACAATGATGTAAAAAGGAGGATTGTAAATGAAGGAAAAAAAGTTACTAGGTGAAGAAAGAAGAGATTTAATCCTTAATTGGTTAAAGACGAGCAATCGCCCGATTACAGGAAGTGAACTTGCGGAAAGAGCCAATGTCAGCAGACAGGTGATTGTAGGAGATATCACCTTACTTAAGGCGAGAAATGAGCCGATTATTGCCTCCAGCCAAGGATATCTCTATCTGATTCATCCATCAGCCGTCAAGATCTATGAACGAACAGTCGCCTGCTTCCATCCTCCTGAACGAACGGAAGAAGAACTCTTTTTATTAGTTGACTTAGGGGTGACAGTAAAGGATGTGAAAATCGAACATCCTGTCTATGGGGATCTGACTGCATCCATTATGGTTTCTAATCGAAAAGAAGTGAAGCAATTTATGGAGAAAATTAAGACAACGAATGCCTCCTATCTTTCGGAATTAACGGATGGATACCATCTCCATACGATAACCGCAACCTCTGAAGAAATTTTATCAGAAGCAGAAGAAGCAATGAAAAAGGCTAATTTTTTAATTGATCAGCGCTAGCTATTTTTTATAACTATACAAAAAAAGGACATTTCTCTCTGAAATAAGAGTTAAAATGTCCTTTTTCTTGTTCATGTGTTTATACTTCAGATGCCTCCATCGGCGTTGCCTTTTCTTTGTCCAATTGAAAATACGGATAGCTTCCCAGAATTTTAACAGAACATCCAAGTGCCTCAAGCTCTGAGATCGCACCTGGAATGAGAACCTCATCCAAGGCCATTTCAATATCAATAATAAAGAAATAATTTCCTAATCCCGTTTTCATCGGGCGTGATTCAATTTTAGATAAGTTCAGCTTACGCCAAGCGAATGCAGAAAGCACTTGGTGCAGTGTTCCAGCCTGGTCTGAGGGCAGTGTAACCATCACTGTAGTCTTATCACCATTTTTATAACGTTGTTGCTTACTGAAGTCTAAGTTTTGTTTAGATAAGATAATAAATTTTGTGTGGTTAAAATCATAATCATGAATATCCGGTTTGGCTATAACTAGGCCATATTCCTTGGCTGCTAGTTCATTGGCAATAACGGCAACTTTTCCATTGGGATGTTCTGAGAGGTATTTCGCTGCTGCTGCTGTCGAAGTCACACTTTCATAGGGAATCCCCTTAAAGTGACTGTGAAGGAATTTATGGCATTGTGCAATCGCATGAGAATGACTATAAATAATCTCAATCTCCTGCCAATTCCCTGAAAACTTAGGAGAAATGAGCAAATGTTGACGGATTGGCGCCGTTATTTCCCCTACAATGGGTAATTCAACCTCATGAACTAAATAATCAAGAGTAATATTTACAGACCCCTCTAAAGCATTCTCTAAAGGGACAACTGCCGTATCCACTTCATCCCCCATTACGGCATCTAAACTATCTGGTATCGTCATATAAGGAATAGCTGTCGCATCTGGAAATATCTTTTGAACAGCTAAATCTGTAAATGTCGCTTTTGGACCTAAAAAGGCAACTTTCATTTTTCCCATCTCCTCCTACAAACAAGAAACCTCGATTTTCTTTAATCCTTTAATGGATTCATGTATGATTTTAAAAAAAAGGGGCTCGGGAGTCCCTTAGGCTCCTGACCCCAACACCTCAACTTTTTCAACAAATTCAAGCTTTCTTAAACGAGAAAGCAATTCATCAATGTCCATTTCCATTTCAGAAATATTTAAAGATAAGGTAACATTCGCTCTGCCAAGTAATGGAATGGTTTGATGAATCGTCAGGACGTTACAGCCAGATGTGGCGACAACGCTAAGTAAATGGGATAATGTTCCTGACTGGTCCTCCAAATGAAAAAATAAGGTTATCAGCTTTTCTTTCACCATTGTGTGAAAAGGAAAAATGGTATCACGATATTTGTAGAAGGCACTGCGACTCAAATCAACCTTTTGCACAGCTTCCCCAACGGAAGATGCCTTCCCTCTTTCAAGCATTTCTTTCGCTTCTATCGTCTTTTTCATTGCTTCTGGAAGCACATCTTCACGAACTAAGTAAAATTTTCGATCTAATTTACTATTTTTCATTTCCCCACCCCATTAACCAATCAGGTTAATCCATAAATTCAAATTCATATTCTAACAACTTAACGGTATCTCCATTTTTGGCTCCTCTTGCCCGTAATGCATCATCAACACCCATTCCCCTTAGCTGACGTGCAAATCGTTTAATGGATTCATCTCTTGTGAAGTCCGTCATTTTGAACAATCGCTCAATGGAATACCCAGAAAGAACAAAGCTTCCATCAGAATCTCTTGTAATTTCGAAATCCGGTTTCTCTGCCTCATGCTTATATAAGACTCTGTTTATGGTTTGTGCATCTTGCTCTTCTTCATGAATGAGTGGGAATTCTGATGTTTGATCGAGCTTATCCGCAATCGCGAACAGCAAATCTCTGAGCCCTTTTCGGGTAATGGCTGAAATCGGGAAAATCGGATAATCCTCTTTGAGCTGAGATTTAAATTGCTTTAAATTTTCCTCCGCATTCGGCATATCCATTTTATTGGCTACAATAATCTGTGGACGTTCTGTAAGGCGCAGATTGTATTCCGTCAATTCATTGTTGATGGTCGTATAATCCTCGTAAGGATCGCGCCCTTCCATCGCAGCCATATCAATGACATGGACAATAACCCTTGTTCTTTCAATATGACGTAAAAATTGATGTCCTAGTCCAACTCCAGAGTGTGCCCCTTCAATCAATCCAGGAAGATCGGCCATGACAAAGCTTCTTCCATCCTCAGTCTCCACCATCCCTAAATTCGGAACATTCGTAGTAAAATGATATTCCGCAATCTTCGGTCTTGCCGCTGAAACAACAGATAGCAAGGTTGATTTCCCGACACTTGGGTAACCTACTAGCCCCACATCGGCTAATAGCTTTAATTCAAGGATAACGTCTTTTTCTTGCCCCGGCTCTCCTTTTTCAGAAAGCTCAGGTGCCGGATTAGCAGGTGTTGCAAAACGTGAATTCCCTCTGCCTCCTCTTCCGCCCTTCGCAATAACAGCCCGTTGACCATGCTCGGTTAAATCAGCAATAATTTCTTTTGTTTCGGCATCTGAAACCACAGTACCTGGTGGAACCTTGACAATCATGTCCTTTGCATTTTTTCCATGCTGATTTTTAGACATCCCATGTTCTCCGCGAGGGGCTTTAAAATGACGTTGGTAACGGAAGTCCATCAATGTACGAAGGCCTTCCTCCACTTCAAATACAACATTTGCTCCTTTTCCACCGTCCCCACCAGCTGGACCACCCTTTGGAACATATTTTTCACGGCGGAATGCAACCATACCGTTGCCACCATCGCCGCCTTTAACATAAATTTTGACTTGATCTACAAACATATTTTTCCTCCCGTCGCAAGTCTTTTAAAAGAATGAATATCACCTGACGAGAACCGTTCTATTTTTCATTCCTTCGTTTCGTTATTGGGTAAGAAGAATTCGAGCGTTAGCTCACATTCAGAAAATTGCTGAACCTTCACTCCTATTTCTAAAGATAGTTGACTCTTTAGAAAATCTTCCATATGGTCTTTACTAATTATTATCCCGCTAAAATCAAAAAAGAAACCGATTCCTTTCGCTTGTGGTTCTATTGTTATAGAAAGGTAATTATCATGAAATTTCTTAATAGACTCATCTAATACTTCAAAAAAAACATTTGTCCAATTTGCTAAACGATGATCATCAGCACACAGATGATTTTGTTCAACACATTCGAATTCTAATTGAAATAAATGATTTTCCCAATTGCAAGTAAGCAGTAATGAGGCAAACTGAGGTAAATTCATATTGGAAAGCTTTGATTGATGCTTGCTCTCTGCAACAATTTCATCAATAATTTCATTGACACGTGCGATATTATTTAAGGAAATATTCCCTTTGATTAATTGAATTTGATTTAGCCAATCATGTCTTGCGTGCCTTAGCACCTCTATTGTATTCCAGTCCCTTTTCATTGTAGCACTCCTACACACACAGTTTCCTCTTTAGGCTAGTATACCAAAAATATAAACAATCGCATGATTAATTTCATATTTTTCCTGTAAAACCTACATCATACAGCCAAAATTGTACTTTGGACTATGTAAGTCAAAAATTCTTATGTAAAAATGATTCCAAACAAAAACAAAACTCTAACCAAGCCTGGTTAGAGTTTTGTAAAGTAATTAAGCTTCTTGAGCTACTGGGTAAACGCTCACTTGCTTACGGTCACGTCCTAAACGTTCGAACTTAACAACACCATCTACTTTTGCAAATAGAGTATCGTCGCCGCCTTTACCTACGTTCACACCTGGATAGATTTTTGTTCCACGTTGACGATAAAGGATAGAACCGCCAGTTACGAATTGACCATCTGCACGCTTCGCACCAAGGCGCTTCGAGATAGAGTCACGTCCGTTCTTTGTAGAACCTACTCCTTTTTTAGAAGCAAAGAACTGAAGATCTAATCTTAACATTTATTTCCACCTCCTACTTTTTGAAGGTAATTTTTATGTGATCACCATAATCTCTTTCAATCGTTTGCAGTGAGACAAGCATTCCTTCAAGCAACAGTTGAACTTTCTCTTGTGTCTCTTCTTTTAAATCATCTGGAATCACACATTGGAGAAAGCCGCTATCACTCTGTTCGATTTCAGGAGTAACACCTGTTAGTGCCATAATAGAGTTAATCGCACCAATCGATACGGCAGAAACCCCTGCACAAACAATGTCATTTCCATGATTAGCAAACAAGGCATGACCACTCAAAGTAAAGGATTGAATATTCCCGGATTCAGTACGTTTTAAATTGACATGAATCATCTTAAATCGCCTTACGCGTTGATTTTTTCAATTACAACTTTTGTGTATGGCTGACGATGACCTTGCTTCTTACGATTGTTTTTCTTCGCTTTGTATTTGAAAACAATGATCTTTTTCGCGCGACCTTGTTTTTCAACTTTTGCTGTGACAGTTGCTCCCTCTACAACAGGACTACCAACTTTAACGTTGTCACCACCAACGAATAAAACCTTATCAAATGTAAATGTTTCGCCTGCTTCAGCGTTAAGCTTTTCAATATAGATAGCTTGACCTTCTTCTACACGGATTTGCTTACCACCTGTTTCGATAATTGCGTACATGAAATGCACCTCCTTATAAACTAAGACTCGCCATGGACAGGCGTTTTGCGAAATAAGCAAAAGCTTAGTACCTGTTTTGAGCGGTTGTAGCACGGTGCGCTACAAACATAACATTAGAATCCTATCATAATTTAGTCGTTTATGTCAATAGAAAAAGCAAGGTCAGCTATTAAACCATCAGGCTAACCTTCATTATTGAATATCGGAAATACTCCCAATTTGTCTAATTTCATAATATGGCTTAAATGCCTCTTTTAAAGAGAAAAAGATTTTCAAACCAATGGCTTCCTCAAGCCTCTTTTTATGTTCATTCTGCTCCCCGCAAAATAAAGATTTTACTTCGGCAGTTGTCTCAATGTATATCCCTTCTGCATCTGAATTTCGATGCTCCCAAAGCTCCCTTTCTAGCCGAAAAGCAATGGTTTCCGTGCTTATGACTTTTCCTGTTCCCTCACAAGTAGGGCATTTCATCTCTAATGCCTCGGATAAGGAGACTTTGGTCTTCTTTCTCGTTAATTGCAGGATGCCAAGAGAGGTAAAACCAATCACTTTTGTTCTTCGGTCATCCTTTGTGAGCTCCTGCTCGAGCCGCCTTTGAACTAGTTTTCGTTCCTCCTCCTTTTTCATATCAATAAAATCAATCAATATCATCCCGGCTAAATCCCTTAGACGAATTTGGCGCGCAATTTCCTCGGCAGCCCATTCATTTGTTTTTAATACCGTCGCTTCTAAATCATTCTTTCCGGAAAACTTTCCTGTATTCACATCAATAATCGTTAAGGCTTCCGCATAATCAAAAATAAGATAAGCTCCATTTGGCAGCCATACGATGCGTTTTAAGGCCTTCTCCACCTCATGCTCTACATGATAGGCGGAGAAAATATTTTCCCTCTTGGAATACCATAGAATCTCTATCTTAGGATTCATCTTCCAAGAATCCAGTTTCTTTTTCATCTCTCCATCATCGATAACAACTTGGCCCTCATCCCAGGTTCTTAATTCCCTTTCCACTTCTTCCATAAACGTATCTCGAGATAGAATAAGTCCAGGTTTTTTCATTGATAGAAATTGTTTCATCAAACTCTGATTTTTCCCCCGTAATTCATCAAGCTCCGATCGTACGTCCTCTTTCGCCTGTCCTTCACATTCGGTTCGAAAGATCATTCCTTCATCCACTGTTTTTATCTCATAGCCTAAGCTACGCCACTTCGCTCTCTCTTCTTCTTGTTTGATTTTCTTTGAGACAGCCACATAGCGTCCATATGGCATATAAATAACATATTCACCCGAAAATTCAACGATTCCGGTAAGACGGGCTCCTTTTGTACCAGCAGCATCCTTTTCCACCTGAACAAGAAGCCTTTCCCCTTGATGAACAAATGATGAGATTCTCTGCTGCTGCTTTTCCTCCTTGGGAACATCCAATTGAAGAAAGGATAAAAGCTTATCGCGATGAAGGTAGCCACCCTTTTTTTCACCAAAATCGACAAAGGCTGCATCCATTCCGGGCAAAACCTTTGTCACAATCCCTAAATAAATATTTCCTACGGATGATTGCTGTTCAGGCTGTTCGATGAAAATTTTATCCACTTTATCATTTTTCAAAAGGGCAAAACGTTTTTCTCTTCCTGTATAATTCACTACTAATGTATTCAAGCTCTTTCCTCGTTTCCTGCAAATAGGGTAAATCTTTTTCTCAATAATAATATAGCAAATCTCCCACCTTTGCAGTCAAAAGCTTGTCAGAAAAAAATACATGCAAGAGTTCATTTTCATCCAATGTCCCAATCTCACTCCCATTCCCCTCAATGACGATTGGATGTTTGCAGCCTCTACGAAATCGTTTTAAAACATTCACTACCAATTCGTCTTTTTGTACCGTTATTGGCTGCAAAGAGCGAAAATCCGGGTTTTTCCCATAATACCTTTCCAGTAGAAATCGCATGAAAAGAAACCTGTGCTGCCGCCATTCGAAATAGAGTGAAAATAATAAAAAGGCGACAATCATCCATACATTCAAATTAAACGGATTCATGAAAAGATTCGTCAAAATAAAGATGACAAGACTTCCAATTGAAAGAAAAATCGTATTCATATGAGCTTCAGGAAAAGGCTGTTTCAGTGATAGAAGCAAAAATAGCAGCTTCCCACCATCTAGCGGCCAAATGGGGAGAAGATTAAAGAGAAGGATCATCCCATTATATTGAACAAATAGCTGATAAATGTCCTCAGGAACAAGGTTTAATGAATAGCCAATAGCTCCCACTAAAAATAACCAAAGATGCTGAAGAGGACCTGCTAAAATAACCCAAGCTTCTTCCCTCAATGGGCGATTCCCATGCTCATCCATTTCTGCCACCCCTCCAAAGGGCAACAGAGATATTTTCTTAATGCGCCACGAAAAAGAATTCGCCATCATTGCATGTCCCATTTCATGGATGAAAATGATGAGAAAAAGAATGGAGAGATCTTGAAAATGCGCCGTAACAATCGAAAGAGCAGCGACAGCCCAAAATAACGGATGAATCTGAAGTTTTCTCATCAAGCTGAAAAAATTATTCAAATTTAATCACCTGAATAGGGTCGATAAAATCATCACCCTTTTTAATCGCAAAATAAAATTCCCCTTTCTCTCCATCTTTGCTATCACTTGCTTTCCCCACAATATCGCCTTTTTCAATAAAATCATAAGGATCCACTTCCACCTGCGCTAAATTGCCATACCATGACTCACTCTTATCTGGATGCTGAATAATCACGGTACGACCAAACCCGTCTTTTGTTCCCACAAAGCTGACAAGGCCTTCCTCCATTGCATCAACAGTTGCTTCCTTGCTCGTTTCAATGGCAACCCTTTGTCCATTTGAGCTAAATTGCTCTAAGATTTTACCTGAGGCTGGCATTGCATACTCGCCTTCGTTCCCATCGGATTTATCCTTTTCTTTATCTGAGTGATTAAAAGGTAGGATCGCAAGCGGCTTTCCAAATTGCTTCTCATACCAATTAGATACAAAAGCAAATTGAAATTCATTTTCCATTGTTTTTGTAATAAAGGATCGAGTTGGATCCAGAGTCGGGCTATCATTGCGAAAGAGAATAGCCAGAACCAAAACAAGTGCTGCAGAGAATAAAATTTTGAAAACAAAAATTTCCTTTTTGAATAAAGGATGGCTTTTCTCCTCATGTCCTCCTTCAAAAGTAGTCACTTTATCAAAGCCATACTTTTCTTCTTCCTCAGGCCATAAAAAGCGATTATTCAAATTTTTCGACATTCTCTCTTTTTCTCTTTTTCGATTTTCAATTCTTTTTCGAACTTCATCTGCACGAGATCGCATTTCCCCCACCAATCCTTATTATTCTTTTGTACAAGTCTATGAGTCGCATGATGGGTGTATGACAAAAAAAAGAAACCAAACTAGGTAGTTTGATTTCACTTTGCACCGAAGAACTTTTTCAGTTTTGAAAACATTCCTTTAGAATCTTGCTCGAGTGACTGTAGGGGAACGGATTCACCAAGTATCCTCCTCGCAATATTGCGATAGGCGATGGAGGCCCTGCTGTTCGGATTTAATGCGATGGGCTCTCCATGGTTAGAAGCTTTAATGACTTCATCATCATCAGCTACAATCCCCATTAAATCAATGGAAAGATGGGCTGTAATTTCATCGACATCGAGCATATCTCCATTTTTCATAAGATGATTTCGAATTCGGTTTATGACAAGTTTTGGAGGTTCCACATTCTCTTCTTTTTCGAGCAATCCAATAATTCGATCAGCATCACGAACCGCAGATACTTCTGGAGTCGTGACAACAATCGCTTTATCCGCCCCAGCTACCGCATTTCGATAGCCTTGTTCAATTCCCGCTGGACAATCAATGATAATATAATCATAGTCTTGCTTTAATCCATCTATTAATTGCTTCATCTGCTCTGGATTAACAGCTGTTTTATCAGAAGTTTGTGCAGCTGGTAGCAAAAATAATAAATCATCAAATCGCTTATCTTTGACAAGAGCCTGATGGACTTTGCACCTGCCTTCAACTACATCGACTAAATCATATATAATTCTATTCTCAAGACCCATCACAACATCTAAGTTTCTAAGGCCTATATCCGTGTCCACCAAGCACACACGTTTTCCTTGAAGAGCCAAAGCTGTTCCAATATTAGCAGATGTTGTTGTTTTGCCAACTCCGCCTTTTCCAGATGTCACAACAATTGCTTCTCCCACTTTAGCGTCCCCCTTCCAATCTAGTTAAATTCGGTCTAAGATGTGATAACACTTGTAATCTATCAATGATAATCTGATCACTCGCATCAATAAATGCGCATTCCATTTCCCTTTTCTCATTTTCAAGATAGTGGTCCGGCGCGCGATTAATACAACTGCTGATTCTTAATTGTGAAGGTTTCATGACAGAAGCCGCTATGATGGCTTCATCATTTCCATTGAACCCTGCATGGGCAATTCCCTTTAAAGCACCTAAAATAAAAATATTGCCTCCAGCCCTCACGGTACCACCTGGATTTACATCGCCAATCAATAAAAGATCTCCAGGGACCTCAAGGATTTGTCCAGAGCGGATTACCTTCGCAACCGATACAATTTCATTTTCAGCTTTTTTTTGCTCTGCTTCTTCCTTTGTAATCACATTAGATACGAGAGATTCCACCACAAGATTTCGTTTTTGGCGAACTAAATCCTTGATAGTTCCCTCTTGTTCTAGTGTTAAATAGCGATTACCAAGTTTTATTGTAACAGAAATAAGTGGACGATCATCCACTGAAATTGAACTTTCGGATAATTTTTCATCTAATTCTTTCAAAAGCTCATCAAAGGAGCAATGATCATCAAGATGTAAGGATATTCCTTCTTTTGTACCCTTTATGACAACAATCTGTGATTTCTTCATGTCAAGATGTTCACCTCAGGTTAGATAACATAAGCGCCTCATTCTAAAGGTCAGCGCCAGCATCGTGAAGTTGTTACTATAGGACCACCAATTCTTGAAGTCAGCTAAAATAAATAATTCGACAAATCTAGCTATTTTCCTCTTTTTCTCAGTGGACATCTTTTTCTTTTTTAAAAAAAGCACCTGAAAGAACTTCACGTTTGAGCATCTTAATCAAATCAGGATTCGATGCCCCTTATGAAGCCTCTTCAGTGTTTTTCTCAAAGAACCTCTTTAAAGGATAAATAACGATAATCGTAAATGCAAGGTTCAAAACAATCGTTGGAAATAGGCGGCTGTATAAAAAGGTGGTAAAGCCCATATCCGTGATCTTAATGAGAAAATTCATCTCATAAGCGCCAAGCTCAAGCAATGCCACCCCAATCGCGGTCACAATACTAGAGATAAAGACATTGGTTTGAAAAATTCGCATCAAAATGGAAATGATATAAGCAACAAGCGGGAACATAAATAAATAAATACCTAGGATTTCTGTATAGACAATATCAAACAAAAGCCCAAATATTAATCCGTAAATAATTCCCTGCTTTTTACTACCATATATCGTTAATAAAAGAATAGCCACCATTAAAAAATGAGGCACTAATATCCATTCGCCCCTTGCAATCAGATTAGAGAATAGTTCAACAAATATACTTTCAAGGATAAAAAGGAAGGCAAAAATTATCGGAAGAAGGAATCTTCTCACAGGTCTTCCTCCTCGCCCTCTATTTCATCACTAAAATCCGGCTGCATCATTTCTCTTTTGACAACCATCACATTTTCAACATCATAGAAATTCGCTCCGGGCTGGACATAAGCTGTCTGCGTTAAACCATTTTCATCCGGTTCCACCTCAACTACCTTTCCAATCGTGAGCCCTTTTGGAAAGACACCTCCAAGTCCTGAGGTAATGACCATTTGATTCTTCTTAACACTAGCTTTAGATGGAATTCGCTTTAATAATAACAGCTCTTTCTTCTCATCATATCCATTGATAATGCCATATGCTGGTTTTTTTCCTTGAATAACCGCGGAAATTCGGTTCGTATGATCCATTGAACTTAATAATTGGATTGTCGCACTAAATTGATTACTGCTTTTCACTTTCCCAATTAGTCCATTTGCTGTAATAACAGCCATATTCTTCTTAACTCCATTGACCTTACCTTTATTGATGATTAATAATTCATTCCATAGATCTGGATTTCTACCAATTACCGTTGCTTGAATTGGTGAAAAGCTTCTTAAATCATCCTTTTTATCAAGGATCCCTCTTAAGTCATCATTTTCTTTTTTTAATTCTTGGACATCTGCTTCTAATTTCGCAAGCTCATCCAGTCTTGATTTAAGCTTTTTGTTCTCTTGATATGTATTTTGCAAGTCTTGCACGTTTGAAAAAAAGCCTGCAACATAATGGGCTGGTCTTGAAAAAACGGTTTGAACCCAGCCGGTTGTGTCTTTCACAAATTGTTCCGGCCAGGTCAAATTATCCTTTTCTTTTAAGGAAAACCCAATCAATGCCACGAGAAGAATGATGCTAACAAGCAAAATAATCAGGCGTTTATTCAAAAAGAATTGTGGCATTCTTTTACACCTCTTAATCCTTATTTATCTATTTCTGAAACCGAGTTTTTTTGCCTCTCCCGATTTTCCATTTGGTCTTATAACTTGTCCTCTTTATTAAAAGACCTGACCCTGCCTAGAAAGAGATTCCATTAACGAGAATCTCTTGATTTATTTTTAAATAAATGGATGTGATCCAATGCTTTTCCTGTTCCGATCGCTACACAGTCTAGTGGAGTTTCGGCAATTAATACCGGCATTTTGGTTTCATCACTAATCACTTTATCTAGATTACGTAATAATGCTCCGCCACCTGTTAACACAATGCCGCGGTCCATAATATCTGCCGCTAATTCAGGAGGTGTTTTTTCAAGTGTCACTTTCACGGCATCGACAATGGCATACACTGTATCATGTAAAGCTTTCGCAATTTCCTCAGCAGAGATTTCAATTGTTTTTGGCAAGCCCGTTAATAAATCGCGGCCACGAATTTCCATATTGTCAATCCCTTCTGGATCGCCAGCAGAACCGATTTCAACTTTAATCGTCTCAGCTGTTCTATCGCCAATAAGGAGATTGTAGGATTTGCGAATATAGTTAATAATAGCTTCGTCCATTTCATCACCGGCAATGCGAATGGATTGGCTTGTCACGATTCCTCCAAGAGAAATAATCGCTACTTCCGTTGTACCTCCACCGATATCCACGACCATGCTTCCCGTTGGCTCCCATACAGGCAAATTCGCCCCGATAGCCGCTGCAAATGGTTCTTCAATGGTATAAGCATCCCTCGCTCCTGCTTGGCGTGTAGCATCGATTACAGCCCGCTCTTCAACAGCCGTAATGCCTGAAGGAACACAGACCATTACATATGGTTTCCCAGAAAACATACCTTTCGTATGAATAGCCTGCTTTATATAATAATTCATCATTGTTGCGGTTGTTTCATAATCAGCAATAACTCCATCCTTCATTGGTCTGAGGGCTACAACATTACCTGGTGTACGTCCAATCATATTTTTTGCATCATTTCCGACAGCGACAATGGTTTTCGTGTCCGTTTGAAATGCTACTACGGAAGGTTCACGTACAACAATCCCCTTTCCTTTTACATATACGAGTGTATTCGCTGTTCCTAAATCAATTCCGAGATCTCTTGTCCCAATTCCAAACATAGTTGTATCTCCCTTTCTAAACTTGAAGTTGCCAATTTTTAAAGCTAGGATTTATCTGTTTTGATATTTGCAAACTCAAGAACTAACTTTTTCATTATAATATTATCATCAAAAAAATCATAACCATTATTATAGCCTAACGTCAAATAAAATCATAGTGTTATAAATACCCTTTTTCCTTCAAACTGACAAATTTATTTTCTCCAATGATCAAATGATCTAATAGCTCAATCCCTATAATTTTACCACACTCCGCTAAACGTTTCGTAACCTCAATATCTTCGCGGCTTGGCGCGGGGTCGTAGGGTAGGAACCATGCGCCTTACTTTGTTTCCAAAGCAGGTTTCACAACTCCCCCCTCAGAACCGTACGTACACCTTTCAGCGTATACGGCTCGCCAGTTGATTAATAGGAATTTGCTTCTCATGGTGGTCATGATGGCACTTATAACACAGGACAAGTGTCTTTCGGTTCCGTTCAATCATAATTTTGTCCAAATATGTTAAGCTACGCTTATTCTTAATGTCCTTTAACTTTCGAACATGATGAACTTCCATCTGACCTTCTGTTGTACCGCATGCTTCACAGTGATTTGCTAATAAGCGTTGTTCAAATTCTGTTCTTCCTGAATATTTTAATGTATTAACAAGTGTATCTATTTCAGAAGAATCTGCTTTAATAGCACCTTTATGCTTAGGTAAGTCCTTAAGTTTAACAAATTGATGAAGTTTTTCGTTACCATGCTTGTCCTTCCTAGTTAAACATAGAACACCTTGTTTGTGCGTTCTCATGCTAGATGCAACCTTCATAGAAGTATTTCTCCGCTTATTAGCAATGGTTTTGATAAAACTACTTTCAGCTAGATAGAATAACTTGTCCAAATTATGATAGTTATTTGCTAACATATAGTAATTTGCAATTCCACGCAGTTCCGCATTATAGGTATACATGATTTCTATCTCTGAATTGTTAATTAGTTTTGCTCTGTGGATTATTCTAAAAATTTCCAAGTTTCCATATCCATTTTTTATTGCAAATTCTTTGATTTTCTTTTCAGGGATTTCTAACTTAATTGCACCTGATAGAGTACGCTTTTTCAATGGATACTTTTGGTTTTTATACATGACTCTCTTGACCTTTATCTCATTCCATCTTCTGAATTCGTATCCCAGAAAGGGAATCGAATGTTCCAAATGAGTAATAAGCGTTTTTTCTTCGTTAAGGTCAAGCAGAAGTTCCTCTTTAAGAAAATTTTTGATTATTTCCTTCATGTTGACTGCACTTTGTTTAGAACCAGCGATACCAATCACGAAATCATCAGCATACCGAACATATTTCATTCTGCGATAATTTTCATCCAAAGGGTCTATTGATGGAATCCTAATTTGCTTAGTTTTTAGTTCTTGAATGTTTAGGATTAATTCTTCTCGCCCTTCCCAAAATTGATGTCCCTTTCTTTCGTCAAGCCTTTTAATCTTTCTGGACAAGGTGCTGATTGTTGAACGTATCTTGATGTATTCATCATTTCTCACTCTGATTTTACCTTTATCGAACTTCTCCATTTGTTTTTCCATAAACAGATCAAACTCATGAAGATAGATATTGGCTAACAAAGGTGAGATAATACCTCCCTGTGGCGTACCGCTATATGTTTTATAATATGTCCAATTTTCCATAACACCGCTAGTAACCGCATTGTGAATAAGAAGCAGGAAACGGTGGTCGTGAATTTTCTTTGAAATTAGTTTGAATAATACAGAATGGTCAATATGGTCGAAAAAGCCTTTTATGTCTCCTTCGATGCACCATGTTAACCCTTTCCATGTGTTTTTGATTTGGGATAGTGCTGTATGACAGCTTCTTCCTTCTCTAAACCCATGAGAGTTGTCTGAGAACACTAGCTCAAATACATTTTCCAGTATCATTCTCATGACTTCCTGTACCATCTTATCTATAAAGTTAGGAACTCCTAGAGGTCTCTTTTTACCATTAGATTTTGGAATGTAAACCCTTCTTACAGGTGCAAAGCGAAATGTTCCAGCTTTTAATTTCTCTATAATGTCATCTATTTTTTGTAAACTGAAACCATCTATTGTTTCTTCTGATATTCCTTTTGTTAGATTCCCTGCATTCGGGTATAGTTTTGCATATGCTTTAATCCACAGCTCTTTGCTATACATGAGACGGTAACAATCCGTAATGATGTTTCCTTTTTGAGAAGCATTTCTTATAACGTCTAACTGTCGAAATGGATTTTTTGCCATGTTCATGACTCCTTTCTCGTTAACGTTAACATCAACCTATCTCCCTTCCCCCTGCTAAACTCATTACAAGCAAACGTTGGGTACTATGGAGACTCCGTTACCATATGCAATTTTCAAAACCTAAAGTCTAATAGCCAAAATGACGCTTGCACTTAGGTAATCCCTGCATTATGCGCAAATTTAGATGCGTGATGGTTAGGTATCCCTTTCGACGTTTTCCTCTAGTTAAGGATTGAAGGACAAACCTTACTATGGGCAGGAATGCGGAGATTTCCAACAGACGCTCTGGCGATACGTCTCCCATTTTGTCCTCATTGCCTGTTAGCTATCGTAGACAACGGCGCACCCATCGCTCATTCGTCTAGGATTCAAGCAGTATAGCTTTTACCATACATCACTTGGTCTGAAGAACTGACTCGACGTTAGATAGCTTTGTCGTCTCTTCTCCTTTTCACATCATGCTCTGTTCCCTATGTTGGGTTTCCCCTCAAGGTAAGATGCTGACCATAGAACATTGTAAGGAGTTCTAGATTTCTTTAGAAATCGCTAAAACTACGCACCTTGCAGGCGCACGCCGGAGGGATGGTTGTGAAGGCAAATAATGGAAGCGGCTGATCGTTTAAAAGCTTCTTTATACACTTCGCGGGGATGCACGATCGAGGCATTTAGGCTGCCAATGAAGATGGTTTTCTTATGAAGTACTTGATTTTTGGTGTTGAGATAGAGGCAAACGAAATGTTCCTGGGAGAGAAATCTCATCTCATTCATCATGTACTTTGCTCCATCCTCAGGAGAGCGAATAACATAGCGGTCTTGATAAGCGAGGTTTGACACTCTTCTTCCTATTTCTACAGCCGCCAAAATTTGAATCGCCTTAGCCATACCAATCCCTTTGATTGAGGTAATTTCGTCAACCGTCGCATCTTTAAGCAATCTTAATCCTTCAAAATGGGTTAATAAGCGATTCGATAATTGAAGGACAGATTCTTCCTTTGTACCTGTTCTAAGTAAAATAGCGATTAATTCATGATTGGAAAGACTTTGTGCCCCACTCTGAAGAAATCTTTCTCTTGGCCGTTCATCTTGTGGGAAGTCTCTAATCATTAACGTTTCCTTTGGCAATTACTATTCCTCCTTACCAAACATGATGATAAAGAAGTTAGCAAATGATTATCATTTCCCTTCTTTTCGAAAATGAAAGCCCATTTTTGCAAGTTCTCGAACCGTTCTTGAAATAGGGAGGCCTACAACGGAAAAATAATCTCCAACAATTCCTTTAACAAGGATGCTGCCGAAGCCCTGTATTCCATAGGCACCTGCCTTATCAAACGGTTCACCGGTGTTAAGATAAGAGTCAATCTCATCATCTGTTAACTCCCAAAACACCACATCTGTTTTTTCAAAAAATTGATGAATCTCATTTTCTTTCGCAATGGCCACACCTGTATAAACAGAATGTGTATTGCCAGACAAGCGACTTAACATTTGAAATGCTTCATCTCGATCCTTAGGCTTCCCTAATATTTCCTCATCAATAACCACGACAGTATCTGAGCCAATCACATAGGCCTCTGGATTCTGTTTAGCTACATGCCCAGCTTTTCGCGATGCCAGTTCCATAACAACCTCTTGTGGTTTTAAATGAGGATCATAGCTTTCATCTACATCGCTACTGGAAACCCGAAAAGATATCTGAAGATTTTCAAGAAGTTCTTTACGCCGAGGAGACGAAGAGGCTAAAATGAGGGTTTGCATACAATCACCTGACCTTAAAAATTTTGTCTAAAAAGGAAGATACATGACTATCGTATCAAAAATATGTCAATGGAACAATTTGATTTTGAAAAAAATGACAATTTTCATCAAATAAATAGAGTCTGTCGAATTAAAACGAACAGACTCTTTTCAAAATGTGTTATTTCCCGGAAAATATACGATATTTGTTGAATGCTGTCTTTAAATATATTATTTTATCCTTGACTATTATTCACTAGTAAGTGAATGATACTTTGCTAGAATCGATAAAAGGTCTTTCTGAACGTCAAATTTACTTTGACTTAATTGATTCCCGGCTTTCTCTGCATCTTCCTTTATTCCAATTATTGTCTTGTTATTAACATTCTTATCCTTGATTTGCTTAAGCTTTTCTATTTGACTTGAAAGAGCATGACTAGAATCACTGGAAGGAGTATCACCGAGAGCTAATGAGGAATATTGTTGGACAAGCAACTGATAGGTATCTGGAATGAGAGTTAGTAATTTCTGTTCGTCTTTATTAAATTTCACTTTAGTCTCACCACCTGTACTCCATTCCTTTGCATAGACACCAATATCTTTATCTTTGAATTCAGAACTTAAAGATTTAGCATTCTCCAGCGTATCTGCAGTGCCCACAAACAGAAAGAAATTTCCATCAAATGTGACGATTTCACTCGGAAAACCAGCCGCCATGATGATCTCCTGCTGCTGCTCAGCCGATTCCTTACTTGAAAATACTCCAGCTTGAATAATATTCGTTGTGAGGGTAGGCAATGGAATCGCTTTGTTTCCATTTGAACTTGCCTGTGTGTTTGTCTCATTGTTTTCCAAATTTCCATTTTCTAATATGGTTGGTTGATTCTTAGGATGATCGTTCGTTAATAGTTTAAGCATGAAAAATCCAAAGCTTGTCCCAAGGATAATAGCAAAGGCAACTGAAATAATGATCGATGGATTCCATTTTGGCATTCGTCCTTTACTAGTACTTTTGGGATAAACGGAAGATTTCCCCTTCTTAGGAGAAGTAGAGTAGTTGATTTTATATTCTTTTAACTCCTCATCTGCCTGTTCTGGAAGAATCCAATCAAAGTGGTCCTCCATTTTTTCCTCTGCAGCAGCAAGTTGCTCGGTTAAATCGAGTTCTTTAGACAGCATGGATTCTTCTTCCACTTTTCTGAGTTTCTCGACTTTATCTGAGTCATTCGTCACAACGGCTTCATCAAATGGATGTTCATTTCCATTTATTTTGATCGTGATGGTTCGATTCTTTTGTTTGCTTTCCATGTTTGACCTCCCCTCATCTAACTAGTTTTTTCCATCCTATCATAATCAAAAAAAAAAATAACAAGACTTTTGTCGTCTTGTTATCGAATGCTTTCGTCAATTTTTTTAAGAGATTATAATCAAGTATTATCTAGATCTGCAATGGAATAAGAAGGATTTGCCCAACAGTGACTGATTCATTCTTAAGATGATTAGCGTCCATGATAATCTTAACTCCATCTTTAGAATGGAAGAATTCCATCGCAATTTTTGTCAAAGTATCTCCCTTTTTGACTGTATATTTTAGTATTTTTTTATTCTCGTTTGTATTCGTATCATTGGCTGATTCATTATTATTATGATTTGGCGTATCCGTTGTTGTATCAGGCTTTTCTTCCGTGTTATTATTCTCGTTATTTTGATTATTATTATTCGTATTATTATCATCTGAATTTGTAACAGAGTCATCAACATTGCTTTCAATTTCGCTGCTATTATAATCACCAAAATCAATTAATGGATTTTTCTTATTGCTTGGTGCCGGTGCATCAATTTTTGGCAGTTGATTAATTAAATCCGTTAATCCAGGCATATAGAAGGCAGAAAGCGTTATCTTATAAGTTAAAGGTTTATTCGTTTGATCAGTTGAGATAATTTCATCGTTTGCACTAAAATCAATTGCTTCTACGACAACAATCCGAGTCGAAGCTTCAAGAATTTGCAGAAACTTTTCAAGCTCAAAATAGCTTGGTGATTCAATATTTAAATTGACGGTTAGCTTTTTCACCCCGGTTGGAAGGGGAATTGTATTTTCCTTCGATTGCTCTTCTTCTGTTGTAGCTTGATTCGTCTGATCCTGCTTTTCGTTTGTACTATCTGATTTCTGCTGATCTTGGTTACCTTCCATATCCGCTTCCTGGAATTCCATATTCACAACAAAGCTTCCGGAAATTGTTTCTGCCTTTTCGATATCAAGAAGAAGCTGCTCGGACAACGGCTTAACCGGTACACTCTGCTGTAGAGCTACTGTACTCTCAAATGTACTGGATTTCGTATCTGTTATTTTATTTTGGAGAACTGACAGAATTTTTTCTTGTGCGGATAATTCCTGCTCCTTTTGCTTCACGTCCTCTAATTTCGGTGAAACGATTAGAAAATAGACACCCGCAACCATTGCTAAGAGAACAAGAACCGAAACAGTCACCGTGACCGTTTTATTTCTCAAAAAACTTATATTCATGAATCATCTCCCCCTTTCTTATCGGAAGGATCTGAATCATCGTTTTGTTTTTTAATATCTTCCTTTACAATATCTTGATTTAGCGTAATTTCATATTCTCCAAGATAACGCGGAACATATTTTTCATTTTTAATTTTAGTATCATCCATCTTTTGGCCGAGTTTTTTATCGTAAAAGGCAGTCGCCGCATCCAGCTTATTCAGCTTTGCATCCTTAATCCATTCTGAATCAAGCAAGGTCGTCAAATAATAGGCGGCATCACGATTCGTCTCGAATTGGACCCCTACCGTAAGCACTCCTGTCTCCTCATATTTAATACTTTGAATAAAGCCTCGTTCAGGCAACAGTGAAGTGAGCTTTTTAATAACAGAAACCGTTTTAATAGGATAATCCTTTGCCCAGGAAACCGCATTCTCCAGCTCTGCTAGGGAATTAGAGGATTCATATTTGACGATTTTCTGTTGCTCGATGGCGATGGTATTTTCCGTTGTAGAAATCTGCCTATTTAATTGGTCGATTTTCGTGTTTGTCGAATAATTAAACCAATAGAATGCCAGACCCGCTATGACTAGGATGACAAGTCCGATTATTCCCAGCAATAAAAAGGACATTCTTTTCTCCTCTTTTTGAGGTAATAGATTAATTTCAACGAGCATCTATTGCACCCCTTTTAACGCAAGGCCTAATAAAAGATAATGCGTCACTGGAAAATGGATCTCAGTAGGAACAACTCCATTATATGAAATGGTTTCAATCGGAGTATCTAATCGTTCTCCAAGGTCCTTCTTAATCTTTAATAGCATTGGATGATCTCCGTTTAATAAAATTTTGGAAACCTGCTTTTGCCCTTGATGCAAGGAATAACGATAAAAGTCCATAATTCGAGTGATTTCTTTATACGAATCTTCAAATTGCATGGATAAATTTCGTTCATCACCGATAAACTTTAATTCATAATTTCCTTCGTGATTTAGTTTTATATCCCATTGATTCTCATCAAAATCGAGTGGAAGATGATGCATGAAAAATGGAATCGTATTTTCAAAGATGCAAATATTGACGGAATTTAAATTAAATTGGACAACCAGTAAATCTTCGTCTTTATGAGCCAAATCTAGGTGATGGTAGAGTCGATATAACGCAAGCGGTGAAATCTCTGCCTCTATCGGTTTTAAATTTAAGTGAGAAAATAAATCCACGTAATCCATCACATTCTCTTCTTGCGCAGCAAATAACAATAATTCCTTTTTGTCTTCTTTTTCTCCTAAGACAATACAATCAAACACAGGCTCATCAAAGGGGAGATGAATGCTTGATCCAAGCTCTAAATATAAATACCCTTTGATTTCATCATCGCTGATCACAGATGGAATGGAAAGCTTCCGGATAATCACAAAAGACTCCGGGATGAGAAAGCGAATTTGGCGATTCCGCAATTTCCAATCATGAATGCATTCCTCTAAAATACTCGTGAGGGATTCAAAATCGAGAATTTTCCCATTATTAATGATTCCATTTGGCAACAATCGCTCTCCCCATTTACTCGCAATCGGAGGTTTTACTTGCTTTAACTCTAAATATCGAATGGCGTGGTCATTAATCACGAGATTAACTACATTACCTTTTCGCGAAAATCGAGATAAAACCATATTCCATTAACCCCTTATTTAAGATTCCTATTAATCTAGTTCAATTAACAACCAGTCTTACATTACTCACAACTGATAGTTAATTCAACCAATTAATACGAAAGCGCTACTATTCCTCTATTATCCTACAAAAACTGACAAAAATCACGGATAATTATGCAAAAAAAGGAATATCCCTGATTCTTATTGTTGCAATCAATAGGTATAAAGAATCAGGGAATTACATTTCAAATGATCGAGATAGAAGATTTAAATAGGCATGAACAATTTCAAAATGAAAATAATAGGCCGTGAGCGTTCCCATAACAATAAAAGGTCCAAAAGGAATCGGTTTTCCCTTTTTCACAATTTTGAAGAGCATCCCTACTAAGCCTAATACCGCACCAAATACCGTAGAAAGAAAAAAAGCAAGCAACAAAATTTTCGTTCCTACAACAAAGCCAATGAGAGCAAATAATTTAATATCACCGCCACCCATGCCGCCCTTACTAATGACAGCAATCAGAAGCAGCAAAATAAAACCAACACCCGCTCCAAGCACTGAATCCCACCATGGAGTCAGCGGGATATAAATCCGCTCCACTAAAAAAATCCCTGCAAACACAAGTAACACTTTATCAGGGATTATCATATAATGAACGTCTGATACAAAAATAATCATAAACAGCGAGATCAACGTCCAAGCGACAAATAACTCAGAAGTCCAGCCAAGAACCAGTGGCGCTGACACAAACAGGATCCCCGTCATCAATTCCACGATTGGATAAATGGGAGAAATGCGCGCCCTGCATTGACGGCATTTCCCTCCTTGAATGATAAACGATAACACCGGGATGAGCTCAATTGCTGTTAACTGGTGGTGGCAGTTAGGGCAAGCTGAGCGTGGTGTTATGATGGATTGTTTGAGCGGGACTCTTAGGCCGACTACGTTGTAGAAGGAACCGAGTATTATTCCAATAATAAAAAGATAAGAAAATAGTATAAACATTTCGTAATCCTTTAATTTATTTTATAATCAATTCATTTTTCTGTTATTCATTCACTTATTATTAATTACTTTGGAATTGTTGTATCACCTTTCGCTGCCTTATTAATATCAGAAACAGTCGCACCATTAAAAGTTACTGTTACACCACTTTTAGTTCCAGTACCACTTAGTGTAAAAACTCCATCAGTCACTGTTACTGTAGTATCTTTAAATTCATCGGCATCCACATCAATATAATCAGCTAGCGATGCAAGATCATAACTTGCTGCCCCTGTTTCTGCATATGCTGTCTTAGAAGCATTTATAATTTGAATTCCATCTGTTTTAATAGCATCTATCCTAGAATTATGAATTATTTTCCCAACACTAGGAATCGCAATAGCTGCGATTATCCCCAAAATAACAATAACAGCAAGCAATTCAATTAAAGTAAAACCTTTTTGATTTTTTAAACGATTTTTTAGAATTTTAATCATAAGTCCCATCTCCTCTAAATACTAGTCTTATATTACTATTATAACAGTACTCTACCAAAACAATAAGCATAAAAATAGAGAGTTTCTATGGCAATTCGACGACATTTTTTTACAATTCCTGCTATTCTGTATTTCCTACCTGGTTAAAAATATCAAACATTGGAACAACGATTGAGGTAACAATAGTTCCAACTAAGCCAGCTAGTACAATAATCATCAACGGCTCAATTAACGATTTCAACCGATCTGTACTATTTTCAACTTCTTGTTCATAAAAATCCGCTACCTTGCCAAGCATGGCATCAAGCGATCCTGTCTCTTCCCCAATCAATATCATTTGTGTGACTAATGGAGGAAAAGCCCAATGCTTTTTCATTGGTATCGTCATTGATTGACCTTTTTCCAATGCATCATGGGACTCGCGAATCACACGGGCAATGACTTCATTTTCGACAACATCTTCGACAATGGTCATTGCTTGTAAAATCGGGACTGAGCTTGTAAATAATGAACTTAAAGTCCTAGTCATTCTAGCGAGAACAGCCTTTTGCATCATCTTTCCAAAAATCGGAATACGAAGCATAAAGTAATCTAGATAGTATTTGGTGTTTTTGTTGTTCCTTAAAGCTATAATAAATACAATAAATGCAACAATCAAAAGAACAATTAGCCACCAAAATTTTTGCATAAATTTACTAGCATCCAACACAAACTGTGTGATGGCTGGTAGCTCCCCGCCAAAATCTGCAAACATATCCACAAATGTTGGAACTACGGATACTAATAGAAAAATCACAACAGCCACTGCAAAAACAGCCACCGCAATCGGATACGCAAGTGCCGATTTGATTTTCGAACGTGTGTTATGCTGCTTTTCATAATGAATAGCCAAGCGATCAAGCGTCTCATCCATATTACCGCCTGCTTCACCAGCGCGAATCATATTAATAAACATCGGAGAAAAAATCTTTCTATGCTTGGCTGCTGCTTCAGATAAAGGTTTCCCTTCTTTTAAATCTTGTACAATGTCTAAAAGTACTTTTTTTAGCCCTTTGCTATCTGTTTGTTCTGCAAGAATACTGGTGGAATCAACAATTGAAACTCCAGCCTTAAGCAATGTTGAAAATTGCCGTAAATAAATAACCATGTGCTCAAGCTTAACTGAAGAACCAAAGGAAATATCCTTCGTCAAAAGGGTCTCTGGTACCTCAATCACATCCATCACCCGAATACCATCGGCTCTCAGCTTCTGCACAGCCTCCCGCTTAGAGGTAGCATTAATAACCCCATTCTTTTTTCCTTTTCGGTCTCTACCTGTATATTTAAATCGTCCCATTTTAGCTCATAGTCTCCTGTAAAAATGGCTCCACGGCATCTTTAGCGACAATCCCCATTGCAACTAGCTCATTAATACTCGCTTCAAGGGTATGCATGCCTAGAACACGTGAAGTTTGCATGACATTGACAATTTGATAGATTTTTTCATTGCGAATTAGGTTTGCTATCGCTGAATTATTAATCAAGATCTCTGTCGCCGCCCTTCGCCCTTTATGATTGGCAGTTGGAAAGAGCCGCTGGGAAATGATCGAAACAAGGACGGATGCCAATTGAATTCTAACCTGTGGCTGCTGGGATGGCGGGAAAACGTCAATAATCCGGTTAATCGTTGCCGGAGCACTTGATGTATGCAAGGTTCCTAAGACTAAGTGACCAGTTTCCGCTGCCGTTATCGCCGTTTGAATCGTTTCTAAATCGCGCATCTCTCCAACTAAAATGACATCTGGATCCTGTCTTAGAGCCGATCTTAAGCCATTCGCAAAATTATTCGTATCAAAGCCGACCTCGCGCTGGTCTATGATACAGTTTCCATGTTTATGCAAATATTCAATTGGATCTTCAAGTGTGATCACATGCTTGCGCATCGTTTGATTCATAAATTGAATCATCGCTGCCAATGTCGTTGATTTTCCACTTCCGGTTGGACCCGTTACCAGAACTAATCCTTGTGGTTTTTCCATGATTTTTTTCAATACTTCTGGAAGCTCGAGCTCATCGATGGTTGGAATTTTTGTTGGCACGACACGAACAGCAATGGCAACACATGTGCGCTGCAAATACGTATTCACGCGGAATCGTGAAACTCCTGGAATACTATAAGAAAAATCCAACTCGCCCTTTTCCTTGAATTTATCCCACAAATTTTCAGGTATCATAGTCCTCGCCATTTCCTCTGTATCTTTAGGCTTTATCATATCTTTTCCGTATCGTTTTAGCTCGCCATTGATTCGCATAATGGGTGGAACTCCCACAGTTAAATGAATATCCGATGCTTTCAGCTCAAAGCCCGCCCGCAGCAAATGGTCAACCATTTCCTTCATTTCTAGCACCTCTACTCAGGGATTGCCATTTTTAAGATTTCTTCCGTCGTCGTAATCCCTTGCTTTACTTTTAATAAACCATCGTCAATTAAAAAGATCGTTTTTGCCTTAATCGCAAGCTCGCGCAGCTTTGTAAACGATTCTCCATTCATTATCACTTTCCGAATATCATCATTGATGACAAAGACCTCATGAATCGCGATCCGTCCTTTATAGCCGGTCATATTACAGGATGAGCAGCCACGGCCACGAACAATGCGATCAATTGTTAGCCCGCGTTTGGCAAAAATCTCAATCTCTCTTTTCGTTGGTGCCTGTTCTTCAGCACAGTCTCGGCACACTCTTCTTACAAGACGTTGAGATACGATGCCGCTCAATGAAGAAGCAATTAGGAATGGCTCAACTCCCATATCCAATAAGCGCGTTACCGTGCCTAAAGAATCGTTCGTATGGATGGTGCTTAACACGAGATGGCCGGTTAATGAGGCGCGAATAGCCACTTCAACCGTTTCCTTATCACGGATTTCCCCGACCATGATAATATTTGGATCCTGCCGGAGAATCGAACGCAGACCTGCCGCAAAGGTCATGCCAATATTGGGATTAACCTGAATTTGATTGACCCCTTCTAGTTGGTATTCCACCGGATCTTCAATTGTAATTAAATTCACTTCTTCGCTATTTAATCGGTTCATGGCTGCATAAAGGGTTGAGGATTTCCCTGATCCGGTTGGACCTGTAATAAGAACAATTCCAGTTGGCTTGTTAATCATTTCTGTGAAACGCTTTAAATTGAGCTTATTAAAGCCTAATTTGTTAATATCATTTAAGTTGCTGCCTAAATCAAGAATCCGCATCACAATCTTTTCCCCATAAATCGTTGGAAGAGTCGAAATACGAAGGTCAATTGGATGAAAATCAAGATTGATTTTAATTCGTCCGTCCTGTGGAACACGATGCTCGGTAATGTCTAGATTGGACATGATTTTAATACGTGCCGTTAATAGACTCTGCATATGCTTTGGCAAGACTCTTTCCGTCCGCAAAATGCCATCAACCCGATAGCGGACAACGACCTTTGTTTCTTGAGGGTCAACGTGAATATCACTTGCTTTCAAGGCTACAGCATTGGAGAGCATTTGATTCACGAGCCGAACAATGGGGGAATCCTGATCATTGATTTTTTCTTCTTCCTCATCGTCAACATCAGATGGGCGTCCCACTAATTCCTCAAAGCCTTCATCAATATCATAATATTTATTGATGGCACGAAGGATATCGTCCTTAGTAGCAATCGCCGTTTCAATTTGAAAACCGGTAGAAAGACGCAAATCATCAATTGCAAAAAAATCCATCGGGTCCGCCATCGCCACAAACAGCTTATCCCCATCAATTGATAGTGGAATTAATAAATTTCGTTTTGCTGTTTCCTTTGGGATGAGATTGAACAGTTTTGTATCAAAAGGATAACGGTATAGGCTAATATGTGGGATTCCAAGCTGAAATTCCAGAACTTCTATAAGCTGCTGCTCTGTAATATACCCTCTTTGCAGTAAGGCATCGCCAAGCTTTTGACCGGCACTTTTTTCTTTTAATGTAGTTTGAAGCTGATCTTCAGTAATAAGACCAGCTTCAACAAGTAAATCTCCAAGACGTTTTCGGGTTTGCTTCATCCTTCATAACCCCGCTTTTTTGGTGATATATAATTTTTCATTCTAAACAATAACTTTACCCTTGAGCATTCTCATCGTCTGATGGCGGTGTTGTCCCTTCATCAGGATTTTGAGAATCAGAATCTGAATTTGTATCCTCATTTGGATTTGTTGTAGACTCATCCTGATTATTGGTGGTTTGCTCATCTGTATTTGTATTTGAGGAGCCTTCATCTATAATGAGTCCTTGAACCTCGATTCGATGGATCGGTGCATAGAAATCCTCTGATATTTGTTCTGTTTTCAAAAGCTTGCCAGTTTCGTCAAACGTGGTCCGGATTACTTTAATCAGTTGCCCTTCTTGTCCCTCTTGTTCGACGATTTTCTGAGTTGGATTTAATTGAGGATTAAATTGAACAATGATTTTCGGTTTAAATGTCTGCTTATCCTTTGTTTGAATCCGATATTGATTTAGAAAGCTTGGACCGAGCAAGGAAACGGTTAGTTTATTTTTCTTCCAATCTAGCTTTAATTGATAGCTAGATTCATTAGGGTTAGAAAAAACCAGGTCCATATTTTTATCTATATCCGCCTTTGCTTCATATCCAAGGTTCGCATATTTTGGTAGCTCTTCACTAATTTGTCTTTCAATAATGGCAAAATTAGTTGGCAAGATCACTTGATAAATGCCTGTTGCAAGCATATTAATCGATTGCGCTGACACTTGCTTTAAGTCAAGATCCTTCAATGTGCTAAGCAGGGAAAATTGAGACATGGGTTTCAACTCAATTTCAGACAGCTTATCTGTCAATAACGCAATATCATTTTCTGCTATTTTGGCATTCACACTTACCTTTGATATGACATTTTCCTTCTCATATTGAGGATCAATTAAGTAGTCATTCAGTTGTATTTCTTGCTTGCCAGATTGTAGGCGGGCAGCCTGAGAAAGAATGGCCGATTTTATCTTTTCAAAATCATAAACGGTATTGGATAGTTCCGGTGAAATGCTCGCCATAAATGAATCAATGGACTCCATGACAACCAAAAGATTATTTTGCTGCCCCTGCTTTGCTTGATTGACGGATTCTCCAACGCGAAGGGTAATCAGGCTATTGTCAAAAGGAATCGTTTTTTCTTTAAAATGGATTTCTATTTTTGCATCCTTTAGCCATTTTGCTGCTTCTTGATCAACAAACTGAGACGCTTGACTTTTTGATTTTCCAGATACATCGACAGAACCAATCGTTGTTCCTTTTTCAAATGTACTGTTATCTTTCCATAATGTATCATAGGCCTGAACCCCAAATTGTGAGAAACCATAAATATAAGAGGTACAAATGATTAGTACAAGAAACAGTTTAATGACTTGCTGATTTCTCACATTTATGAGCCCCCTTTATGTTATGCTTCAACATTCATGGATAACTCAACGACAACGCTTGGCCCAGCATCTTGTGTCTTTTCGATATCTGCTGAGCTTAGAATAGTTCCTTCTACGATGATCATATTTCCTTCATTATCCATTATATCCTTTGTGACTTTTTTTCCGGTTAATAGTTCAATTTGCTTTTCTTTTAGGGCTAGCACTTCTACATCCTCAGAAGATTGTTCTGCTGTTACTGTAGGAATTTCTTCAACTAGGACATCAGCCTCACTTGCAGCTGCTTCGATTTGCTCATTTTCTTCTAATTCTTCAACTGAATTAAGAAAACTGGAAGTAGCTTCTTCCTTCACGATGATGATATCTTTCCCGAAAGTGACTACTAAATCTGTAGAGAGTGCGACTTGTTTGTCTCCCACTTTTAATTGCATGCCAATGATATGTCCAGTATCCTGATCAACAAAGTACTCGACCACTTCACCGATTAATTCGCCTTTTCTAGTCATCACTCTTGTATTGTTGATCTTAATCTTTTTATTCACAAGCTGATTCGCAATTGGGATTTCATTTAGATCAATGACAGCATTTTCACTATCAACCGTAACGGCATATTCCCCAATTCCAACTACTTTTTTGAAAGGAATCGCTTTAACGCTGACTTGAAAATCTTCATGCTCAATTGTTAAAAAATCAACAGAACCTTTGTCCGGATTGATAACTAATGATTTTACTTTTCCAATCTGATTTCCATCAGCAATACTGATAATCGGTAATCCACTTATTTGAGTACTTTTCTTCATGAATATTTCACCACACCTAATCTATTAGTTACTAAACTATAATATATGATTTTCATTTTACCATGCACATTTTAATTTATAGTGTATTTTCATAATATTGTCCATATAAATATAGAATTTCCAGCTGAACGATTGGATAATCTTGATATTGATTCTTTAAATTATCTAGTAATCCCTTTAATTTATCCATTTCATGGGTACGCATGTAATGCTCAATTAGCATGCTAGCAAAAGTAAAGTGCTCCTCTGGTGGTAACGTAGGGATCAGATGATCTTGAATCAATTTTTCAAATTGATTAGGATCCAATTGCTTTCGCATCAGATTGATTTGCGATACCATTGTATGGAAGATTTGCTGCTGCACTGAATTTCTCTTAGGATGTTCCAGTATCGGTTCTTCCTTCTGTGGAATATCCGTTTTTTCTTCTGATAATTCATTTACATATGATTCATCAAAGTCAACGGATTGATTCAAAATCTCTTCAGCCTCTATTTTCTCTTGTATAGATTCCAATCCTACAGCGACTTCATTTAATTCAAGTGGTGATTCATTCAAATCCACATCACCCGAAAATACATCCATTTCTTCATTCTTTAGTTTGTCCAAATCAAGGGAATTATCAGCAATAAAATCAGCTTGATTTATTTCATTTTCGCTTATTTCTTCTTTATTCGAATGAATCTCATCAATTGGAATTATTTCATCTTCATCCCAATTAGCAGTGAATTCAGCCTCTTCTTGCGGTTTTATTTCTGGAAGTTCATCGTCTATTTCCAGCTTCGAGGCTTCCGGAACCGTTTCCCCATGAATTGAATCTTCTACCTCTACCTTTTCTTCATTAAATAGCTCTTCATATAAACTTTCATCGACGGGATTATAGGAATCCTCAAGATCAGTCAATTCTAACTCTGTAATTTTGATTTCAGCTTTTGTTTCGAGCTGATCATCTTGTCCTTTCGGGTTTGAATCCTCTAGCACTAAGTTGTCAAACTCTTCATCTTCCTCTATAAGTTTTTCAATTTCAGCCATATAGTGAACTTCATTGTCATCTGAGGGAACCTCTTTCTGACCATCTTCATCATTCAATTCTTTAGGCTCACTTCTCTCCATTAGCTCAGAAAGTTCCTCTTCCTGAAGAACCTCTTCATTTGACTCAGTCTCAGCTTCCATTGGCTTGTTGTGCTTTTCTTCATTTGATTGATCATTTTGTTCAGAATCTTTTTCATCCTCAAAAACAATTTCTTCGAGGTAAATATCATCGTTTGCTGGCTTCAGGTTTTCTTGCTTATCTGGAGGAGAAGATAGATTTGATAATTCCTCCATTTTTAGTATTGCTTTCGAATCGTCCACCGATGACTCACTTAATCGAGAGCTAAGTTTCACCGCTTTTGGAGCCGTATTCCCTATTTCTTCCTCGATCTCTTGATCATTAGCTAAATAAAGCGCTTTTCCAAGTCTTTTATCTAAAATATAGGAAACTAATATGAGTAACAATAAAACGAGTAAAACGGATTGCCATAATGGGAAATTATTTTTTGCCAATATCCCAATATTCGCGATACAGAAGGAAAGTACTATCAGAATAATTTTTCCTCCTACTTTTAACCCAAGAGGCAGGAAGTAGATGATTGGTACTAGAATAACTAATGATACTAGTGCTATAATCATGCTTTCCACTTTATCACCCCTTTTTCTATGTATTTTTTATTGAAGTGAATATGTCATTTGTACCATATTTATTTCTATCATTTTAGACAATTCTCGACTAATTAATATTGTATAATAATCTTATGATTTTTGAAAGAAGGTGTAGTTATGATTATGTGGAAATTATTGAAAAAAAACCATGGCCTAACTCTTATTGAAGTTTTAGCTTCTCTCACAATATTAGGAATAGTCATGACTTCTTTCCTATCTTTCTTTAATCAAGCTTATTCCTATACTAAAAAAAATCAAAATAATACTGTAGGAATTAACGTTGCAAGAAATGTTCTTAATTATTTTGAACAACAAAATTATGATGACATCACGGAATTGTATTTTTCTGATTCCGCTACCGAAAAAAAATTAACTATTGATAATTGCAATGATCAATTATTGTCTTCAGACGAAAACGTTTTTGAACCTGAGGTATGTAAACAATTCTTTTCTACCAAAATCAATAATATTGAATACGTTACAAAGTCCGTAAAGCTGACTAATGGAGTTAATGCTAATAATAATGAAAATGATAGTCAAAATGATTCTTCCTTAAATGAATACTTAATAGGGGTAGAAGTAGAAGTACAATGGGGAAACCGGACAGAAACAGTAAGGGGTTTGATTAAAAAATGAGAAAATTACTTACTGCTAGCAAAGGGATGACCTTAATAGAAGTATTGGCTACATTAGTGATTACAGCGATTGTTTCTGGTGTTGTTTATAGTGTTTTTATTACAGGTATAAAACTCTACCAAAAAATTGGTATCGAGTCTCAACTAAGAGATGATGCAGATTATATTGCAACAATGATATTGAATGAAATGTATAATTATCCCCCCAATTATATTACTGACTATGACAATATGGAAACTGGGGCCAAAGGAATTGAACTAGTTCGGTACAAGCAAAAGGTAGTGAATGGATACCTAATCGAAGAACCTCAGGATGTGGATGAAGTGAATTATATTGATAAGGATCTCCTTATCTATTATCTTGAAGGAAAATTCTTTATTGAGGATATTGAAAGAAAGGAAGATGGTTCAGTTATTACCAATAGCAAAACTGAAATCTCTACTGATTCATCAAAAACCACTACGGTTGGAGAAGATTCATCCAAAGAAATTTCTTCCATTTCAATTGGGCAATGCAGCAGAAAAGATTCCAATGGCAATTGTCAACATGGACGGATTAATCTAAATCTTGTGATCGATGATATACGCCAAGGTCAAAACCAAATATTTAATATAAACCCATTGATATTAAAAAGTTCTTTTGGCTATTAAATAGAGTAAAGGAGGTTGCGTATAATTTCATGCTAAAAAATGAAAGAGGTTCAACCTTACTGACTGTTATGCTCATGATATTTGTTTTCTCAATATTAGGCTTGTCCATCTTATCTGTTAGTTTGGGAGGATCTAATAGAACAAGTATCAGAGAAAACGAAGTTGAAGATAGTCTTACTTCCATTAATGCTTTAAATATTGGCGTTGCAACTATAAAAAAATTTGTGAATGATTATTCCAAACAAATGGGTAATCCAGATGACTTTAGTAAGCAACTCGATTCCTTTATTCATTCTTCCAATGATGAAGCAAAGAATGAATTTGTCATAACAAATCTTACCGAATCAATTGAATATAAAGACAAAATTAATCCTTCAAAAGATTATACTAGGGTTTTGTTAGTAAAATCTAATATAGATGGTTCTAAATCTTTTACTCAGAAGGTATATATAACCGGAATGCCAAGCTTTTTGAAGTATGCACTGGGTTCAAAAGGAGAATTAACCCTAAATGGTTCTGTTTATCTTCAAAAAGGAAATCTGTTCGCTAATGAAGGACTAAAAATAAGTAACCAGGCTAGGTATATTTATCATAATGAAAAAAAAGAAGTACTCACTACATTCCCTTCTGTCTCTAAAAATAGCCTACTTTATGCAGAAGAAGGGACCCAATTGGAATATTGTCAATCAACTTGTTATCAAGGGGATAATGAGCTGCCGTTTCAGGCTCTAAATGTCAATGATATAAGTCGTGTGTTTAATCCAAATGCTCCAACCTTCTCGATTGATGACACAACCTTTGTAGATGTAGATATCGAAAAAACCTTTAAAGATAAACTCAAAGACGCAGGTTTTTTAGAGGAAAATACTGATCCTTATAATTTATCAGTTGAAGAAATTATTAAAAACGGATCTCATAATAGTTCGATTAGTAACGTAACCTCCTTCGATGAACTAAATGAGGATGCTAATATTAAAAGCTACTTATATACTAGTCCAAATGCGGATAAAAATGCTTATATCGATACAAATAATCTGATTATAGATAAATCAAAGTGGCTAATTATTGATGGAAATGCCTACTTTGAAAATAATGGTAGTATGACTGATTCCGATGAATCTGAACCATCTATGAATGTCTCTGCTAATATACTTGTCACAGGGGATGTAACGATTAAAGGGAAAATCGCCTTTGATTCAACCATGTATGTACTGGGAAAGACAACCATAAATAACGTAGATTTAACTGGTTATAACAATGGCGAATTGATTTTGATGTCACAAAAAACCCTTGATATTGCTAGAATTAATAAATTTCAAAATCCTGATAGTACAAAACTAGACGATGTTAACTCCATTAAGGCTTACCTATATACTAATGAAAATGCTAGTGTTTATGCTGTGGGCTCTTATGTTTACATAGATGGAGGCATCTTTTCAAATGGCAATTTAGAAATCAATGCATTTAGAGGAAAAACCGAAGAAGGGGAAAATGATTTAAATTTCACCCCAGAAGAAGATGAAAAATCCTCAAGACTAATCGTTCGTAATAATAAAAGCCTATTTATTAATCAATCTCAGGGTCTCCCAAGAATAAATCAACTTGAAGTATTAACTGATCTTATGGAAAAAGATAAAAATAGCTGAACAAGTCATGCCCAGTTCAGCTATTTTATTGTTAACCCATTAAAACGGATTTTTAACGTGTCATTCTATGCACAGCAAATAGATTTCAACCAATCTATTTAGAAAGGGGTATCCAGAAAGTCATTTTTTTGACTTTTGGATACCCCTTTTTCATGTTTAAAAGCCCTGATATTCCGACATTCCTAATTGCTGCAATTCAAGAATTTTCCACTTTTTGAACAGTCCCTTATCCTAATACGATTTATATTAGTATAAATCTCCATCATTCTGCTGGGAATCAGAATCTTTTTTCTCAACAATATCTACATTCAATGTAGCATTAAGTTTCTTTCCTGATTCGCTTTCAGCATTTAGAGTCACATTTACATGACCCAATCGCTTCGCAGTTAATTTACCAGATGAATCAATGGTTGCTAGGTACTTATTATCTACAGTAAATTTTTTATTTATAATTTCTTCTTGTGATAGCTCAGGTACTCTTTTAATTAAACTATTGACATGAATAGTTTCACCTTTCTCCATTTGCAAATGATCAAAGTAAATACTGTCTAATGGCAAATAAACTTTGACATGAACGATTGCAAATATACTACTGCTAATAGGATTTATAGGTCTCACAATCATATCTGTTTCCCCTGAATTATTGGCAACAATTTCGTCACCATTCAGATTAAGGATTTGGTTAGAAATCTGATCCCATTTATATTCCTTATTTGAAGCATCCTCAGGGCCTACAGTAACTTCAATCTGATCTAATGAATATCTTTCACCCACTTTTAAATTAAGTGAATCTGGATTCGTGGTTATACGATCTGCTTGCCTTATGACAGACAGTTGGATATTTTTTTCTATTACCCCGAAACTATGCTCTACTCTTAAAGTAATCGTAACTTCACCAGGTGCTTTAGCATGAATCCTACCGTCGCTACTAACCTCAGCAATGTTTGAATCACTTGATTTCCATGTTTTTTGTTGGATAATATCCAGTGACCCATTGTATACTACATCGATCTGCTTTGATTCTCCTACATTCATAGAAATAGGTGAATTAACACTTACTTCGATTCCTTTTACTGAAATTGGTAGTGAATTAAAGGATTGTGTGTCCTTTAAATCCTCATTATCCACTTGGATGGTGCTTTTATCTAAAGTATAATTATCAATCTTCGTAGGGGTAACTTTAATAGAAAAATGATAAACATCTTTCTCAGCCTTAAATTCATTGTCCCTTTCTATATATCTAATACGTAATTTACCTTTTACCACATTATTTTCTACACTTACATCTTCCAAACCAGTTATATCTGATGGATTTATCTTAAAATCAGTTGGAAATGATTCTTCAAATGATAAATCTGCCGTTTCGTATTGATCGGTATTGCCGCTATAATAACCTAAAAAAGTTGCGCTAAACCTAATTTGACCGTTACCATTGTCATTACCATTTCCATTCACTTTCTGCTCAACTTTTAGGGATCCAAACTTTGCAAATTTAATATAATTGGGTTTATTGCTGTTGGAAAAATCATCAACTACTGGTAGAATAATTTCATTATTATGTCTTACAAGTTCTTCTAATCCTTCCCTTACTTTTCCAGTGTGATTTCCATTTAGTAAATTAAATAATTCATCTTCATTGTTTAAATAGGAAATAGAAACTTTATCAGAGTACCCATTTACAATACTATTTTTTACTGCATCCGAACTGTTGTTAACATTGAAATTAATAAATTTCACGTTATCACTATCTGTCTGTGGACCCTCGTATAAAACAACTTCTTTATTCAAGTTTCCGTCGAGATACCCCTCTCGAACAGCCATTGGTCTTAATTTATTTTTTGGAATAACTACTTCGGATTGGATATTACTTTTGGGAGTGACAGAATAATTAATCGTAATAGGCTTTCCAACTTCATAGATTTCTGCTTGATTTTGAATATCTCGAGATAAGGTGACAAAGTCAGTCAAATTAACATCCCTATCTTCATTTGGATGATGACATGCTGAAAGTATTAATAATAATGGTATCAACAAACAAATTATTTTCCGCATTGACTTTACCACCCCTATTTATCCATATTAAAAAAGCCATTACTTTTATACTATTATATCAATTTTGAATATAACAAGAATACTTTATTTTAAACAAATTAACACTATCACTCCATTATTTCAATTTTACTATCAAAAATACTCAAATTGTTCAATTTTATTATTTTTTGCAAAGAAAAAGTCCTTTATAAAGAAAAGTCACGTTTCGAATCAGCACCTGAATATGAGGAGAAAGTTGCGCGTCAAATCGAGGAGGAAGGTACGTTCGGCCTCATCAAGGGCAATCAATCGTTACATCCATTTTCACTGTGGATTCTCGGGTTTAAGAATATGGTATTAGCAAAACATCCTGAAAGTAGCCAGCATTCATCAACTGCTTTCAGAGAAGAGTAAAAAAAAGACAAAAGGAAGTGAAGAAAAACGGGTCATTTTTCTCCACTTCCTTTATTTTAGAGACTTATCAGACAGCCCCTTCTTTTTAATATTTATCGTCTCCACCATTGTCATTTGAATTAGATTCAACAACATTAACCTTTAATAAGGTAGAATATATATTGCCATTCTCATCTTGCAAAGTGATTCTTACGGTTGCACTACCTAATCTTTTGGCTTTCATGTTCTTTCCATCTGCTTCTACACCAAGAATGTAAGACTCTTCTACATTTAGTAATTGGAAGTTTGGACCATCCTTAATATTAGTCGCATCACTTGGGTGAATTTGAATATTATCATTACCATCAAATACAGCACCCTTTTTAACATTAATTTCTGCTGGACTTGCTTCAATTCCAGTTAGAGGAGATCCCACATTTATTTGGATCGCTGTTCTCGCATTCCCTCCGTCTTCAGCAGCAATTTCCACTTCCGCTGTTCCAGTTGAAAGTCCTCTAACTTTACCATTTTCTAATATTTCAATAATTGATTGATTTAAGGACGTCCATCTTAAATTCTTATTAGTCGCATTTTCAGGTTCGATATCGATAGTGAAATCACTGAAATCCACAAATTTTTTGAGGTTTAATGGATTAGGTGTAACCCTAATACTTTCTATTAATACAGCATTAATCTTTATGGTTACTCTCTTCTCAATCCAGTCACCATCTATATCCGTAGTTCTGACAATTAATTGTGTCTCCCCCTCTTTTAAACCTGTGATCTTTCCATTTTCATATTTAGCTACAGTTTGATCGGCAACTGTAACATCAAACTGTCTATCCATCGTATCATCTGGATTAACCCTTAAATTTACTTCAACAGAATCCCCGACATTTAGTTCGATTGGATCAGGCTGAACGACGATTTTTTCTCTTATAATCGTAATCGTTTTACTGATGGCATCACTATTTAAAGAGAATCCACCAATTGTCCTTACAAGGATTTCTATTCTACCTTCCATCTCTTTCGGAATTTCAATTGTCGCTGATGGATCAAAGGCTGTCCATTGGGTTTCTTTTTCACCCGATTTTAGCATATATTCATATTTGACATCATTTCCTGGTACTAAATCAGTAATTTTGAAGGCCACTCTTCCTTTTGTAGTGTCACCTGATTTTAAGTCCTGATTAAAGGTTAAGTTTCGGATATTAAAATCTGTTTTTAAATGGAGAATAGCTTTTGAATTATCATTGTACGTTACTTGAATGGCTTTATTGTCATTAATTAGCTCCATTCCTTTAACAGGTTTTTCAATGCTTCCACTTTCATTCGTTAGCTGAGTTTCCGCAACTAATTCTCCATCAAACAACCTAACCTTGCCGATTGTACCATTATAGTTACCGATATATTGTTCATTCATTCCAGCAATACGAACAGTCATGGAAATAAGTTGATCGTCTATGTTCAAGGTTTGTTCCTGATCCTTAAAACGAGAATCATAAAAATTCAAATTTGCTTGTGGCAATGCGGTTAATGGCAAAGCCCAATCTGCTTTTAACTTCAATTGAACAATGAAATTATCTAGCGAAAATTTACCAGATTCATAGGTAATTTCATTACTTCCCAAGCTTATTTCAGCAGCAGTTCCATTATTAATCAATTGAACGGAAGCACCTGTTAGTGGTTGATTATTATTCTTGAACAAGGCAATTTGGTTCGCGTTTGCTAATGAAATACCCTTTGGTAAAGGTTGGGTAATCTTCAACCCATTGATTTTTCCTTTTGTTATGTCTGTAAATACAGTATCTGGAATAAGCTTATATTCGACTGTAAATTCATTACGCTCTGAATCTGTAGTACCAAGTTTAACTAAGCTGTCTGGTGAAAAATATTGGTTTCCCTTAATATTTACTTCATTCAAAAATTGTGGTGCTGCTTCGTCTCTTACAACAGCTGTAAATGGTGGATTAATAATGGTTTGTTCATTACCATCTATATCGGTATAGGTCATTTTGACATTATCTTTAAACTCATAGCTTCCTGCCTTTTTAAATTGTAAAGGCAATGATTGCTGAATGACATTTGGACTTGGCTTTTCTCCAACTGGGAAGGTAATTTTAAATGGAATTTGAACCATTTGATCACTATTTGCTTGAATATTTGAAGCTGGATCGACAATCACATCTCCATTAAATTTTTTCAGGTCAATTATGACATTACCCGCAATAGTCGAAGAATTAACCTTTTTTGAAATGTCATTAAAAATATTGGTTAAATTACTAGAACTTCCTTGTAATGCATATCCACCTGTTTTACCAGACATATCTTGCAATAATTGAAAGTCTACATCCCCTTCATTTGCAAAACCAATGCTATACATGGAGATATTATTTCTGCCTAATACGGTAGCTGAATTCTTAGCTTCAGCATTAATGATTGCTTTTGTTTCATTGTATTTTGTTGTATTATTGTAAAATTCAATCCCGTTATATTTACCTGATTTTCCATCAGAATATAACATATAATCATTATTTTTCTTCAAAACAGTCGGTTCACCATCAGTTAGAAAAATAATATATTTATTGCTTTTTCGAACACTATTAAATTTCGTCATCGCTTCATTTAAGGCTGCAGTATAATTAGTACCACCACTGCTTGTACTATAGATTGGTAAAAATAAAACACTATAATTATAATCCAAATTATTAGCCATATTTTTGATATTACTAAGACCAGAAGTAGGCTCGACTTGATAGCTATTAAAATACGATTTTTTACTTATATCATCGTCAAATGGAACAAAATAAAAAGTATCATCCAGTTTAGGGTTTTGAATAGTTTGTTGCTGCAAAAAATAATTCACTGAAGAGATTAAAGCATTTTTTGCAGTCGTATCCTTTCTAGCCCCATTTAATGTTTCTGCCATCGAACCTGACGTATCATGGACAAATACCACATCAATCGGGAGTCTATTATCTTTCGGTGCCATTCCCTTTGGAGTGATCGTAACATCAATATTTCCCTTTGCATTTTCATCTGGCGGCTTAATAAACTCATCTGCCGAAGGTTTTACGGAAAATGTGGCTGCAGGCTGTGAAGTCATATCTTTATTTATTGTTATGGTAAAAGGCGCATGAATTTTTGGCGTTGTTAATCCATCATATTGCAGCTTGATTGCATCAAATGTATAGGTTCCCGCATCAGTAAACACAAGCGGTAAAGTTACCTGTAAATTACTAGGATCTGGCTGCATTCCTACTGGAAAATTGAATTGGAACGGAATATGAGCAACTGAATTTGAATCAACAACAGCATTTGCTCCTTCTTTCACATTTACTTTCCCACTGAATTTGCTTAAATCAACTGTTACTTCACCACGAATGGCATAGCTATCAATTTTTTTAGAAATCTCTTGAAATAGTTTTGTTAAATTGCTTGTATTCGCTTGGACAGCATAGCCGCCTGTTTTGGCTGACATATTTTGCAATAGCTGAAAATCAATATCTTGAGGATCAGCAAAGCCAATGCTATACATCGTAATATTATTTTTATCCAGTTCGTCGCTTGTTTGTAAAGCAACACTTTGAATTAGATTTTTTGTTTTCGTATAATTCCTGCTAGAGGTAAATCCTTGATAAAGTGCTGTTCCATTTGTATATAAGATATACTTCCAACCTTGATAATTTAATACTGTCGGCTCCCCATCCGTAAGAAAAACAATATATTTATTTTTATTATTACTTTTTAATAATAAGGATTTCGCATATTCTAAGGTCTGGGTATAATTTGTACCACCTGTATTAATACCTGAACGGTCGAGGCTTTTTGCTGTATTTGCAATATTATCTAAACCTTCGACAACTTTGACATCTCCACTTTTTCGGACATCATCGCTAAACGGAACAAAATAATAATTATCACCAGTTTGTTTGTTTTGATTAAAATAGGAAACTGCATCGAGTAAAGCCTTTTTGGCACTGACGGATTTTTTTACTCCATCTAAAATATAGTCCATCGATCCAGATGTGTCATGGACAAAAACAACATCCATTGGGCCGCGATTTATATTTGAGGCGCTGCCTTTAGGCGTGACATTTATGTTAAGACTTCCCTCTGCAGTTCCATCAGGGGTTAGTGTATATTGGCTTGATGAAGGTGTAACAGAAAAATCAACACTTGGTTGTTCAGCAGCATTTACTATTACAGGACGATATAGAGTAGATAATAGGAGAAATAAAATAATTGTTAAATTAGAAAAGAACTGAAGCCTTCGTTTCACCCGCATTTCCCTCCTTCTTTGGAAGAATTTATTCTTCTATAATACACAACTATTATACTAGGTCTTTTGGTTTATTACAGTAACTAATTTTTCCTAGTTTTGAATTTACTGTGAAATCCTTAATATAAATTTTTGATAGAGATAAGGATTCCTGAAAATGGCTTAAAAGGCAAGAAAAAAGCTGATATTCTCAGCTTTTTTCTGCTATATAATCGTAACTAAATACGGCTTCACATCCGACAAAAAGTATAACGACCCAGTAATAATCAACATCTCATCTACCTTTAAATCCGTTATTTCTTCCTGAACTGCTTCCTTCCAATTTGAAAGAATTCTCTTATTTTTAGAGTTACTTATATCGAACAAGGTTTCAGCCGTTGCTGCTCTTGGATAGGCAAAGTCCACGAAAGTGATACTAGCGGCAATCTCATCTAACTGACCAATCATTCTATCCAACTTCTTATCATTCAATCCAGCAAATAGGATGCGCTTCGCCTTCTCAGGGTATCGCTTATTAAGCTCTTGAACGAGGGATTGGATTCCTTCCTCATTATGAGCCCCATCCATCATCACAAGCGGTTTACTAGTTATGATCTCAAATCTGCCTGGCCAGTAAGCCCTTTTTAGGCCTGATAAAATATGTTCGTCCTCAATGAAAATAGAATAATAATTATTCAATAAAATAGCCGCCATCACTGCAAGTGCGGCGTTTTCAGTTTGATGCTTCCCCATCATCTGAATTTCAAGCTTATCCAGCTCGTGAAAAAGCGATTTAAATGAAAACCGTTCTCCGCATTCAGTCGAGATGTGGTTTTCAATGGAAAATTCACTCCCTAAGAGATATAAAGGGGCTTTCTTTTCCTCTGCCTGAGTTTGAATAACCTCCAGCGCTTCCCTTTGTTTTACTGCGGTCACCACTTTTACTCCATTTTTAATAATCCCTGCTTTTTCATAAGCAATTTTTGCATAAGTATCACCGAGAATATTGGTATGATCTAATCCAATACTCGTTATAACGGAAACAAGTGGAAAGATAATATTGGTCGAATCCAATCTGCCTCCAAGACCGACTTCATATAAAACGATGTCAACCGGACGAATATGGGCAAAATAATACATGGACATCGCAGTGATAATCTCAAATTCAGTCGGTCCTCCCCATTCCGTTTTTTCTAGTTCTTCACTTAAAGGGTAGATCACATTGGCGAGTTCAATGATTTCTTTATCTGAAATAGGGTGGCCATTGACACTGATTCTTTCATTAAATTGTTCAAAATAGGGAGAGGTAAAGGTTCCAACGGATAAGCCAGCTTCCTCTAATATGCATCGAAGATACGTTAAGGTTGAACCTTTGCCATTCGTTCCCCCAATATGGATGGTTCTTAGTCTTCTTTCCGGATGACCTAATTTCTCCATCATTATTTCCATTCTCTTTAAGCCTGGTTTAATCCCAAGTCTTAGACGCCCATGAATCCAATCTAGTGCTTCATGATATGCAGTAAACAAGTTTGTCTCCCCTTTTTGATGATTTCATGAGAAAACGAACCCTTTTTAGGGTCCGTTTTCACTCTAAAATAGGAAATTATTGATCCTTCATTTCCTTTAATCTTGCTTCCACTGCTGTTCTCTTCTCCAAGTAATCTTTTTCCTTTGCTTTTTCTTCATCGATGACTTTTGCTGGAGCTTTTTTCACAAATCCTTCATTACTTAATTTCTTTTGCACACGCTCTACTTCTTTATTTAATTTTTCAAATTCTTTTTCAAGTCGAGCGATTTCTTCTTCGATATTGATCAAACCAGCGAGCGGAAGAATGATTTCTGCTCCAGTTATTACAGCGGTCATCGCTTTATCTGGAGTTTCAACATCCGTGCCTATTACAAGCTCTTCTGGATTACAGAAGCGTTCAACATAAGCACGATTTTTTTCCAATGTAGCTAAAACAGAAGCGTCCTTAGCTTTCACGATCATATTAATTTTCTTGCTTAACGGTGTATTCACTTCCGCGCGAATATTACGAACGGAACGAATGATTTCAACAAGAAGCTTCATTTCCTCAGCTGCTTGTGTATCCGTTAATTCCGCCTTCACCTCTGGCCATTTAGCAACTGTAATGGATTCACCTTGATGAGGAAGGTTTTGCCAAATTTCTTCCGTGATAAATGGCATAAACGGATGTAATAATCTCATGGTTTGATCTAATACATAGGCTAAAATGGAGCGCGTCGTTTTCTTAGCTGCCTCATCTTCCCCATAAAGTGGAAGCTTCGCCATTTCGATATACCAATCACAGAAATCATCCCAAATGAAATTGTAAAGAACGCGACCTACTTCGCCAAATTCATAACGGTCTGAAAGTCTTGTAACGGTTTCGATTGTTTCGTTTAGACGGGTTAAAATCCATTGATCTGCTACAGATTTTTCGCCGCTTAAATCGATTTCTTCATAGGTTAAACCATTCATATTCATAAGAGCAAAACGGGAAGCATTCCAAATTTTATTAGCAAAATTCCAAGTAGCTTCAACCTTCTCAACACTAAAGCGTAAATCTTGGCCTGGTGAGCTTCCGGTTGATAAGAAATAACGTAAAGAATCTGCCCCATACTGATCAATTACTTCCATTGGGTCAACCCCGTTGCCTAATGACTTACTCATTTTTCTTCCTTCTGAATCACGAACTAAACCATGGATGAGAACATCTTTAAATGGACGTTTACCTGTAAATTCGATTGCTTGGAAAATCATCCGGGAAACCCAGAAGAAGATAATATCATAACCGGTCACGAGTGCTGCCGTTGGATAATAGCGTTTATAGTCTGTCGCCTCTTTATCTGGCCAGCCCATGGTTGAAAATGGCCAAAGAGCGGAGCTAAACCATGTATCTAAAACATCCTTATCCTGTTCCCAATTCTCAATATCTTTAGGTGGCACATGATCCACATATACTTCCCCAGTTTCTTTATGATACCAAGCTGGAATGCGATGGCCCCACCAAAGCTGACGAGAAATACACCAGTCACGAATGTTTTCCATCCAATGCAAATACGTTTTTTCAAAACGCTCTGGAACAAAGTTGACCTTGCCCTCTTTCTCTTGAAGAGCAACAGCTTCATCTGCTAATGGCTGCATTTTCACAAACCATTGTGTAGATAAATATGGCTCAACAACGGCGCCACTTCGTTCAGAGTGGCCAACGGAATGGAGATGATCTTCAATTTTAAATAAAACGCCTTGTTCTTGTAGATCCTTTACAATTTGCTTGCGACATGCAAAACGGTCCATCCCTTCGTATTTTCCAGCCTTATCATTCATCGTTCCGTCTTCATTCATGACAAGGATTCGTTCAAGATTATGGCGATTTCCCACTTCAAAGTCATTAGGATCATGAGCTGGAGTAATTTTAACGGCTCCAGAACCGAAATCCATATCGACATAATCATCGCCAACGATTGGAATTTCGCGGCCAACAATCGGTAGGATCACCGTTTTCCCAATCAAATGTTGATAGCGCTCATCCTCAGGGTGAACCGCAACCGCCGTATCCCCAAGCATCGTTTCTGGACGAGTTGTGGCAATTTCAATTGACCCAGACCCATCTGCTAATGGATATTTCATATGGTAGAAAGCACCTTGAACATCTTTGTAAATAACCTCGATATCTGAAAGGGCTGTTTTCGTTGATGGATCCCAGTTAATAATATACTCTCCACGATAAATAAGACCTTTGCGATAAAGGGAAACAAATACTTCCCGAACTGCTTTTGATAAGCCTTCATCAAGCGTAAAGCGCTCACGGTTATAATCAAGTCCTAACCCTAGCTTCGCCCATTGTTGGCGGATGAAGGATGCATATTCTTCCTTCCATTTCCATGTTTCTTCAACAAATTTTTCACGACCAAGATCATAACGGCTTTTTCCTTCACCACGAAGCTTTTGTTCAACTTTCGCTTGGGTAGCAATCCCTGCGTGGTCCATTCCTGGAAGCCAAAGCACATCATAGCCTTGCATCCGTTTCATTCGGGTTAAAATATCTTGTAAAGTGGTATCCCAAGCATGACCTAAATGTAGCTTTCCTGTTACATTTGGGGGTGGAATAACAATCGTATAAGGTTCTTTTTTTTCTCCACCCTTCGCTTCAAAAAACTTTCCTTTAAGCCACCAATCATAGCGACCTTGTTCTATCGATTGTGGATCATATTTAGTTGGCATCGATAATTCATTTGCTTCCATTTGAGTCTTCCTTTCCAATAAATAATCTGATGTTCAAAACAAAAAACTCCATTCATCCCATAAAAGGACGAATGGAGTGCTGTTCGCGGTACCACCTTTTTTTCCAATCCAAAAACTTGAATTGGCTCAACATCAATAACGGATTTCCCGTCTTTCACTACTCAAACAATCGTTCTTTCGCAAAAGAAGCTCAAGGGTGACTTTCCAAAACGGGTCTGCTTAGAAAATCTCACAGCAAATGATTTTCCTCTCTTAAAGCAGTGAATCCTTTGTACTATCCCTTTCAAAGCTTTTCACTTTTCAATTTATATTCATTATACTACAAAATAAAACATCATGTCGTCAATAAGGATAACCCAGTTTTTCAATTTTCATACGCCTATTTTACTAACAGCAGCTGGACTTCGATTGCATTAACATGAAAGTTTCCCTAGACTTTCGAAGACTTGACACATTCCTACGAAAGAAATCATAGGATTAGAGTAAGGAATTATTTTTACGAGGGGGATTATGGTGAAAAGATACAATCAATATCGATACCCGCCATGGCTAAGGACCTGCAGAAATGTCTGTGCGCAATTTATTATTCCAATTAGCATTTTCCAAGGAATTCGCACAATTTTCTTTCCTACAACCTTTGATGTTTTATTATTAGCCATTTTAATTTTACTTGCAGTTGCTGTCTATTTACGAATCATTTAAAGCCCAACCATGACTAGGATGATTGGGCTCCGTTATTACTTGCTTGCTGTATCTTTTTTTGATTTTCAATTTCGGTTATTTTCATCACAACATATTCTGTATTTTTTAATAGCCAATATTTTTTTTGCAACTGCTGGACAACCTTTCGTTCATTTATGCTTTTTGAAGACTTATGATACCGCTCTGCAACTTGCAAAATGGGACTTGGATACGCAAAATAAGCTAAAAAGAGAAGCAATTCTTCCTCCTTAAGCGGGAAATATTTCATATAATTATAAAACCAATCGACACATTCATCTGATTGCTTTGGATATCCGTCTAGCACTCTTGCGATAAACGGGAGTAAATCGTGATTGGGAGACGCTAGCTTTGCATTTTCAAAATTGATAAAATACCCATACCCTCTTTCATCATATAAAAAATGCTCTGTTGAAATTTTCCCATGCGCTAACACCCGTCTTGCTTTTTCTTGATCTTTTGTCTTTTCGTACCATTCTTTTAATTGATTAATAGAAAATTTAATTGCCTGGTTGATATCATGAAAATACAGGCAAAATAATAATTCAAATGGAGACATATAAATTTTGGACTCGCATGTTTCAATAAATCCTTCAATAAATTCTTGATCCTTCTCCCATTGATTTAAGGTTGTTTCGTAATGGATAGTACGCTCCTCCTTACTGATTTGCACCTCGCTTACAGATAAAGTATGAAGCCTTGCTAATTCCCGAAAAAGCTGATGCTGCTTTTCCTTTCTCTCTTCCTTTTCCTCATTAGGTAGCCATGGCATCAAGTAATATAATTCATTTTGATACAAAACGGCATAACGCCCATCATTGGTAGGATAGATTGGCACCACTCGGTTATACCCCTTTTGATAAAGAAATTGAATATGACGAATAAAATCCGTTCCCATATTTGGTGGAACTTTTTTTAAAGCAAAGGACCCAGCATCAGCATAAATTCTTAAAATACGTCCAAAATCCTCCGCAAAATAGGGTTTAATTCCATATGGTTTTACGATTGCTGTCGCCTTTTGGAGTAATATTTGCTCTTCCATCCTCATACACTCTCTTTCATTATGCATGGATGTATTAAATCACCGTGAAATTCCATTAATCATCCCTTACATGAATTCACTTATCTAGGATTCTTCCTTAACACCCTCTAAACAAAAGAATTGAGTAGACAATCATATCTACTCAATTTTTTCCCATTAGCTTCTCGCAACGGTAACGGGGATATATAGTACTTGACCTGCAGAGACTTCTTGGTTAAATTCTAATTGATTAACACGCATAAGCTGCTGAACTGCTACATCATATCTCTCCGCTAATTGATTTAAGGTTTCACCACTTTGAACAATACATACCTTTAACCTAGTTAAATCTGGCTGTTCTTCTTTTCGCGCAAAAAATTCTGACAAGGTTAAAGACTTTTTCTTCTTCGCAAATAATTTCTTTTTTAAGAGGTTTTCAGAAGAGGAAGATTCACTTTCCTCTACCAGCTTCGAACTGGATTCCTCTTGAATTTCGACCTCAATCTTGATTTCCTCTTTATTCCTTTCAGCCCCAACTAACTCTGGGCCCTTTGCTGATAAAAAAGCTACTTCCGGGGTTGGGTTAACTTGAACAATCGGAATTTCATTCTTAAATTGATCCTCTTCGACATCTGTTCCATTTATTTCTGATTCAGTTTCAGGTACCTTTCTGGCAACAGCTTCAAAAGGAGTACTCCATTCCTCCTTATGCTCTGTCACTCCTGTTTCACCTAAATGCTCGTCAACAGGATGTTCTTCCTCTAAAGATGGACGACTAAAAGGATGTAAATCATATTCACTTTTTTGAAAATCAGTTACTGGATTTTCTTCTGTTCGATTAAAATGAACAGGCTCATCAATAGATTCTTCCTCCTCTTCTGTCTGGGAAGAATACGGACGAAAGTTTAAATCCTCTTCTATCTCATTTTGCGATCCTGATTCTTCATCGTAAAGACCTGAAATGGTTACTTCTGCTGTCAATTTCATTAAGCTGCGCTCTGGAAAACTATAATCAAAGGAAGCCACTTCCACATCTATATCATAAACACTTTGAACTCGATTATTTGGGATTGAGATATCTACAGGAAACCGATGCGAAAATTCACAAATTCCTCCTTCTCGTTCCTCAACATGTTGAATAAATTTAGGAATGGGAAATTTCTCCTCTTCCTCTTCTTCATTCTTATGACATCTATATTCTCCCGTTAATTCTAAAGCACCCTGTATCGAAACATATAGGTCATTATCTTGTATCGTTATATCAGGATCAATGGAAATAGAAATCAGTTCATCTACTTCCTGTCCTTTTTGAAACCAAACCGATTCTTCTATTGAAAATCGTAATACAGACTGATTTCCTTGAGACAAAGCGACTCCTCCTTTCATATCCTTTCCGTATAATCACTATGTCATTACCACTCTATGATTGGAGGGATGAATTTATGATAAAAAAAAACCTATTCAAGTAGAATAGGTTTGCTCATGATTATTTTAACTTAGAAAAGGCAATTTCAGCAGCCTTTATGGTCTTAGCTATGTCTTCATCACTGTGAGTGGTTGAGAGGAATAAGCCTTCAAATTGTGAAGGTGGTAAAAATACACCTTGTTCCGCCATATCGCGATAATAGGAAGCGAAATAGTCTAAATTAGATGTCTTCGCCTTATCATAGTTGATAACTGCTTCATTGGTAAAGAAGAAACCAATCATCGAACCTGCTCGATTAATGGTATGTGGGATATCATATTTTTCAGCTGTCGCTTTAAGACCCTTTTCAAGTAAATCAGCTTTCCGAATAAATTCTTTATATGAATCTGGAGTTAGTTGCTTTAAGGTTTCATAACCCGCTGTCATTGCTAATGGATTCCCAGATAACGTACCAGCTTGATAAATAGGACCGCTTGGAGCAATGCGTTCCATGATCTCTGCCCGGCCACCAAATGCACCAACTGGTAGACCTCCGCCGATGACTTTACCTAAGCAAGTCAAATCAGGAGTAATGTTAAAATATCCTTGGGCACAATGATAATCCACGCGGAATCCAGTCATCACTTCGTCGAAAATTAAGAGAGCACCATATTGCGTTGTAATTTCACGAAGGCCCTCTAAAAAACCAGGTATTGGTGGAACAACGCCCATATTTCCTGCTACAGGCTCGGCGATCACACAAGCAATATCATCACCATAATGTTCGAAGGCCATTTTGACACCTTCTAAATCATTATATGGAACTGTGATGGTATTTTTTGCAATTCCTTCAGGAACGCCTGGGCTATCAGGTAAACCTAAAGTAGCTACGCCTGATCCTGCTTTAATCAATAAGGAGTCACCATGACCATGATAACAGCCCTCAAATTTCAAGATTTTGTTTCTTCCTGTATAACCGCGTGCTAAACGAAGAGCACTCATAGTTGCTTCTGTTCCAGATGAAACCATCCGGATAATCTCAATCGATGGAACACGCTCTTGAACAAGCTTTGCTAATTCATTTTCAATTAAAGTTGGGGCTCCAAAGCTTGTTCCATTTTCAGCGACCTTTTTTATGGCCTCAACCACTTGATCATTTGTATGTCCTAAAATAAGTGGCCCCCATGAAAGCACATAATCAATATATTCATTTCCATCGATATCATAAATTTTAGAACCTTTTCCCCGCTCCATAAAGATTGGATTCATTCCAACGGATTTGAAAGCACGAACAGGGCTATTAACGCCCCCTGGCATTAGTTTTTTTGCTTCCTTAAATGCTTCAATCGATTTTGTATAGTCACTCAAAATAAGTCCCTCATTTCGTTAGGCATTGATTACAGCTACTGTTCATTTTCTATTTCTTTGCAAATCAGCAAGATTATACGCTATTTTGCTGTCTATTGTTTCTGATTGATTCTACTCTCTATTCCTCTTTTAACCAGCGTGCAGCATCCTTTGCATGATAGGTAATAATTAAATCCGCACCAGCACGTTTCATTCCAGTTAACATTTCCATAACGATTTTTTGCTCATCAATCCAACCATTCAAAGCTGCAGCCTTCACCATGGAATATTCTCCACTTACATTGTAAATAACAACAGGCAAATTAAAATGATTTCTTACATCACGAACAATGTCCAAATAAGGCATACCCGGTTTCACAATAAGGAAATCAGCACCTTCCTTTGTATCGGATTCTGCCTCACGTAAGGCTTCCATTCGATTCGCAGGATCCATTTGATAAGATTTACGATCGCCAAATTGTGGAGCTGATTGTGCAGCATCTCGGAATGGACCATAAAATGCAGATGCATATTTAACCGCATAGGACATAATCGGAACATTCATAAACCCAGCCTCATCGAGTCCTGCTCGAATAGCAGCCACAAATCCATCCATCATATTGGAAGGAGCGATGATGTCAGCTCCAGCACTCGCTTGACTTACTGCCGTTTTGACTAAAAGTTCAAGTGATGGATCATTTAAAACATCGCCATTTTCAATGACACCGCAATGACCATGGCTTGTATATTCACATAGGCATGTATCCGCAATGACAATAAGATCTGGATAATGTTGTTTAATAAAACGAGTAGCTTCTTGGACAATCCCATGGTCATGATAGGCACCCGTTCCACATTCATCTTTTTCATCTGGAATTCCAAATAGTAAAACAGATTTAATTCCTAATGAGACAATCTCGTCCAATTCAGGTTTAAGGTTATCTAAAGACAAATGATAGACTTCTGGCATCGAAGGGATTTCATTCTTTATTTGATTTCCTTCTACAACAAATAAGGGATAAATAAAATCATCGACATGTAAATGCGTCTCGCGTACAAGCGCTCTCATATTAGCGGTTTGTCTTAATCGACGATGACGATCAAATTGAAAATTCATATCTTTTCTTCCTCCATATTTTTCGATGTATGACTTAAATATGCAATTAAACTATTAACCATTTCTTCCACGGTATATACGTCAGGAACAACATTGACGGTTAGGCCAAAGGCCTCCGCCTTTTTCTTAGCAACAGGACCAATGCAAACAATGATTACACCTTTAAGACTTTTATGTAGCTGATATTGGTTAACGATAGACATAAAATTTTCAATCGTTGATGGGCTTGTAAAAGCAAGAATATCCATTGTACCGTGTTCTAATAAATTTCTTAACATCCTCTTACTTTCTTCCGGAAAAACAGTTTCGTACACGACAAGCTCCTCTACCATTCTTTCACTTGTCCTTAATTGATTGGGAATATAATCCCTTGCTAAATTGCCTTTAGGAAGAAGAATTTTGGCTTTCTTTGATACTATAGGGAGGAATTCACGAATGAACCCTTCTGCTACATATTCATGAGGAAGAAAATCCACATGATATCCAAGCTTTCGTATCGTTTCCTCTGTTTTCCCGCCAATAACAGCAATCTTTGGTACACTCACTGTCTCATCCACTAATGAGAAAAAAATCTCAACTGTTACTTTACTTGTAAATATCACCCAATCATAGGATGCTAAGTTTTGAATTGCATCTCGAAGCCCTTTATCATTTACCGGTTGAAATTCAATTAAGGGAATCTCCGTCGGTTCTCCCCCATATTTTTTCACTAATTTTGAAAATGCTCCTGATTGTTTCTGTCCTCTTGGGATAAAAACCTTTCTTCCCTCAAAGGGTTTTGAGGTAGTCATTACTGATCAAGCTCCTCTTTCACTTGATCAATTAATTTCTTTGCACCCTTTTCAATTAATAGATTAGCAGCAGTAATCCCTACTTCTTCAGGATTCACTCCTTTTACTCTCTCCTTAAATGTAGTCTTTCCATCAGGAGAAGCAACCAAAGCCGTTAAAATGATTTCATTTTCCTTATCAAAAGATGCGAAGCCGGCAATCGGTACTTGGCAACCACCTTCCATTTTATCAAGAAAGGCCCTTTCTGCACGAACCGTCTGGCTTGTCTTTTGACAAGTGAATTTTTCTAATAACGCCAATAATTCCTGATCACTCTCACGACATTCAATCGATAATGCTCCTTGCCCAACTGCTGGTACACACATATCAGCATCAAGAAATTCCGAAACCGTTTCTTTCGACCATCCCATTCGTGATAATCCGGCAGCTGCCAAAATGATCGCATCATAATCTTCGTTTTCCAATTTAGCAAGGCGAGTATCAATATTTCCACGTATCCACTTTATGTTTAAATCCGGACGAGCGGCTAGAATTTGAGCGCTGCGTCTTAGACTACTTGTCCCAATGATAGCACCGGGTTTTAAATCAGCAAATTTCACATTTCCTTTTGAAATCAGAGCATCTCGGTGATCCTCTCTCACAGGGATGGAACCAATCACAAGGCCCTTTGGTAAAACTGCCGGCATATCTTTCATGCTGTGAACGGCCATATCAATTTCATTCGTCAGCATCGCATGCTCAATTTCCTTTACAAAAAGTCCTTTGCCTCCTACTTTTGAAAGGGTAACATCGACAATTTTATCCCCTTTGGTAACCATTTCTTTCACTTCAAATTCAAAGGAAGGATCGATTTGTTTTAATTGATCGATTACCCAATTCGTTTGTGTAATGGCTAATTTACTTCTTCTAGACCCCACAATGATTTTTCTCATGATAGCCTCCTGTCATTTAATAAGGAAATTTCAAGTCAAAACTTTCATTCATCCCTTTAAAATGATTTATGAATACCAAAAATGAAAGGATGAAAGCTTCCCAAATAGGAAAAAGTTGATTAATACAATCAAAAATGAAGCCATATTCCATAGTGCAAGAGACCGGCCGTTAAGCTCTTTGCCAACCCGCATATATAAATAGCTGCTATAGCAACAAAGCACAATAAAAGAACCAATGACTTTTGTGTCATACCAATGCATATTGGGTACTTTAATATACGCCCATTGTAAACCAAGGATAATGGCCAGTATCAGCATTGGCACCCCAATGACATTTAATACATAGGACATATGCTCAAGCCTTGATAAATCGGCAATCCGCAATAGTCTTTTCCCCCATTTTTTCTCCTTTAAAAGCTTGTATTGAAGACAATAGAGCAGAGAAAAAACAAAGGAAAGTGAAAAGGCGCCATAAGATAGAATCGCAATCGTTATATGGATCAACAGCAATTCAGACACTAATTTCATTGCGACCACATGAGAGTTCAATTCAGCAGGCGCAAAGGTATGTATAACCATTATCGCAAAGCCTAGAACATTAGTAAAAAAAACGATAAAATCTACGCGGAGAAGACTATTAATCCCAAGCGATAGGGTAACGAGCACCCAAGCATAAAAATATAGCCCTTCATAAATAGATAAAACTGGAAATCTTCCAGTTTTCAGCATATAAAAAAAGAGAAAGGTCGTTTGTAATGCCCAAACAAATGCAAGTAACCAGAAGGCAATTTTATTTGCTTTCCGGTTACTATTAAGAAAATCAATAAAATATAAAAGCACACTAAGAGCATACAAAACTACCGTAAGTTCATGCAGCTTAACCATAAAGATGTCATTCATCGAATTGACCTCACTTATGACTGAATGATGCCTGTCCGGATGGTACCACCAATTGCTCAGTTTCGGATGCTCTCAATTCTCTTTCCTTATTCACAAGTTCTTCTATATTAAATATTTGTACAAATAAATCCATTGCACGATGGGCATCTTTTCTTGTTGCAATTTCTTTTGCCTGCAATATTGGATCCTTTAACATTTGATTAATAATGCTTTTTGTATGCTTATTTAAAATTTTAATCTCACGTTCAGATAAATTAGGTAATTTTCGTTCAATGCTTTTCATGGTTTCCGATTGTATCATTTGCGCTTTTTCACGCAATGCGGAAATAACAGGCACTACACCAAGCATATTAAGCCAGTGGTTAAATTCCACAATTTCACTTTCAATCATCAAATAAATCTCGGCAGCTGCTTTTTTTCGTTCTTGAAGGTTTGCTTCGACAATTCCCTCTAAATCATCGATATCATAAAGGAATATATTTTCCAACTCAGAGATTTGTGGATCTAAATCACGTGGTACCGCAATATCCACCATAAACAATGGTTTTCCCTTCCGCATTTTCTCAACAGTTGCCATCATTTCTTTCGTAATGACAAAATCCTTTGAACCGGTTGAACTAATTAAAATATCCGCTTCGATAAGAGCTGTTTCAAGCTCATCAAGTGATTTGGCATTGCCAGCAAAACGGTTAGCTAAATCTTGTGCCTTTTCAAAGGTACGATTGATTACCGTAACCTTGCTTACTCCATTACTATAAAGGTTTTGAATCGCTAATTCACCCATCTTGCCTGCACCTAAAATGAGAACATGCTTATGCTTCAAATGCCCGAAAATCTTCTTGGCTAGTTCGACAGCTGCATAGCTGACAGATACGGCATTTGCCCCAATTTCTGTTTCGGAATGCGCCTTTTTGGCTAAGGTAATCGCTTGTTTAAATAGTTGATTGAAAATGGTTCCGGTTGTTTTCTCCTCTTGCCCCAATAAAAAACTTGTTCGTACCTGTCCTAAAATTTGTGTTTCTCCTAGGACTAGAGAATCTAAACCACAAACCACCTTAAATAAATGTTCAATGGCTCCATCCTGTTCATAAATAAACAGATATGGTGAAAATTCATCAATCTCCATATTAAACCATTGAGATAAAAATTCTTTCACATAATATCGGCCCGTATGAAGTTGATCCACAACCGCATAAATTTCTGTTCTGTTACAGGTTGAAACAATCACATTTTCTAAAATACTTTTTTTCTGATTTAGCGCATGCATCGCATCCCCTATATGCGATTGATTGAAGGTCAGCCGTTCTCTGATTTCAACAGGGGCAGTTTTGTGATTAAGACCCACGACCAAAATATGCATTTTTTATGAACCCCCCAAAAATTAAAACATCCCAAAAAATCTACATACTGTTCGTATTGTAAAATACTATAAAGAAATTAATTATAAATTATAATAATTGCCACAATTCACTAATAGTAATTATATCACGCTTAATTCTTCACTTTTAAAAAAAAATGTGAACAGAAAATGAAATCCTATGATATGATTAGGAATTGAAAATAACTGTAGCCCATTAAAATTATATACATATATCGACATTCTTCCCTATGTACCTTATCAAAAAATCACATAAGATTCAAGTAAACCTTATTGGAAGGTGAGAAATGATGAAAAATCAGCGTATATTCCCAGGAATTATTTTGATTGGCTTTGGGATATATTTCTTTTTGCAACAATCTCATATCCTGATATTTAAAGAATTTTATACATGGCCAACTCTCCTATTAATTGTTGGCATTGCCTTCCTTTTTCAAGGATATGGAGCAAAGGATTATGAAGCGATTTTCCCTGGTGTTATTTTAACAGGGTTTGGAGTGCATTTCCATGTTGTCAACCGTCTTGAGATTTGGCCAAATCATATTGGCACATTTATCCTTATTATTGCTCTTGCCTTTTTGTTGCGGTATCAAAAGGTTGGAGCTGGACTATTTCAAGGACTGCTTTTCTTCATTATAGCCATTGGGCTACTATTCTATGACAAAATTGGAGGCTGGTTTGGGTTAGTCGAGGGTCAAGTTTCATTGATTTGGAAATTCTGGCCCATCATCCTCGTTTGTATCGGGGGCTATCTTCTTTTTATCCGAAAAAAATAACTAGTCCTTTCGTGAGGATCATACTTAAAAAAGCCCTGCAAACATGAGGAATTTGCAGGGCTTTTTCTTACATATAGCTTTCAATCACAGACCAAGCTTTGTCTTTTCCTTCACCTGTTTCAGATGAAAAGATAATCATAGTATCCTCTGGGTCAACATCTAATGTTTGCTCCGTCACTTTTAAATGTTTCTGCCATTTTCCCTTAGGAATTTTATCCGCTTTGGTCGCGATCACAATACATGGAATATCATAATATTTAAGAAAATCGTACATCATCACATCATCATTTGTCGGAGGATGACGCAAGTCTGTGATAAGCACAACAGCTTTTAACTGATCTCTCGAGGTTAAATACGTTTCGATCATTTTCCCCCAAGCTTCCCGCTCTTTCTTAGAAACCTTAGCATAGCCGTATCCTGGAACATCGACAAAATGTAATATCTCATTAATCAAATAAAAATTAAGGGTTTGGGTTTTTCCTGGTTTCGATGAAATACGAGCTAAACCTTTTCGATTAAGCATTTTATTAATAAATGATGATTTTCCAACATTAGAGCGCCCTGCTAATGCAATTTCCGGTAACGTCCCTTCTGGATATTGATCTGGCTTGACAGCACTGATGATAATTTCTGAGCTTGTTACCTTCATTCTTTGGCACCACCTATCAAGGCTTCATTTAAAACCTCGTCCACATGTGAGACTAATACAAATTGTAATTCCTTTCGAACACTTTCGGGAATATCATCAATATCTTTCTCATTATCCTTTGGACATATAATCTTGGTTAAACCAGCACGATGGGCACTTAATGTTTTTTCCTTTAAGCCACCAATGGGAAGAACACGACCACGTAGTGTAATTTCCCCAGTCATTCCTACTTCTTTTCGAATCGGCTTTCCGGTTAAAGCGGACACAAGTGCAGTGGCGATCGTAATTCCTGCTGATGGTCCGTCCTTTGGTACTGCTCCTTCTGGCACATGAATATGAACATCATATTTTTCATGGAAGTCCTCTTCAATCCCAAGTTCTCTTGCTTTTGAACGAACATAGCTAAAAGCAGCCTGAGCGGACTCCTTCATGACATCTCCAAGTTTTCCTGTCAAAACTAGCTTTCCTTTTCCTGGGGAAAGGGATACTTCAATTTGGAGGGTATCTCCTCCCACTGTTGTATAAGCAAGTCCAGTAGCAACGCCAACCTGATCCTCTAGCTCTGCTTGACCGTATCGGAAAATGGTTTTTCCTAAAAACTCTTCAAGACTTTTTTCCGTTACAATCACACGTTTCTTTTCACCGGAGACGATAATTTTAGCCGTTTTTCGGCAAATCGCGGCTAATTGTCGTTCTAAGCTGCGGACACCTGCTTCTCTTGTATAATAACGAACAATTTTCTGAATCGCCTCATCGCGAATTTGCAGCATGCTTTTAGAAAGACCATGCTCCTTCAATTGTTTTGGCAATAAATGATCTTTCGCGATATGTATCTTTTCCATCTCTGTATAGCCCGCAATCGTAATAATCTCCATTCGATCTCTTAATGGTCCTGGAATTGTTGCAAGATTATTAGCTGTTGCAATAAACATGACTTTAGATAAATCATACGTTTCTTCTATATAATGATCGCTAAAATTTTGATTTTGTTCAGGATCTAATACTTCTAACATGGCAGAAGACGGATCACCGCGAAAATCATTGGACATTTTATCAATTTCATCCAATAAGAACACAGGATTAATGGTACCTGCTTTTTTCATTCCTTGGATGATTCGACCAGGCATCGCTCCAACATAGGTTCTGCGATGTCCTCTAACTTCAGATTCATCCCGAATTCCTCCGAGTGAAACCCGGACAAATTTGCGATTTAAAGAGGTCGCAATCGAACGCGCTAAGCTCGTTTTCCCAACTCCTGGAGGTCCGGCTAAGCAAAGAATAGGTCCCTTTAAAGAGTTAGTCATTTTTTGCACGGCTAAATATTCAAGGACTCTTTCTTTTACTTTTTCCAGTCCATAATGATCTTCATTTAAAATTCGTTCTGCTTTATGAATATCTAAATCATCCTCTGTTGCATGGGACCACGGCAAGGAAATGAGCCACTCTAAGTAATTTCGAATCACAGCACTTTCAGCAGAGCTTGTTGGCACCTTTTCATAGCGATCTAATTCCTTGAAGGCGGTTTTTTCCACATGCTCTGGCATAGCGGCTTGTTCAATTCTTTCGGTGAGTTCACCAATTTCGCCGGTTTTTCCTTCCTTATCTCCCAATTCTTTTTGGATGGCCTTCATTTGCTCTCGCAAATAATATTCCTTTTGGGTTCTTTCCATTGATTTTTTAACCCGTTGGCCGATTTTCTTTTCTAAGCTTAAAACTTCCTTTTCATTGTGAATCGTCTCAATAATATGGGTTATCCTTTGTTTCACATCAATGGTTTCAAGAATTTCCTGCTTATCCTTTAATTTTAAAGGTAAATGAGAGGCGATAATATCTGCCATTCTTCCAGGCTCCTCAATATCAGTGACAGAGGAATAGGTTTCAGCAGACACTTTTTTTGACATCTTAATGTATTGCTCAAAATATTCAAGCATTGTTCTCATTAATGCTTCATCTTCAACATCTTTTTCTTCTGAATCCTCGTGCGTTTTTAAAGTGACTGCATAATAGTCGCTTTCATCATAAAATGAGACAATTTCAGCTCTCTTTAAACCTTCAACTAAGACGCGAATCGTACCATTCGGTAGCTTTAACATTTGTTTTACTTTTGTTAATGTTCCCATTCGATATATATCTTCTTCTGCTGGCTCATCAATGGAAACATCAATTTGAGTAGTTAGAAAAATCAAGCTATTATCTACCATTGCTTTTTCAAGAGCTTGGACAGATTTATCACGACCGACATCCAAATGCAGAACCATCGTAGGATAAACAAGCAAACCCCGAAGCGGCAGGAGGGGAACGGTGATCTCTTCCTTATTCGCCATAACTATGTACCTCCACATAAATATCTATTAAGCAATAAAGTGAAACTTCCATCAATGGGGGTTTTCGACGCACAGGACGTGAAGTGTGCAGACTTATGTGTTGACGTCGCACTTTTAGTCTGCCATTCATCCCCCACTGATGGTTAATCACGCAAAGCCTGATTGATTTTTCTAAGGGCTGAAGCCCAAAGAAAAATCTTATTTCACTTATCACGCTCATAACGCCACATCCTGTGGCTTCGCCTGACTAGGACCTTAATCCCTCGTCGGACCTTTTCGGACAGTTGATCTCCCACTTATCTTCTTCGTATTCTCAGAATCTTGAAGTGGGAGTCAAAATGTCCGTTAAGAGTGGGATAAAAAATAATCTTTGTACAAATTCTACCCCATTTAGGAAAAAGTGTCTAATTATTAGAATAAAGGACAACTTAATTCATAAATCCTCTGATAATGATTTTCTAACACCTGATTCTTCTCACCAAGTTGAAGATAATCATCCTTATCGCCCCATTCATTCGGTAAACAAAAATAAAACCTCGGTTTGAGTTTTCCCACAAACCGAAGTTACCAATTCTTTTTCAAAAATGGTTATATTGATTCGTTTAATCTCATACTCGAACATGAGAAAAAAGAACGAGTGACAAAGTGACTCAAATACTTTCCTTCTTCTTAAAATCCGTAGCTGAAGCTGTGAGTGTATTTTCCTCAGAGTATTCCTTGAGTAAGGCAATATCAAAAACTTCAGATAAATGGGTAACCGGTATAATGGTAATATCCTCTATATCCCTTAACATCCCTTGTAGGTTTTCTTCTGGGATGATAACGGTTTTTACTCCTGCTTTTTTTGCTGCCTTCACTTTCGCATAGACACCACCTACAGGTTTCACATTTCCATGAATGCTAATTTCACCCGTCATCGCAACCGTATGATCAATTGGATGCTTATAAATCGCTGAATAAATACCGGTCGCCATAGCAATACCAGCTGATGGTCCATCTATTGGCACACCTCCGGGAAAGTTAACGTGGATATCATACTCATCTGCCGGTACCCCCATTGAGCGAAGAACCGTAATGACATTTTCAATTGACCCTTTTGCCATGCTCTTTCGCCGTATAGACTTTCTTTTATCTCCTATGCTTTCTTCTTCCACAATCCCCGTAATATTAATAGATCCTGAGCCTTTTGCCGGTATAACCGTTACCTCAATCTCAAGCAAAGCACCAGTATTAGGACCATAAACTGCCAACCCATTAATCAAACCAATGGTAGAAAATTGACCAATTTTCCGTTCCATTCTCGGAGTCAACTGACTGGAATGTACAACCCATTCAATATCTTCATCTTTAATAAAATTTCGGTCCTCGGTGATAGAAAGTCCTGCTGAGATCTGAATCATATTTACGGCCTCACGACCATTCCTCGAGTATTGCGCAAGGATATGAAGACCCACCTCACTAATTTTCATGTTCACCTTTGACGCTGCTTTTCGCGCTATTTTTTCGATTTCCTCTTCTGTTAACTCGCGAAAAAATACCTCCATGCACCTTGACCGAATAGCCGGTGGGATTTCACTTGGAGTTCTGGTTGTTGCTCCAATTAAGCGAAAATCTGCAGGAAGTCCATTTTTAAAAATATCATGGATATGGGTAGGAATTTGTGTATTTTCTTCACTATAATAAGCGCTTTCTAGGTAAACCTTTCGATCCTCCAGAACCTTTAATAATTTATTCATTTGTATCGGATGCAACTCTCCAATTTCATCGATAAAGAGCACTCCCCCATGAGCATTGGTTACCGCTCCTTGCTTTGGCTGCGGAATCCCCGCTTGTCCCATCGCTCCAGCTCCTTGATAAATTGGATCATGTACAGAACCAATAAGAGGATCCGCAATCCCTCTTTCATCAAATCTTGCTGTGGTGGCATCAAGCTCAACAAAAACAGATGAAAATTGGAACGGTGATTTTGGGTTCTTTTTTGCCTCCTCTAATACAAGACGGGCAGCAGCTGTTTTTCCTACTCCAGGAGGACCATAAATAATAACATGTTGCGGATTGGGGCCACAAAGAGCTGCCTTTAATGATTTAATCCCATCCTCCTGACCAACAATATCTGAAAAATTCACTGGACGAACCCTTTCCGATAAAGGCTCTGTAAGAGAGATTGAACGCATTTTTTTCAACTGATCCATTTCTTTTTTTGATTCTCTATCTATTGATACCTTCTGAGTTCTTTGGTTTTTCAGCAAATTCCAAAAGTAAAGTCCAATAATAATTCCGAAAAATAACTGAACAAATAAAGCAATCCCTGTCCAACTCATTTTAATCCCTCCTGCTTTTCTTCCAGTTGTTAATGATAGTATCCCCTCGTAAAGCTTTGAATAAACAAATTTTCCAAAGAAATATCAGGAAGACTCATGAGTGAAGAAGGAACATTTTGAGAAACAAAAAAATAGCTCAAAAGAACATCAACCTGCTGGCTGAAAATTCTTTTGAGCTGATTTGTTTTTAATTATGCAGATGTTTTTCGCTCTTCTTTTTCAAGAACGGTTCCATCCTTTAGAACAAGCCTTGGTTTATTATTTTCAGTAATGGTATCCTCTGTAATTATACATTTCGCAACATCTTCACGAGAAGGAAGATCAAACATCACTTCTAGCATGATGCCCTCAATGATAGAGCGAAGGCCACGAGCACCAGTTTTGCGTTCGATTGCTTTCTTCGCGATTTCTACCAATGCCCCAGCTTCAAACTCAAGCTCTACATCATCAAGCTCAAGCATTTTTTGATATTGCTTCACAAGCGCATTTTTTGGTTTTGTCAAAATTTCTACTAGAGCTTCCTCGTCTAATGAGGATAGATTTGCGATTACTGGCAGACGGCCAATAAATTCAGGAATTAAGCCAAATTTCAATAAATCCTCAGGGAGAACTTTTGAAAGTAAATCCTTTTCCTCAACTTCTTTGGATTTCAATTCAGAACCGAAACCAATAACTTTTTGTCCTAAACGACGTTTAATGATTGGTTCAATCCCATCAAACGCTCCACCGCAAATAAATAAAATATTGGTGGTATCAATTTGAATAAACTCTTGATGAGGATGTTTTCGGCCACCCTGTGGTGGAACACTTGCTACGGTTCCTTCTAATATTTTTAAAAGAGCCTGTTGCACGCCTTCACCAGAAACATCTCTTGTAATAGATGGATTTTCTGATTTACGAGCAATCTTATCAATTTCATCGATATAAATAATCCCTTTTTCCGCTTTCTCAACATCATAATCGGCAGCTTGAATGAGTTTAAGGAGAATGTTTTCCACATCCTCACCAACATACCCAGCTTCTGTTAAAGATGTCGCATCTGCAATTGCAAAAGGCACATTTAAGATTCTGGCTAAAGTTTGAGCAAGTAATGTTTTTCCACTACCTGTTGGTCCAATCATCGCAATATTACTTTTAGATAGCTCAACATCATCAATTTTGCTGTTAGAGTTAATGCGTTTATAGTGATTATAAACTGCAACAGATAAAGTCTTTTTCGCTTCATCCTGTCCAATCACGTACTCATCGAGAATATCACGGATTTCCATTGGCTTTGGCACATCTTTAAATTCGATTTCTTCTTCAGTACCAAGCTCTTCTTCCACTATTTCAGTACATAGCTCAATGCATTCATCACATATATATACACCTGGACCAGCAACTAACTTGCGAACCTGATCTTGAGTTTTACCACAAAAAGAACACTTCAGTTGCCCTTTTTCATCATTAAACTTAAACATATTTTCACCCCTTAGCGACTTCTATACCCTCTATAAAAACATGCAGATCTCAAGTAAAAAAATGAATCAGCATATCCATATTTCTACGGTACATTATGTAAATGCATTGTATCACATTTTTATTATTTAGATGAAATAATAACTACTAGGAAAATCATCTAAAACTTGAGATTGAAAAAATCATATGTACTCATTAAGCTTAACCAAATGTCGTACACTTAAATCGAAAAACTTAGCTTTTATATGTATATCTGATTGTTGCACTTTTCAATATTGCTTATATGTATTTTATTTTCTGAATTTTACTATTTCAAGTAAAATATTAATCATTTGTTTTACTAGCATATGTAAGTGAACCATTTTTTTATTACAAAAATTAAAGGGTAATTATTGTATAAAACAAGGCACGATGAAATCGCGCCTTGAAAATTATTCATATCTGAAAAACTTTACATCATCTTTTAGATGAAGGATATTATTCAACTGTCTTGCTGTTTTCAACAAGTAAATCAATCGCTTTTCTGATTCGAAGATCCCCTTTAAGGCCATCTAGGTTTCCTAAAGCGTTTTTGATGTTTTCAACAGTCATGTTATACATATCTGCCATTTTTTGAAGCTCTTCATTCACTTCTTCTTCATTTGGTTCAATGCCTTCAGCTTTAGCAATTGCTTCAAGTGTAAGAGTTACGCGAACACGTTGTTCTGCTTCTTCTTTCATTTGTTCACGAAGTGCATCTTCATCTTGACCAGAGAATTGGAAGTATAATTCTTTGTTTAGACCTTGCATTTGCAGACGTTGTTCAAATTCTTGAACCATGCGGTTTACTTCATTTTCAACCATTACTTCTGGAAGATTAATTTCCGCATTAGCCGCTGCCTTTTCTACTAGAGTATCGCGAACATAATGTTCTTCTTCATGCTTTTTGTCATGTTCTAAGCGCGCTTTAATTTTATCTTTCAATGCAGCAAGTGTTTCCACTTCATCATCAACATCTTTAGCGAACTCATCATCTAATTCAGGAAGTTCTTTTGTTTTGATTTCATGAACTTTCACTTTGAATACAGCTGGTTTGCCAGCAAGCTCAGCAGCATGGTATTCTTCTGGGAATGTTACTTCAACATCCTTTTCTTCTCCAGCTTTTACACCAACTAATTGATCTTCGAAACCTGGAATAAATGTACCTGAACCTAACTCAAGTGTATAGTTATCCGCTTGTCCACCCTCAAATGGTTCGCCATCAACATAGCCTTCAAAGTCAAGGACAGCTGTATCACCGATTTCTGCTGCTTCATCTTCTTTAATAACTAGTTCTGCATGTTTTTCTTGAAGAGATTTTAATTCATTTTCGACATCTTCATCAGAAACGGTAGTATCGAACTTTTCTAATTCAAGACCGTTATATTCGCCAAGTTTTGCTTCAGGCTTCACGGTAACTTTTGCTTTGAAAATAAATGATTTGCCTTTTTCGATTTGTTCAACATCGATTTCAGGACGATCCACTGGCTCGATTCCTGTTTCATTGATTGCATTTTCGTATGCATCTTGAAGTAAATAATCAATTGCATCTTGGTAAAGTGATTCTACGCCAAAGCGTTGTTCGAACATACCACGAGGCATTTTTCCTTTACGGAATCCTGGAACATTTATTTTTTTAACTACTTTTTTAAATGCAGCATCTAAGCCTTCGTTTACTTTTTCTGCATCTACTTCAACAGTGAGAACACCAACATTCTCTTCTACTTTTTCCCATTTTGCAGACATTAGGTACTTCCCTCCAAAAATCTATTATCAGTTTGCGATTCATAACGACAAATGTTCGTTTATGTTAAGCACTCTTTATAATATGTAAAAAAATTTACACATTGCAACCACTACATTATAACATACGATTTCCTTGTTTCAACAGCCAAGACTAAAATATCGGATAAGAAATTTTTTCTATCTTCCGAATAAGCTCAAGCGCCTCTTCTATTTCAGCTTTCTCCATTCCGCTCCATTCACAGAGTTCTTCTATCGAAGTCTCTTCGCCAAGATACTCATTTGCAATGGATTGATAGGCAATCGCCCACAGATGCGCTTGCGGTGGTTTTAGTTCAAATGGATACATAATAAAAAGCTGTCGCTCCACTAATTTTTTTGTATTTTCATATAGAACAGGATCCTGATTTTCAAGATATTTCTGCAAGTCTTCAATAATCTCGATTAACTGTGGCTGCTCATTCAAGGCATAGAGATCGATTGGACGGACATTCATCCGTTCCCCGAATTTTTCCACTTCAACCTCTTTTTCATATTTTTGGTCATGGAGAATATTTAGAAGCATCGTTTTGATAAACGGATTGCCCTCGTGACTGTTTAAATAGTTTTTAATATCAGTTATGTACGATTGAATATTCCGATTGGATAGCTCTGAAAGCAGGAGCATTTGTTTATAAATATCTTCCTCTTCAAATAAGGATTGAAGATTAATATCACTGCTTTCCTTTAAATAGTCATCATGACTCTGATCCTTTTTTTCTTCAAGAATTCGCTTGTAAAATTGGAGCATATTGTATAAATGAGCTCGTTTATCTTTAGGAATTTCATTTTCTTCCATTAGCACCTCAATATATGAAGTTAATTCTTCATACTCATGAAGCTGGATCATAATCATTAAATACAAATCAACGGTTTGAAAATAATCTCCTATTCCTTCAGCTAGCATCTTTTTAGCAAGCTTTTTAGCCTCTCCATAATTACCTGTTTCGTAATAAGATAGAACAAGTCCGATGTATACTTCTTCATTATCAGAATCAAGCTCTAAAGCATCTTCAAGAAATTGAATCGCTTGAGAGTAGTTTTTTTCCTGTAAACTTTCAACCCCCTTAATTAATAATCTTTTTTCTAAATCGGGAAAGAGGATCACATTACCTTCCGTCTTTCGTTCCCGTCTTTTCATTATATTGCTCTCCTATCCATTCTTAATGAGGTAAGTTTAGCACGAAGGAAAAGAAAAAACAAAAATACACAAATTTAGAGCCAAGCAACATAAGACAAAGTTGAAAAAACAAGTAAATAGTGTCCTATGGAGCTTGGCCCTAATTTATTTTGTAGACTTCTCATTTTAATAATTTTGAGAAAACTCTTCTTTCTCTTCAAATTGCTTAATTTTATCATCTAACTGCAAGGTGATTTCAATTTCATCCCAGCCATTCATTAATAATTTCTTCCAATAAGGATGAATAGAGAATTGCGCATAAAAACCATCTGTATCTTCTACGGTTTGATTTTCTAAAGAAATCTGTAAATGAATCGGCTGTTCCTTCGCTTTTTCTAATAAAAATGCTACTTCTTCATTATTCAAAACGATTGGGAGTATCCCATTCTTCAAACAGTTTTGATGAAAGATATCTGCAAAAGACGGGGCAATAATCGCTTTAAAGCCATAATCTAATAGAGCCCATGGTGCATGTTCTCTCGATGACCCACAGCCAAAATTTTCGTTGGCTATCAGAATGCTAACACCCGCGTTTTGCGGAGCATTTAATTCAAAGTTTGGATTAGGATCCCCATTAGGCAAGTAGCGCCAATCGAAAAATAAATATTGTCCAAATCCCGTCTTTTCAATCCTTTTTAAAAATTGTTTAGGAATAATTTGATCCGTATCCACATTCGCACGATTTAGTGCTGCTGCTTTTCCTTCTAGTACATTAATTCCACTCATTTATGAATCCTCCTTTACACCATTTCTGCGGTAAGCATTTTTCTTACATCAACAAAATGGCCATTAATAGCAGCCGCTGCAGCCATTGCCGGACTCACTAAATGCGTTCTTGCTCCAGCTCCTTGGCGACCTTCAAAATTTCGATTAGAAGTTGAAGCACAATGTTCACCACTTGGAACGATATCATTATTCATGCTTAGACACATGCTGCAGCCAGAATCCCGCCATTCAAATCCAGCATCCATAAAGATTTGTGCCAAGCCTTCTTCTTCGGCTTGTTTTTTAATTTTTTGAGAACCTGGAACAACTAATGCCCTTACCTTAGAATTGACCTTTTTCCCTTTTACTACCTTGGCGGCTTGGCGTAAATCTTCCAATCTAGAATTCGTACATGAACCGATAAATACATGTTGCACTTTAATATCTTCTATTTTTTGTCCTTCCCTTAATCCCATATATTGAAGGGCATTTTGTAATGACTGACTTTCTAGTTCAGATTTACAATCTGAAAGAGTCGGGATCTTTTGTTCAATTTTTGCCGTCATCGATGGATTCGTCCCCCAACTCACCATTGGCGAAATATCGTTTCCATCAATTTCAATCACTTTATCATATTGGGCATCTTTATCAGAGGCGAATTTCTTCCATCTTTGCTCATATTTAGTAAATACCTCATCCTTAGGTGCATACTTTCTTCCTTTTATATAATCAAAAGTCGTTTCATCGGGGCTAACGAGACCTGCTCTTGCTCCCCCCTCTATGGACATATTGCAGATCGTCATTCTCTCATCCATGGACAAATTGCGAATGACTTCTCCACAATATTCTATACAATATCCGGTACCAAACTTAATTCCTTCTTGAGCGATGATATAAAGAATTACGTCCTTTGCCGTCACCCCTTTTGCGAGCTTTCCATTGATTTCAAGCTTTAATGTTTTAGGCTTGCTTTGCCATAGTGTTTGGGTTGCCATCACATGTTCAACCTCGCTTGTCCCAATTCCGAAGGCTAAGGCTCCGAAAGCCCCATGGGTAGACGTGTGGCTATCTCCACAAACAACGGTCTGTCCTGGTTGTGTTAATCCTAATTCTGGACCGATAACATGAACAATCCCCTGATCAGGACTTTCTAAGCCTGCAAGCGGTACACCGAATTCCACACAATTCTTCTCTAATGTCGTCATTTGATTTAACGCAACAGGGTCATCAACTTTGTACCGATTTAATGTTGGAACATTATGATCCATTGTTGCAAAGGTTTTATCCGGTCTTCTCACTTTACGATTTTTCATGCGTAAACCTGAAAAAGCCTGTGGCGATGTGACTTCATGGACTAAATGAAGATCGATATATAATAAGTCCGGTTTCCCTTCTTCTTGATGAACGATATGCTTTTCCCAAATTTTATCAATAATTGACTTTCCCATTTCAAAGCCTCCTAATCCTTGAATTTCTAAGAAAAAAAGCTGACTTTTCTAGAGAATTGCTTATTTTTAATCACAGCTACTGATAGACAATGAAAGGCAGCTGAAATAAAAATGACAAAACTGTTCGACGAGTCAGCATGTATGATGTTCATTACGCATAGCAATTCATGATGTTATGAATTTCACCTTGATCTAAAATAGCAGATTTAACTTCTTGAATCATCTCTGTTGTCGTCACAATCTTTTTACCATTTGATGAAATATCCATTGTTCTATATCCAGCTTCCAATACTTCATTAACCGCATGTTCAACTGCTTGTGCTTCCTTTTCTAATCCAAAAGATAAACGAAGCATCATGGCTGCTGATAAAATGGTTGCAAGCGGATTTGCCTTATTTTGTCCTGCAATGTCAGGAGCAGAACCATGAATTGGTTCGTATAAATATGGTCCACTTTGTGAAATACTTGCTGATGGGAGCATTCCAAGTGAACCAGTTAACACGGAAGCTTCATCGCTTAATATATCGCCAAACATATTTTCCGTAACGACAACATCAAACTTCTTCGGGTTTTTGATCATTTGCATAGCCGCATTGTCAACGAGCATATGTTCAAGCTCGACATTTGGATATTTAGCAGCAATTTCTTCAGCAACCTCTCTCCACATACGGCTAGACTCTAACACGTTTGCCTTATCAACAGACGTTACCTTTTTATTGCGATTGCTGGCTAGCTGAAACGCCAAATCAATCACTCGATACATTTCAAATCGTTGATAAAATAGGGTATCCACGACTGCCGCCTTACCATCCTGCGTTGTCCGCTCACTTGGCTTTCCAAAATATAGGCCACCCGTTAATTCACGAACCATTAACATATCAACATCTTTGATGAATTCCTTTCGAAGCGGAGAAGACTCTTCTAAGCTAGGATAATATTTGGTCGGCCTTAAATTGGCATACAATTCTAATTCTTTTCGAATCTTTAATAAACCTTGCTCAGGTCGAAGATGGACGGGCAACCGATCCCATTTTGTTCCACCAACTGCCCCAAGTAAGACAGCATCACTTTCTTTACAAAGACGAATCGTCTCATCCGGTAATGGAGTGCCTTCCGCATCATATGCTGAACCGCCAATTTTTCCATATAAGAAATAAAATTGATGTTCAAATCTTTCTCCGATGGCACGAAGCACGTCGATTGCTCCCTCTGTTACTTCCTTCCCGATTCCATCGCCAGATAAAATGGCAATCTGTTTTTTCATGCTTTTCACTCCGTTCCTTTCCCTATGTCCTACCCTACATTTAGATTGATAGAATCTCATTTGTTTGCCTAACCTTGTAAAACGGTTGAAGATTTGTCCTTCATATATAACACACGATTAATAGCGTTTAAATAGGCTTTAACTGATGCTTCTAAGACGTCCTGCGCTAAACCTCTACCACTTGTTTCTACCCCTCTAAATTGAAGCTTCACATATACTTGAGCTAAGGCATCTCGACCAGCCCCAACCGACTGTATTCGATAGTCTAAAAGATGAACCTTTTCATTGATGCATTTTTCAAGCGTGTTATAAAGTGCTTCAATACTGCCGGATCCCGTTCCTGCTTCTTGAATGACTTCATTATTACGACCAGATAAAGTGACGGTTGCAGTAGGTACATTATTCGTTCCATACTGTACCTGCATTTGAATTAAATCAAAAAACCTTTCCTCTTTCGAAAGCTTTTCCTCAAGGACAATTGCTACTAAATCATCGTCAGTCATTTCCTTTTTCCGATCTGCTAAATCTTTGAAAACAGCAAAGAGCTTATTAACCTCACTCTCATCCAACACTAATCCGATTTCTTCTAGGCGATTTTTAAATGCATGTCGTCCGGAATGCTTTCCAAGTACGAGAGAATTTTCTTGATATCCAACCAAATCAGGTGAAATGATTTCATAAGTTGTTTTTTCCTTTAAAACCCCATCTTGGTGAATACCTGATTCATGGGCAAAAGCATTTTTGCCGACAACCGCCTTATTAGCTGGTACAATCATTCCTGTCAATCTACTAACAAGAGTGCTTGTTCTGCTAATTTCCTTTAAATTCAATCTAGTTTCTGCTTGATAATAGTCTTTTCTTGTATATAGAGCGACGGCAAATTCCTCGAGGGCGGCATTCCCAGCTCTTTCCCCGATTCCGTTAATCGTTCCTTCCACTTGAGTTGCTCCATTTTCAACAGCAGCAAGAGAATTAGAAATGGACATGCCTAAATCATCATGACAATGAGTGGATAAAGCAACCTTATCAATAGATGGAACATTATTTTTTAAATATTGAAAAATTTCACCATATTCCTTTGGCGTCGTATACCCCACTGTATCTGGAATATTGATTACATTCGCACCCGCTCGGATTACTGCTTCAACGATTTCAGCTAAAAAGGGGAGCTCTGTGCGGGTTGCATCTTCAGCTGACCACTGGATGATTGGAAATTTTTTTGCTGCATATTGAACCATTTTCACTGCTGTATCTAGCACTTCTTCCTTATTCATTTTCAATTTATATTGACGGTGAATCGGTGAAGTAGCGATAAATACATGCAGTCTCGGTTCTGCTCCGTTTTTGAGAGCCTCCCAGGCAGCATCAATATCGGAAAAGACTGAGCGTGCAAGCCCAGTCACCGAACAATTTTTGATTGAGTTGGCAATTTGCTGTACGGAGGAGAAGTCACCTTTTGAGGCAGCAGGAAAGCCTGCCTCAATTATATCCACATGCAATCTTTCCAGCTGCTTAGCAATTTCAAATTTTTCCGAAAAGTTAAGGTTGACTCCTGCCGACTGCTCACCATCTCTTAGAGTAGTGTCAAATATTTTAATTTTGCGCACTACCCACCACTTCCTTCTTTCGATCCTTATTAACAAAAGGCATCATCGCGCGTAATTCTTTTCCAACTTTTTCAATTGGATGTTCTTTTTCACTTTCATTGATAGCATTGAATACTGGTCGGTTTGCCTGATTTTCTAAGATCCAGCCTTTTGCAAATTTGCCTTCCTGAATATCCTTAAGAACAGCCTTCATTTCCTCTTTAACAGCTGCGTTCACTACTCTTGGTCCGCTAACAAAGTCGCCCCATTGAGCTGTGTCTGAGATAGAATAACGCATTCTTTCAAGTCCACCTTCATAAATTAAGTCAACAATTAGCTTCATTTCATGACAACATTCAAAATAAGCTAATTCTGGTTGATAGCCAGCTTCCGTTAAAGTTTCAAAGCCTGCCTTAATCAGTGAAGTTAATCCTCCGCATAAAACAGCTTGCTCACCGAATAAATCTGTTTCTGTTTCTTCCTTGAAGGTTGTTTCAAGAGCTCCCGCACGCAATGCACCAATTGCATAAGCATAAGCTAATGCTAATTCTCTTGCTTCTCCTGAAACATCTTGATAAATGGCGAATAGTGCTGGTACACCTGCTCCCTCTTGATAAGTTCTTCTTACTAAATGCCCTGGACCTTTAGGTGCGACAAGTAGAACATCGCTTGTTTGAGGTGCGACGATTTGATGGAAATGAATATTAAAGCCATGAGCAAACATTAATGCCTGATTTGTTAGATTTGGTTCAATTTCTTCTTTATATACTTTTGGTTGAAGTTCATCTGGTAACAAAATCATAACTACATCTGCTTTTGCTGTTGCTTCTCCAACTGAATATACATCAAAGCCATCCTGAACAGCTTTATCCCAAGATTTACCCTGTCTCAAGCCGATAACCACATTTACGCCGCTTTCTCTCATATTTTGTGCATGAGCATGACCTTGAGATCCATATCCGATAACTGCTACAGTCTTCCCATTGAAATAAGATTGATTTGCGTCTCCGTTGTAGTACATTTTTGCCATGATTTTTACTCCCTTTCGTCTCTTAGTTTATTTATTAAACAATTGAAATTGTTTTTGATTGATTATTACTGGACTTTTGAGTTCCCCGTTGAAAAGCAGTTGTTCCTGTACGGGCAAGTTCTTTAATACCATAGGGCTTAATTAATTCGATAAAGGCTTCAATTTTATCGGATTCGCCTGTAATTTGAATACTGATGCTATCCTTACTTACATCAATGATGGATGCTCTAAATGGTTCGATTAAAGAATAGATTTCATTTCTTGTACTTGCGGTTGATAAAACCTTAATCAAAGCAAGTTCTCTTGCTACAATCGATTGTTCCGTAATATCTGTTACCTTAATCACATCAATTTGCTTATTTAATTGCTTGGTAATTTGTTCAATAATCTGATCATTCTCCACATTCACCACGCAAGTGATTCGAGAAATTCCTTCGGTTTCTGAATGACCTACTGTAATGCTTTCAATATTGTAATTTCGTTTGGAAAACAAATTGGTGATTCGATTAAGAACCCCTGGGCGATTCATCACAGTTAAGGTAATGATTCGTTTCATTCTTTAACACCCACCATTTCATGTATTCCTTTCCCTGGTGCAATCATTGGATACACATTTTCATCTGGATTTACTCTAAAATCTAAAAGGACAGGCTCACGATTATTTAATACATCGTTCAGAATCGTTTCAGCCTCTTCTTCGTTACTGATTTGATAGCCCTTAATACCAAAAGCTTCTGCCAATTTGACAAAGGATGGCTGAACTGGATTTTTACTATGAGAGTATCTACCATCATAGAATAATTCCTGCCATTGCCTTACCATTCCAAGTGCTTGGTTATTCAAAATAATGATTTTAATTGGCAGATTATATTCTTTAATCACCGCTAGCTCCTGTGTACACATTTGAAAACCGCCATCTCCGTTGATAGAAAGTACACATGCCTCGCGATTGGCAAAACTTGCTCCAATGCTTGCAGGTAAGCCAAATCCCATCGTTCCTAAGCCGCCAGAAGTAACCCATCGATTCGCTTCTTTAAATTTATAATACTGTGCGGCCCACATTTGATGCTGTCCAACATCTGTGACCACGATGGCATCTCCTTTTGTTTTTTCATAGAGCATTTCAAGGACCTTTTGTGGCCTTAATAAGTCACTTGATTCATAATGGTATGGATGTTTTTCCTTCCAGCTACGAATCATTTCTAACCATTCTTTATGGACTGGAGGCTTTCCATCTTGGGCAACAAGCTGCTTTAACGTCTCCTTCGCATCTGCAACAACCGGAATTTGCGTTGGTACATTTTTTCCGATTTCTGCCGGATCAATATCTACATGTGCTACCGTTGCATTCGGGGCAAAATGCTCCAAGTTTCCTGTAAGGCGATCATCAAATCTTGCACCGATATTAATGAGTAAATCACATTCATATAGAGCCATATTCGCCGCGTAACATCCATGCATTCCCGCCATGCCAATAAATAGTTCATGATCCGCAGGAAAACCACCAAGTCCAAGTAATGTGTGAATAACAGGAATTTGTTGCTGCTCTGCGTATTCCTTCAATTCTTTTGCTGCTTTTGCATGCAGTACGCCAGCCCCAGCTAAAATTACTGGACGTTTCGCACTACTGACAGCCTCGGACAACTTTCTAATCTGCAGATAATTGGGTTGAATATTAGGCTGATAACCTGGAAGATTAATTTCTTGCTCCTCTGGCCGCTCTATCACACCAGAAGCAACATCCTTTGGTAAATCAATTAAGACCGGACCAGGTCTCCCACTTGATGCGATATAAAAAGCCTCCTTCACAATTCGTGGGATATCCGCGAGATTACGAACCTGATAATTATATTTCGTTATTGGAGTGGTAATACCTAAAACATCAGCCTCTTGGAAAGCGTCTGTTCCAATCACTCCTGTTGCCACTTGTCCAGTAAACACAACCAATGGAAGCGAATCAATCATGGCATCCGTCAGTCCGGTAACAATATTCGTTGCACCTGGACCCGATGTTGCAATCACTACTCCAGTTTTTCCAGAGATCCTTGCATAGCCTTCAGCTGCATGAATGCCTCCTTGTTCATGTCTTGGTAAGACGTGGAGAATTTTAGAATCATAGATTTTATCATAAAGTGGTAAGACTGCCCCACCTGGATAGCCAAAAATGACTTCAACATTTTCCCTTTCTAATGCTTCTAATAAAAGTTCTGCACCACTAATCGCTTTGTTCTCTGCCTTTTTTTCCGTAAAGGCGGCTTCCTGCAACATGAATAATTGACCTCCTTGTATGTAGTTTAAGTATAAAAATAAAAAGCCTTTCCATCTCCAAATACCTACAAACTTAGGCATAAGGGATGAAAAGGCTTAAAACACCATTCCACGGTACCACCCTTGTTCACACATTTTCGTGCGCACTTTTGATCATTAATACGATCGATTTGATAACGAGTGCGGGCACTCGACTAACTCTACTAAAGGTTCAAGTTAGTGCTCAGAGGTGAGTTCATTTGATACTAAGATCACCGGTTTCCAGCAACCCCGGCTCTCTGAAGATCTTAATAAAAAACTACTTATCCTCGTCAACGCTTTGACTAATTAATCAAATTGTTTAAAAATAAACCAATCATTCACTTCTATTAGGCTCAATCTCATGATTGAAAGGTTTGATTCCTTTATTTGAGGATTATCTTACGCTCTTTTTAAATTTGAGTCAACACTATTTTTGCGAATTATTTGATAATTTAGATTAGTTGCACTTGTTGCAATCGCTTTCATTGTTGCTATTATCCTTTTTATGATTTTAAAAAATATTTTGAACTATTTTTAACATTTTGGTTTTTCCGTTAATTTCATTCGGTTAAAGCGAGCCTTTGAGGCATAGAAAGGAAGTCCGCCTCATTCTTAATTGCACAAAAAAACTCACTAAATTAGTGAGTTGAAATTTTGGTATGTAGTTTAGATGGCGTCCCAGGAGGGATTCGAACCCCCGACCGTACGCTTAGAAGGCGTATGCTCTATCCAGCTGAGCTACTGGGACTTATTATTATAAAATATTTAATTATTCTTACACAATTTAAAGGTACGTCCTGATTTCAGTAGGCTTATTCAAGCAGTGGCTCAATCAGTACGCTGTTGCATTTTCAGTGAAGCTTACTCGATCGTGCTCTATCCAGCTGAGCTACTGGGACCTTTTAAATATTTATGAAGCATCCTATTTTTCAGAAGACATACAGATATAATTTCAAGGACAGTTTTTATTATATTAAATTACCTATTGAAAGTCAATAGAAACGAGCTTTTTTATAAAAACAAATGTAAGAGGAAAGAAAATCCTCTTACATTTTATTATAGTAATAATATATTTATTTTGAAAGCGAAAAGGTTTGTCTCAATTCCTGTAATTCTCCTTGATCGAAATCAAAAACCTGGATATCATAAGCATTTTCTTTCACAGCAAGGATTATATAAGTTCTTTCTCTTCTTCCACGTGGAAGGCAAATGCTGCCAGGATTCAAAAATAAAATGCCCTTCAACATTTCAGCTCCCAAAATATGCGAATGACCAAAGCAGACAATCTTCGCATCCAGTTCTATGGCTCGATACATCAAATTCATTAGGGAAGACTTTACAGAATATCGATGTCCATGGGTAACAAAAATGTTTGAACCCCCATAGTTTTCGACCAAATCATATGGAAAATTCGTGTCATAGTCACAATTCCCTCTAACCATAAGGAAATCGTTCACTATTGGATTGTCTGCATTAAGCTCAGAATCTCCGCAATGAATCATGATATCCACTTCATCTTGATGCTTCGACTTTATTTGTTTTAATTCATTTGTTAAGCCATGACTATCACTTACTATAAGAATCTTCCCCATCATTATTCACCCTTTTACCTTTGAAAAAATATTTGTTCCAGTTTTTTCAATGCATGAGCACGATGGCTTATTTGATTCTTCTCATCTGGTTTAAGCTCTGCCATCGCTTTTTCTTTTTCATTTACAAAAAAGATAGGATCGTAACCAAATCCATTCGTTCCTCTTCTTTCAGTTAAAATGGTTCCTTCGCAGGATCCGTTAACCGTAAATGTCTCTTTCCCAGGAACAGCAACTGCAAGAGCACAATAAAAACGGGCAGAACGGTTTTCAGCTTGCACCCCATCTAGTTCTTCTAGTACTTTATCAATATTATGTTCATCGTTTTTTTCTTCCCCTGCATATCGTGCCGAATACACTCCCGGTCTTCCGTTTAATGCATCAACAACTAATCCCGAATCATCTGCAATCACCATTTTTGCTATTTTCTTCGAGATCGTTTCAGCTTTCAAAATCGCATTTTCTTCAAATGTCGTCCCCGTTTCCTCCACGTCTGCTACATCTTGAAAATCAAGAAGTGTTTTGACTTCATAGCCATATGGCTCAAACATTTGAACAAATTCTCTAGCTTTTCCTTTATTTTTTGTAGCGATAATTACTTCTTTCATTTTTACCGAGGTCTCCTCTATTTTTTCACAATTTTAGCAACAATGTCTTCCCCAAGTACTTCCTTTTGCTTATCAATCAGACTTGTTATTCCCTCTTGTGCCAAACCTAATAGCTCCTGAAGTTGCTGATAAGAAAATGTTGCTTCCTCACCAGTCCCCTGAAGCTCAACAAATTCGCTTTGGCCTGTCATCACAACATTCATATCAACGTTTGCTTGAGAATCTTCAACATAGTTTAAATCTAAAACAGCTTGATTGTCTTCTAAAATCCCGACACTCGTTGCTGCTAAAAAATCGATGATTGGATATTTCGTTAATTTTTTTGAACGATATAATTTATCAAGGGCAATGGCCATGGCAACAAATGCTCCTGTAATAGAGGCGGTTCTTGTACCACCATCTGCTTGGATTACATCACAATCAAGCCAAATCGTTCTTTCTCCGATCGCGTCTAAATTAACAGCCGAACGCAAAGCACGTCCAATTAAGCGCTGAATCTCCATCGTTCTCCCCGTTATTTTTCCTTTTGAGGACTCACGAATATTTCGCTGTTCTGTTGCTCTTGGCAGCATTGAATATTCAGCTGTTATCCAGCCCTTCCCTTCCCCACGCATAAATGGCGGTACACGTTCATCAATACTTGCTGCACAGATTACTTTTGTATCTCCTACTGTAATAAGTACGGACCCCTCTGGGTGCTTTAAATATCCTGTTTCAATATGTATCGGTCTTAATTGTTGTGGTTCACGTCCATCAAAACGCATCAATCTTCCTCCTTCGTCTTGCTAAACTTCAAAAAAACTTAACTCACAATAAAGAAGAGGCGGGCAGGATGCCAACCTCTTACGAAGTTCTTTTATATAGTATATCAAAAAATATTTTTTAAAAACTACCTGTGTTTACTTTTTCTGGTCTTGTCACAGGTTTTGTTATTTTTTCACCTTTTTCATTAAGTAGATCTGTTTTGCCATCTACTGTTAAAGCCACACTTTCAATTCCCTTTTGTTCCGTTAAAGATAAGGCCAATGCTTCTAATACATGTTGAGAAATTTTCTTGCCATTCAAACTATTAACAATGGATTTATTAAAGTTTAATGTTACCTTTCCATCCTCCACCTTTGGCTCATCTAAAAGCTTGGCTTCAGCGGAAAAATCCGACAATAAATAAGATGTATAGCTAGGGCCTTTGATTAATTCATCTACCGCAGCCTGAATATTATCTTCTTCCTTATTGCTGACACGTTTTGTTACCGGAACATAATAATAATGTTCGTCTTCACCGCCAAGATAATAGACTGTAATCGACTTTGTATTTGTAATATCAAGGACATCCGTTGTATCAATATTGATTCCGTCTGCTCTTGTTAGACCTTCCGCTGCGATTGGTGTTTTATTGACTGGCATTTCTTTTAACGCAAAGCCGTTCACTTGAATTTTAACTTTCTCAATTGAGTCAAATTGCGTCAATGTCCATGTGACGGATTGTAATATCTTTTGCTCTTCCTCTTTTTTGTAGTGGTTGAATTCTTTTGAAAAATTCACAGTCGCTACTTTATCTTTATCAATCTTCACACTAACATTCGTATCTGCTGGAATCACTGCCTTAAAACCATTTGGAAGAATATCTGTCACTTTACCATCCTGAATCAAGTAATCTAAGGCTTGTTTGGCAACGGAATTGGTTTTTGGAAGATTTAAGGTTTGCGGTACCACGTATCCATTTTTGTCCAATAAGTAAAGTTCTGTTTCAATCGTATTTTCAGCAACCACTTTTTGTTCTTTCTGAACGTTATCCTTCGTTGTTTCCTCCGTACTAATTTTCGAAGCATCACTTGTATAAGACGCTTCATTAGGCGGATCCATTTTTTGTTTATCCTCAAGTCCAAACAAACCACAACCGGATAGCCATACCGACAATATCACGATTGAGGATAAGATGGTGATTTTTTTATTTTTATGCATTTTTATCCCTCCAAAGACAGTTTGTACTACATGTATACGAGTTTTTTTCATATTTAGACCGCCTTGGAACGAAAAATTGGACAAATATTTATTTTTCTCTGATATGTGATTGGCAAATCTCGCTTTCATTCTTGATAAAAAAAATCCCTAGGAATTAGGGATTTTAACCAAGATGAATAGTGGAAACCTGAAGATTTTCTTCCTCTAGCCACTGGACAGCAATTTTTTTAAAAATGGTCTTAGAACCTGTTATATAAAAATGATGTTCAGCATGATGACCAGTTGTATTTAATTTACCGCTATGATATAAAATCGTACTAACTTCTCGTGCCGTTTCTTCACCTGAACTAATGACAGAAACACCTTTTCCCATTACATTTTTAATTAACGACTCCAAAAGAGGATAATGAGTACAGCCCAATATAAGCGTATCAAGCCCTTTCTTTTTCATAGGTCTCAAAGTTTCCGCCACAATTTTTTTGGCTACTGAACCGAAATACTCTCCACTTTCTACTAATGGAACAAATTTAGGGCAAGCAAGACTAGTAACCTTTGATTTTTTATTAATGGATTTTAGAGCAATTTCATACGCATGACTTTGAATCGTCCCAATCGTCCCAATAACCCCAATTTGATAATTTTTCGTTACTTTAATAGCTGTTCTAGCTCCAGGATGAATAACCCCAATGACCGGAATGCTAAGTTCGCTTTGAATTTCATCTAATACAGCTGCCGTTGCTGTGTTACAAGCAATCACAAGCATTTTGATATTCTTTTCAAGTAAGAACTGGGTCATTTGCCATGTATAAGCCTTCACTTCATTCGTAGGTCTTGGTCCATAAGGGCATCTTGCAGTATCTCCAACATACAAAATTTGTTCATTTGGAAGCTGGCGCATTACCTCTTTTACTACTGTTAATCCACCTACTCCTGAATCGATTAATCCGATTGGTCGTTTCAAAAATCTCGCCTCATTCTTTGCTCATTTCTTGATGTAATTTTTGCATATTGTTTTGTAAAATCTTTACCTCTTCGTTTGAATAATTAGCAAGTAATTGTTGTAAATATTTTTGCCGTTTACGAATAACCTCATTGATAATTTTTTCACCTTTTTCGAGTAAATGAATTCTCACTACTCGACGATCATTCGAATCCTTCACCCGTTTTACAAGATTGGTTTTTTCCATTCTATCAATTAAATCGGTAGTAGTACTACATGCCAAATACATTTTATTCGATAATTCCCCAATGGTCATACCACCCTCATCAAACAGCCATTGCAGTGCAACAAATTGTGGTGGAGTAATAGAAAAATCACTTAAGATTTCTCTCCCCTTTTGCTTAATGATACCCGATATGTATCTTAAGTCTTTTTCTAATTCCGCAACCGATTCACTTACATGCAGTTGCTTTTCTAATTCCTCTTTCATCATTTCACAGCTCCTAATATCGGCTTGCATTTTTGCAAAGCTCAAATATGAACCTACCAAGCTATTCAAAAGTTTATCCTAGTGCTTATTTTCTATCTTTTAACGATAAATATCAAGAAGGAATTATTGTATGTTCCCTTCAATTTACCAATAATAAACCGGCCTCCTCTTAAAGGATAGCCGGTCTAGATTAAAGTTCTAGTTCTCCCATTCTTAGGAGCTCTACAACAGCTTGTGATCGCCCCTTAACACCAAGCTTTTGCATAGCATTCGAAATATGATTTCGAACCGTTTTTTCGCTGATAAACAATTCACTAGCGATTTCTTTTGTTGTTTTGTCTTGTACTAACAGTTCGAACACTTCTCTTTCTCGTTTGGTGAGTAACGGCTTGTGAGTATATTCATTCTCCTTCAAGTATTGTAACCCTCCTTGCCTTCGCCAGCTATGAACAGCGGGGTGGGTATATATTTAGTCACCATATCATATGTTCATCAAAGGATTGGAGTGACTACATTTATTGAACGAGAATATTTAATTTCACGAAATGGGTATTTTACCGATGATTACACCTCTATATGCGTTCTATTTAAAAACAGTTCCTTGTTTTTTTCTGTCCATAGAACACCTTTACCAGTTTTCTTGGACATTTGCACAACCGTCCCGCGCCCAACAATGCATGGCTCTTCCTTCTCATTCTTAACTAAATAATGAATGTCCACTGAAGTCTTTCCCACTTTTTCCGCCTTCACATACACCTTTAACTTTTCCGCAAAAAAGACTTGTTTGAGATAATCACATTGTAAATCTGCGACTACCGGAATCGTTTCACTATCAGGTAAGACCCAATCCTGCATAAATCCCAACTGATGAAAATACTCAATTCTTGCACTTTCAAAATATACAAATGGTACGGTATTGTTTAAATGTCCAAACATGTCTGTTTCAGAAAAACGAACCTGGACTGGATAAAAGAATTCAAATTCCTTCTCCCATTGATAAAAATCGCGAATATACTCAATCTTTCCCACAAAGATCCCCCTGACTTGGCAATTTCTATTTATATTGAATTCTATTATTAAACGGATGTTGAATGAACATTCATTCACTATTCTTCTTAACTATTATAATTATTTTTCCTATCATTGAAAACCTATTTTAATATATTTTTTGTATTTTCTGAAAAAATAATTCAAAGAGCTAAAATTTATTGACAAAGAAAAGGGCTGACAAAATTGCCAGCCCCCTTTTTTACACCTGATCGCTTCCAAAGAAATTTCTGAAGGATTGAATTGCCGTATCTCGATTTAGTGCAGCAATGGAAGTAGTCAAAGGAATTCCTTTTGGACATGCTTGAACACAGTTTTGAGAGTTACCGCAGTTAGCAAGTCCCCCATCTCCCATAATGGCCTCTAATCGCTCTGCACGATTCATCGCACCAGTTGGGTGAGCATTAAATAAACGAACTTGTGATAGTGGTTGTGGTCCAATGAAATTCGATTTACTATTTACATTTGGACAAGCCTCCAAGCACACACCACATGTCATACATTTAGAAAGCTCATAAGCCCATTGACGTTTTTGTTCTGGCATACGTGGCCCAGGACCTAAATTATAGGTTCCATCAATTGGAATCCATGCCTTAACCTTTTTAAGCGAATCAAACATTCTGCTACGATCAACCTGTAAGTCCCGAACAACTGGGAAAGTGCTCATTGGTGCTAAGCGAATTGGTTGTTCAAGTTGGTCAACTAGCGCAGAACATGACTGGCGCGGTCTTCCATTAATCACCATGGAACAAGCTCCACATACTTCTTCAAGGCAGTTCATTTCCCATGTGATTGGAGTTGTTTTTTGACCTTTTGAATTTACTGGATTTCGGCGAATCTCCATTAATGCAGAAATTACATTCATATTCGGACGATATGGAATATCGAATTCTTCCTCGTAAGGAGCGGAGCTCGGGTTATCCTGACGAGTGATAATAAACTTCACGGTTTTCTTTTCAGACATACTTTTCCTACTCCCCTTTCAAATTAGTGCTTCTTAGTATAGTCACGCTCACGTGGCTTAATTAATGAGATATCGACATCCTCATAATGGAACTGAGGAGCCGTTTGTGCATCAACAAATTTAGCCATAGTGGTTTTTAAGAATTCCTCATCATTACGTTTTGGAAATTCAGGTTTATAGTGAGCTCCACGGCTTTCATTACGATTATAAGCACCAATTGTAATAACACGGGCTAATTGAAGCATGTTTTGTAATTGACGTGTAAATGTTGCCCCTTGATTGCTCCATTTTCCAGTATCATTAATATTTATATTTTTATAGCGTTCTAACAACTCTTGTAGCTTTTCATCCGTTTGTAAAAGCTTATCATTGAAGCGAACAACTGTAACATTTGCAGTCATCATTTCACCAAGCTCTTTATGAAGGACATAGGCATTTTCTGTTCCATCCATTGACATAATGCCATCCCATTTTTCCTGTTGTTCCTTCACATGTCGATCAAAGACTTTTGAAGATACAGCATCTGCGCTCTTTTCTAATCCTTCAATATATCGTACAGCATTTGGTCCTGCAACCATTCCACCATACATAGCTGAAAGCAATGAATTGGCGCCTAAACGGTTAGCTCCATGTTGTGAATAATCACATTCCCCAGCAGCAAATAATCCAGGAATATTCGTCATTTGATCAAAATCAACCCATAATCCACCCATTGAATAGTGAACAGCAGGGAAAATCTTCATTGGAACCTTATGTGGATCATCTCCAGTAAACTTTTCATAAATCTCGATAATACCACCAAGTTTAACATCCAGTTCATGTGGATCCTTATGGGAAAGATCAAGATATACCATGTTTTCACCATTGATTCCAAGCTTTTGGTTAATACAGACATCAAAGATTTCACGTGTAGCAATATCACGAGGAACAAGATTTCCGTATGCAGGATATTTTTCTTCTAAGAAATACCATGGTTTGCCATCTTTATAAGTCCATATCCGTCCACCTTCACCACGGGCTGATTCACTCATTAGACGAAGCTTATCATCCCCAGGAATTGCTGTTGGGTGAATTTGGATCATTTCCCCATTTGCATAATATGCACCTTGTTGATAAACAATAGAAGCAGCAGAACCCGTATTAATTACGGAGTTTGTTGATTTACCAAAAATAATACCAGGGCCGCCTGTCGCAAGAATAACCGCATCTCCAGCAAATGATTTAATTTCCATCGTTTTTAAGTCTTGAGCGACAATTCCACAACATACGCCATCATCATCAAGAACAGTGCCTAAAAATTCCCAGCCTTCATATTTTGTCACTAATCCAGCTACCTCATGACGACGAACCTGTTCATCTAGAGCATAAAGAAGCTGTTGTCCTGTTGTTGCACCCGCATAGGCAGTCCTGTGATACTCTGTTCCACCAAAACGACGGAAATCTAGCAATCCTTCTGGAGTACGGTTGAACATAACTCCCATACGGTCCATTAAATGAATTATTCCAGGTGCCGCTTCACACATTGCTTTTACCGGAGGCTGGTTAGCTAAGAAGTCCCCGCCATAAATCGTGTCGTCAAAGTGAATCCAGGTAGAATCTCCTTCACCTTTTGTATTGACAGCTCCGTTAATCCCACCTTGTGCACAAACTGAGTGAGAACGTTTTACCGGTACTAATGAAAATAATTCAACTGATTTTCCTGCTTCTGCAATTTTTATCGTTGCCATTAAGCCGGCTAGTCCGCCGCCAACTACGATAATGTTACCTTTACCCATCCAACTCACTCCTTAAAATCCTAATCCAATCAATCTATTATTCTATTAAACAAAAGCAAATAAAGTGCGAATTGCTACGATTGATAGTAAAATAAAGAAAACCATCGTTACATATGTAGAAATTCGTTGGGATTTTGGAGAAACGGTAAGACCCCAGCTAATACAGAAAGACCATAGACCGTTTGCAAAGTGGAATATTGCTGACACAACCCCAACAATATAAAACCAGAACATAAAAGAGTTATCTAAAATATTAGCCATCATATCAAAGTTAAGTTCTGTTCCAAGTGCATAGGCAATTCTTGTTTCCCAAACATGCCATGCGACAAATATTAATGTGATAACCCCTGTTACCCGTTGCAATAAAAACATCCAGTTGCGAGAAAATCCAAACTTTCCTACGTTACTTTTAGCAGTAAATGCGATATAGAGTCCATAAATTGCATGATATAATAATGGTAAGAAAATGATAAAAATTTCCAAAAAGAGCAAGAATGGAAGACTTTCCATAAAGCCTACAGCTTTATTAAATGATTCCTCTCCTCTTGTTGCAAATTGGTTTACCACTAGGTGCACTGTTAAGAATGCCCCAACAGGAATAACTCCTAACAGCGAGTGCAATCTGCGATTAAAAAACTCTCGATTACCTGCCATAAATTAACCCCCCCTAATTTTTATGAGATCCTTTCATTACTTAAGTTTCCATAGATTTAAGTAAAAAAATCACCTCATCGTTTTAATACTTTAACTTTTTACAATAATGTGACATGTTCATTTTACCCCCATCTATTTAGAGCGTCAAGAAAACGGATACACAAAATCGACATATATAGATAAAATTTTTGAAATTAACAGAATTAACATATTTAACGAATTAGAGAAAATATTTTCCTAAAACGCTTCCAATTTTATTATATTGAAATAGTAAAAATTTCATGTAACAATTCGCTGCTTTTTTGATAAATCGATGCTTAATTTAGGTTGATTTGTATATAATAGAATAGTAGAAAGAGGGGAGATCATTTGAGCGAAATTTCATCCGCAGAAAAAATATCATATAATGACTATCATGTACCTGCATTTGGTTATGAGCTAATTCGGGAAATTCTAATACCTGAGCTTCTTGGTAAGAACACGCCACACCTTTTATATTGGGCAGGAAAAAGTCTTGCACGAAAATTTCCTTTAGATACCTTTGAACAAATTGCTGATTTCTTTCATCAAGCTGCTTGGGGTTCTTTAGAAACTAAAAATGAAAACAATAATGAAATTGAATTTGAATTTACAAGCGAACTTATTAGCCATCAATTAAAACAGAAAAAAGAAATGTCCTTTCAATTAGAAGCTGGATTCCTAGCTCAGCAATATGAAATGCAAAAAAAGGTAATCTGCGAAGCCTTTGAACATCCGCGAAAAAAAGGTGGAAAGGTTCAAATAACAATAAAGTGGGACAAAAAAGATGTCATTGAGTAGCCAAAAAAAGCTTTCATCGGAATTTCTCCATTGAAAGCTTTTTTCATTCTAAGAGAAATTATCCCCTGCTACCTTAATATTATTTTTATAAATTTACTGGTACACGAGATAATTCAAAGGCAGAGTGAAGTTCTTCAACCGCTTGCACCATTTTCATATCATCAATAACTGTTGATACCTTAATTTCAGATGTACTGACCATTTTTACCGTAATATCGCTGCTTGCTAATACTTCAAACATTTCTGCAGCTACCCCAGGGTTGGAAACCATCCCAGATCCCACAATTGAAACTTTAGCAAGTCCTGTTTCTGTTTCAACCTTCTTATATTTCAACAGCTTTTTATTACTTTCTAATACATCCAAAGTTCCTTGTAAATCAGCTGTTTTAATGGAAAACGATAAATTATTTGTTTGATCAGCCGTTGTGCTTTGGATAATGATATCTACATTAATATGACTGCTTGCTAAGGTTGTAAAAATAGTCGATAACCCAGTTATGGAATTAGGCAAACCAAGGATTGATACTCTTGTAATTTGATCTTCAAATGCAATTCCTCTGACAACTAAATTTTGCTCCATTTTTGCTTCCTCCTCAATGATTGTTCCGCGCATTCTTTCCATGCTTGACCGAACTTCAAGTGCAACATTGTAATTTTTCGCATACTCTACCGCACGGGGATGAAGCACAGCCGCACCTAAATTTGCCAGTTCAAGCATTTCATCATATGAAACTGATAAGAGCTGTCTTGCATCCTTTACATAGCGAGGATCTGTTGTAAATACACCGGTTACATCGGTATAGATGTCACATTTATCTGCTTGCAAGGCAGCAGCAAGTGCTACGGCCGTTGTATCGGAACCACCTCTACCCAGTGTTGTAATCGATCCATCCTTTGTTACTCCTTGAAACCCAGCAACGATTACGATTTTCCCTTTTTCCAGTTGCTCTTTAATCTTGGATTCATCAATATTTAAGATTCTCGCATTGCCATGAACAGCTTCTGTTTCAATTCCAGCTTGCCAACCAGTTAAGGAAAGCGTATCAAATCCTTTTTCAATCAAGCTAATCGCCAATAAAGAAATAGTGACCTGCTCACCTGTAGTAAGAAGCATATCCATTTCCCTTCTGCTAGGGTTAGCCGATATTTCATTTGCCATCGTGACAAGCTGATCGGTTGTTTTTCCCATCGCAGAAACTACGACCACGACCTCATTTCCATTTGATTTTTCCTCAATCACTCGATTTGCAACATTTTGTATTCTTTCAATACTTCCTACCGAAGTACCCCCGAATTTCTGAACAATTAACCCCACAATATCCCTTCTTTCGCTCAAAGTTAATGAACTTTTATGTAAAAAATTCAACAAAAAAAGCAATGAGAACTATCTCATTGCTGTGTTCATAAAGTTAATAAAAATACGCACACAGTGAGATAGCGCTCCAAGATAATAATCTTGACAATCCTACATTTCTTAAATGCAGGACCAGCAAAGAAAGAAATAAGCCTTTCCCCACTTCGGCAAACATTCCCTTTCAAAGTTCCTCACTGAAGCTTATTCCTCTCCGAACCTTTACTGATGAAGTTTGCACCTCTACCATCACTTTAATTTGATAAAGTGTTTATTTAAATGTTTACTCATTATAGCATAGACCCATTCTTGTGGCAATTCTATTCCAGTAATTTTTTTACAAGCTCTTCTGCCACTTGGGAAGGGATCCCGATATTCGTAAAGTCTTCCATATTTGCTTCTTTCATTTTTTTTACCGAGCCAAATGTTTTTAATAGAAGTTTCTTACGCTTTTCCCCAATACCAGGAATGTCATCTAACATAGATTGAAAAGCATTTTTGCCCCGTAATTGGCGATGGAAGGTGATAGCGAATCGATGCACCTCATCTTGTATTCTTTGCAATAAATAAAATTCCTGACTATTTCGCTCTAATTGAATGATTTCAAGAGGTTCTCCATATAACAACTGCGATGTACGATGCTTTTCATCTTTTACAAGACCAGATATGGGCAAATCAAGACCCAATTCATTTTCAATAACATCTCTTACTGCTTCCACATGACCTTTCCCACCATCTATTATGACTAAATCGGGAAGTGGCAGGTTATCCTTCAGCACTCTTGAATATCTTCTTCTAACAACCTCTCTCATGGATTCATAGTCATCCGGTCCCTCTACCGTTTTAATTTTGTATTTACGATATTCCTTCTTCTCTGATTTTCCATCAATAAAGACAACCATCGCTGAAACAGGATTGGTTCCCTGAATATTCGAATTATCAAATGCCTCAATCCGATGAGGGGTATAGATATTTAAAGCCGCCCCAAGTTTTTCGACCGCACGAATGGTTCGCTCCTCATCTCTTTCAATTAATGAAAATTTTTCCTTTAGGGCAATCTTTGCATTTTTGCAAGCAAGGTTTATAAGATTTTTTTTCTGCCCTCTTTTAGGCTGTAATACCTTCACCTGCAATAAATTTTCTGCATACTCAGCATTGATGGCTTCAGGAATTAAAACCTCCTTAGGTTTAAAATGATTGGTTTTTTCATAAAATTGACCTAAATAAGTCAGCATCTCTTCTTCTGGCTCATTGTATACAGGGAACATCGATACATCTCTTTCAATCAGTTTTCCTTGACGAATAAAAAAGACTTGAACGCACATCCAACCTTTATCCACTGAATAGCCAAACACATCGCGATCGATAAAATCGGTTGTCTGCATTTTTTGCTTTTCCATTGTTGCTTCTATATGAGCAATTTTGTCGCGAAATTCCTTTGCCCGTTCAAAATCCAATTCATCCGCTGCTACCATCATTTTTTCTGTTAGATCATCCTTTATTTCCTTATATCCACCATTTAGAAATTTTGTAATTTCATCCACTATTTGTTTATATTCTTCCTCATTAATATCATTAATACAAGGAGCAAGGCATTGACCCAAGTGATAATATAGACAAACTCTGTCTGGCAGGGTGGTGCACTTTCGCAATGGATAGATCCGATCTAATAATTTCTTCGTTTCATTGGCGGCCTGGACATTCGGATAAGGACCAAAATATTTCCCCTTATCCCTTTTGACATTGCGAGTTGTGATTAATCGCGGATGACGTTCTGCTGTAAGTTTAATAAAAGGGTAGCTTTTATCATCCTTTAACATAATATTGTATTTTGGATCATATTTTTTAATTAAATTTAATTCGAGAATAAGGGCTTCCATATTGGAGGACGTCACAACATATTCAAAATCTTCTATTTCATTCACCAGTCTTAATGTTTTTCCATCATGTGAGCCGGTAAAATAGGAGCGAACTCTATTTTTTAAAATTTTTGCTTTCCCTACATAAATAACTGTTCCTTGCCGGTCCTTCATTAAGTAGCATCCTGGTTGATTGGGTAATAATGTTAATTTTTGTTTAATAAGTTCATTCACGTATTGTTCACCCCCATTTGTTTATCCCACTCTTAACGGACATTTTGACTCCCACTTCAAGATTCTGAGAATACGAAGAAGATAAGTGGGAGATCAACTGTCCGTAAAGGTCCGATAAGTGAAATAAGATTTTTCTTTGGGCTTCAGCCCTTAGAAAAATCAATCAGGCTTTGCGTGACTAACCATCAGTGGGGGATGAATGGCAGACTAAAAGCGCTACGTCTGCACTAGCACGTCCTGTGCGTCGAAAACCCCCACTGATGGAAGTTTCACTTTATTATATTTTGAAACGGGGCAAAAAGAAAACCCAAACTTCTTATCGAAGTTTGGGCTTTAGGAATTTATCCATCCATTAAACATGACTAGAAAGTCGTTCAGTTAATGCTTCTTTTGGTTGGAATCCAACAACTTTGTCAACCACTTCGCCATCTTTAAAAACAAGTAAAGTTGGAATGCTCATTACCCCAAATTTAGCAGCTGTTTCTTGATTTTCGTCTACATCAAGCTTAACGATTTTCACCTTATCTCCCATTTCAGCATCGATTTCTTCTAAAACTGGAGCAATCATTTTACAAGGTCCGCACCAAGGTGCCCAAAAATCAGCTAATACCAAGCCTGAAGAAGTTTCAGCTGAAAATGTTTGATCTGTTACGTGAGAAATAGCCATGTATTACATCCTCCTAAATTAAATAACTTTTTTTGTAACGTCAGTATATCATCGATTAAGGTTCTATGCTAATAATATGTTTCGTTCGTCATTTTGCCCCAGATAACCTATTTCTTATTCATCGACCATGTGGTATCATGCAAGGTTTCCATTCGAACCACATAATAAAGATGAAGCGAGCGGTTAATGCCCGCTCGCTTCATAATTCCTTATTTGCTTATGCATTAACCTTTAGTTTTTTAAATTCTTCTGTCAATAATGGTACTACTTCAAATAAGTCGCCAACAATTCCATAATCGGCTACTTTAAAGATATTTGCTTCAGGATCTTTATTAATTGCTACAATAACTTTAGAGTTTGACATTCCAGCTAGATGCTGAATGGCACCGGAAATTCCACACGCAATATAAAGATCTGGGGTAACAACTTTTCCAGTTTGACCAATCTGTAAAGAGTAATCGCAATAATCTGCGTCACAAGCTCCACGTGAAGCACCTACTGCTCCTCCAAGTACTTGAGCTAACTCCTTCAATGGTTCAAAGCCTTCCGCACTCTTTACACCACGACCACCAGATACAATTACTTTTGCTTCTGAAAGGTCTACACCCTCACTTGCCTTTCTTACCACTTCTTTAATAATCGTCCGAAGATCCTTTATATCAACAGAAATCGCTGATACTTCTCCAGTTCTAGATTCATCTTTTTCTAAAGGAGCGATATTGTTTGGACGAATGGTTGCAATTATAACCCCATCGGTTACTATCTTTTTCTCAAATGCCTTGCCTGAATAGATTGGACGAGTGAATACAATGTTCCCACCAGCTTCCTCTACCCCAGTCGCATCTGAAATTAAACCTGAATTTAATTTTGCTGCAATTTTAGGCGCTAAATCTTTCCCTAAAGAAGTATGTCCGATAACTAAACCTTCTGGATTTTCAGTATCCACTACAGCTAGTAATGCTTGCGCAAAACCATCAGATGTATATTGGGAAAGGTTTTCATCTTCTACTACCACTACTTTATCCGCACCATATTGGATTAACTCATTTCCTAAACCGCTTACAGAAGTTCCAATTAAAACACCAACAACTTCTCCACCCTCTGCAACTGTTTTAGCAGCTCCAATAGCTTCGAAGGAAACATTACGTAACGATCCGTCACGTGTTTCACCTAACACTAATACTTTTCTAGCCATTACGAATTACCCCCAATTGTATTATTCAAAAGATTTATGCTCGAATGTCAGACTACTTTTGCTTCTGAATGTAGAAGATTCACAAGTTCCTTAACTTGATCAGCCAAATCTCCTTGAAGAACCTTTCCTGCTTCTTTTTGTGCAGGTATATAGATTTCAATCGTTTTTGTTTTTGCTTCCACATCATCTTCATCTAAATCTAAATCATCTAGCTCCAATTCATCTAAAGGTTTCTTTTTAGCCTTCATAATCCCTGGAAGAGAAGGATAACGAGGTTCATTTAAACCTTGTTGAGCTGTTACTAGTAGAGGAAGACTTGTTTCAAGTATTTCAGAATCTCCTTCAACATCGCGAGTAACAGTTGCTTTTGTTCCATCAATTTCAAGCTTCGTAATGGTTGTAACATAAGGGATATTTAACTGCTCTGCCACGCGAGGACCAACTTGACCAGTTCCTCCATCAATCGCGACATTTCCGCCAAGAATAATATCCGCTTCTTTATCTTTTAAATATTCAGCTAAAATTTTCGCTGTTGTATACTGATCACCATCTTCAATATCATCTTCAATATTGACTAACACAGCTTTATCAGCCCCCATTGCTAAAGCTGTGCGAAGTTGTTTCTCAGATTCTTCATTTCCAACTGAAATGACCGTTACTTCTCCACCATTGGCATCGCGGATTTGAATTGCTTCTTCAATCGCATATTCATCATAAGGATTAATGATAAATTCTGCTCCATCTTCATTGATCTTTCCGCCAGAAATCGCTATTTTTTCTTCAGTATCAAATGTTCTTTTCATTAATACATAGATGTTCATTTTTTTCCCCTCCTAGTATTTAAAGCATGACAAAAATCTATTTTATTAAAATGACAAACTATTATTTGCCGGTAAAATGAGGTTCCCGCTTTTCAATAAAAGCTTTAACCCCTTCTTTACCATCTTCAGATGTAAAAACTTCACCAAATAGCTCTGCTTCCTTATGAACTCCTTCGTAAAATTCTTTAGATTTGGAATAGTTCAATAATTCAATCGCTGCCTTTAGTGATAATGGGCTCTTCTTCGCAATTATATGCGCTAGCTTATAAGCATTGTCTAATAGTTCAGTTTCTGGATATGCATCATTAGCAAGGCCATATTGAACCGCATCAACCCCTGAAATCGGTTCACTGGTAAAGATCATTTCCGCTGCACGTGAATTGCCGACATAGCGGCGTAGACGCTGCGTTCCTCCAAAACCTGGAATGATTCCAAGTGATAATTCTGGTAACCCAAGCTTTGCATTCTCTGACACAAGCCGAATGTGACAAGACATTGCAAGCTCCAAGCCTCCACCTAATGCTGCACCGTGAATCGCTGCAATAACCGGCTTTGGAAAGGTTTCCAATCTTTCAAATAAATTTTGGCCAGTAGTAGAAAGATTCGTAAAACCTTTGCTGGTATCAAGAGTCGTAAATTCCTTAATATCAGCTCCTGCAGAAAAAAAGCGGCCATCCCCATGAATCACGATAACCCGAATATCCTGATTTGGTTCGATTTCGTCTAATACTGTTGAAAGCTCTTTTAGCAGTCCTTGTGAAAGAGCATTTGCAGGAGGACGCTCGATTGTAATCGTGGCAATCGCATCCTCATAAGACCATTTTAAATACTCCATCTCCCATTTGCCCCCCTAATAATTTTATTATTCTTTTCTAAACCCGTTTATCAGCAATTTGTGCACTGTATCGGCTAAAGCAGTCAAGTCATATTTTTGATCATTCATGACCCAGGTTGTAACTAACTCGTCTAGCGTACCAAAAATCATTTGTCGGGCCACTCTGACATCCAAAGTATCAGAAAATTCTCCAGCTTCCTTCCCTTGAATTAAAATCTTATCAACGACCTTAAAATAACCTTTTAAGACTTCATTTATCTTATAGCGCAGCTCTTTATTTGATTGCCTTAGCTCTAACTGAGTGACAATTGCAAGATGTCTGTCATTCGACAGATTTTGAAAATGAGTTTTGACCAACATTAATAATTTCTCCGCGGACGTCTCTTTTCCTGCAATATTTTGTTCAATTTTTTCAATAAAGGATCCCATTTTTTCTTGAAAGAGAGAAATGAGGATATCTTCCTTATTCTTAAAATATAAATAGATGGTTCCATCAGCCACTCCAGCCTGTTTTGCTATTTTAGAAACTTGTGCCTGATGATAGCCATTTTCTGCAATCACAATTACTGCAGCATCAATAATTTGTTTGTATTTGGGCTTATTCTTTTTCAATCTCTTTTTCCCCCTTTCAAAGAATATAATATCACTGTTTGGATTGGGATCCATATTATTTTGGAAAAATATAAAATGAATGACTATTCATTCATATTTTTATAATAATCTTACAATTATTTTCTGTCAAGAGAATCCTTCCTTAATATAAAGAGAATTAGATTTGGACAAGCATCCTTTTTCAAAATAAAGAGCCGAGGGATTCGGCTAAAAAATTATGCTTCTTTCGGTTCATCTGTATCCTGTTTTTGCTTTTCTTCATCCACTAATGCCCTTCTTAAAATTTTCCCAACTGCTGTCTTTGGAAGCTCCACCCTAAATTCATAAATCCTTGGAACTTTATAAGCAGCAAGATGCTTTCTCGCAAATTCATTTAATTCCTTTTCTGTTACATTCGCTCCTTCTTTCAGTACGACGTAAGCCTTCACGGTTTCCCCACGGTATGGATCGGGAATTCCTGCTGCAACAACCTCCTGAATAGCTGGATGTTCATACAATACCTCTTCTATTTCCCGTGGATAAATATTATAGCCTCCCGCGATAATCATATCCTTCTTCCGGTCAACCACATAAAAATAACCGTTCTCATCCATATAACCGATATCTCCGGTTAAAAGCCATCCAGCTTTTAATGTTTCATCTGTCTCTTCTGGTCGATTCCAATAGCCTTTCATCACCTGTGGACCTTTTACCGCAATTTCTCCAATCTCACCTTGAGGAAGGATTTCTCCTTCTGATGATAGTATTGCAGCATCCGTATCCGGCCAAGGAACACCAATACTCCCCTTGACTCGAGGTCGATCCCATAAAAAATTCGCATGGGTAACTGGTGATGATTCTGTTAATCCATAACCTTCCACGAGCTTGCCACCTGTTACTTCTTCAAACTTTTGTTGTACTTCAACTGGTAGCGGGGCAGAACCAGAGATACAGGAATCAATGGAGGACAAATCATATTTTTTAAGATCCGGATGATTGAGCAAACCGATATACATTGTTGGTGCACCTGGAAACATGGTCGGCCGTTGTTTTTGAATGGTTTTTAACACAGTTTCCATATCAAATTTCGGTATTAAGACCATTTTATTTTGCTGTAAAACGGTCAGAATCATGACCGTTGTCATTCCATACACATGAAAAAATGGCAACAATCCTAAAACAACCTCTTCTCCCCTTTTACATTTATAAAGCCATGCTTCACACATGGAGGCATTGGAAACGAGATTTTTATGTGTTAACATCACTCCTTTAGGAAATCCAGTGGTACCTCCCGTGTATTGAAGCAAGGCTAAATCCTCATCAAAGTTATAATCATATTCTTTTACTGGTCTTTGTTCCTGTTTCATTATCTCTTTTAATAGATGATTCTCCCCCTTGTGTTCAACCTGAACGGCAAAACCATATTGCTTTTTCTGAATAAAAGGATACACAATATTTTTCGGGAAAGGCAAAAAGTCTTTGATAGCGGTTACAATCACGTGTTGCAAATCTGTTTGTGATTTAATCTTCATTACTCTTGGATAAAGAATTTCCAATGTCACAATTACTCTAGCACCAGAATCCTTCATTTGGTACTCAATTTCTCGTTCCATATATAGAGGATTGGTTTGAACAACAACGGCCCCTGCCATTAAAGCGCCAAAGTAACAAATAACGGATTGAGGAGTATTCGGAAGCATAATAGCAACTCGATCCCCTTTTTCAAGGCCCAAGTCCTGTAGATAACCAGCAAATTTATAGCTATAGTCAAATACCTCTTGATAAGTTAATTCTCTTCCCATAAAATGAATAGCCACCTTGTTTGGGCTATCTTCAGCAGCATTTTCTAAATATTGTTGAACGGGGATCTCTGAATAGAAAAGGGTCGGGGGAATTTCTTTAGGATAGTTTTTTAACCACGGTTTTTGTTTAAACATTTTCAACCTCCTACGCAAAAAAAAATATTTTAAAAATTCCAACTCTTTAAAATGATTATATTATATTGCTGATTTTATGACAATTAGAATAGATTCTCATCTATGAAATCAAATGGCTCCGATTCTTGTCGTGAACATTCTTTTTATATGGTTCGCGAATAATTGATTTTTCTCGTGATATGATTGAAATAATCGCGAAAAGAAGGCTTCATTTCTTCAAAAAGAGAAGGTTTGAACTTGATTATTCGCGAAAATTGCTAATTTATCCAAAGATGTCTAACCTATTAAGAGCAACAAAGTTCAAAAAAAGAGCTTTTTAATATCATTTATATTTACACTACCTGGGCAATACAAAAAAATGATCGTTCTTTCACGAACGACCATTTTCCTTTTTTATGAAACAACCATATAAATGAATCCAATAATTATAAAAACTCCACATAAAACAAGCAATATTTTTGCCAGCTTCTCCACTTCAATCTCTCCCTTATGAAATCCCTGCTCCGATTACAAAGGATAATCCAATTGAAATCGCCATTGAAATAAAGCCAACAGCCCGATTATCTTTCTCAATTTCTTCGTCAATTTTAAATTTAGGAGTTAGAAATTCAAAAATAAAGTAGCCTACTAGTAGTAAAAAAAAGCCAAAGATGCCCCAACCAATCATCGTGAACAAGCTATCATGCTGATTAATCGAATAGTGGAAAATATTAGCGATCCCAAATATTTTTCCTCCTGTCGCGAAGGCAACAGCGATATTTCCATTTTTGATTTGTTCCCAATTTTTGTATTTTGTGACAAGCTCAAAAATAGCCAAAAACACAATCATACACAATATCACAACACTAAAATTGGCTGCTGAGTGGACATACTCATTCTCCCAAAATTGGTTCATCTTTTTTACTCCCCGATGATTATTTAAATTCTACAATGGTAACCCCAGTACCACCTTCAGTAGCTGCTCCAAATCGAATGTTTTTTACAGAACGATGATTTCGCAAATATTCCTGTACACCCTGTCTTAAAGCACCTGTGCCTTTACCATGAATTATGGAAACCCTAGGATAACCTGCAAGTAGGGCATCATCAATATATTTTTCTACCTTTAACAAGGCATCCTCATAACGCTCTCCTCTTAAATCAAGTTCGAGTCCAACATGAAAATCCTTTCCTTTCACAGTGGCAATTGGTCGGGTTTCTGTTACTTTCGGGCTTTTTATATATTCCAGGTTTTTTTCAGAAACCTTCATTTTTAAGATACCAATTTGCACTTGCCACTCATCTTCCGATACTTTCTCAACTAACGATCCTTTTTGGTTAAAGGTAAGTACCTTCACCTCATCACCAGGTTGATACATATGTTTAGTCCTTTTGGAAGTGAGCGGATTTTTGCTAACATGTTGCTTAGGTGCAGCCTCATTTAAGCGTTTTCGCGCTTCAATCAATTCATGCTCCTTGACTTCGGCATTTTTTTCTAATCTTAATTTACGAAGTTCACGGATGACTTCCTCTGCTTCCATCTTTGCTTGATCGACAATTTTGGCTGCTTTTTCTTTTGCCTTCTCTTTCATTTTATCCTTTTGTTCATAAAACTCAATCATTTGCTTTTGCAGATCACGATGAAGCATTTCAGATTGCTTTAATAAATCATGAGCATCTTCCAATTCCTTTTCTGCTTGCCATTTACTTTCTTCAATTGACGCAATCATTGTATCTACTTGATTGCTTTCAGCACTTACATGAGCTCGAGAGGTCTCAATCACACTCTCCTTCAAGCCAAGGCGTTTGGAAATCTCAAAGGCATTGCTCCGTCCTGGCACCCCAATAAGAAGTTTGTAAGTAGGAGTTAATGTTTCCACGTTAAATTCAACACTAGCATTAATGACTCCTTCACGATTATAGCCATAGGCCTTTAATTCAGGATAATGAGTGGTCGCAATTACTCTTGCCCCACATTTATAGACCTCATCTAAGATGGAAATCGCGAGGGCTGCCCCTTCCTGCGGATCCGTTCCAGCTCCTAGCTCATCAAATAAAACAAGACTGTCGAAGCTAACATGATTTAATATATCCACGATATTGACCATATGAGAAGAAAAAGTACTCAAGCTTTGTTCAATAGATTGTTCATCCCCTATATCTGCATAGACTGCACCAAATACTGCAAGCTCAGAGCCATCTAACGCTGGAACCTGTAAGCCGGCTTGGGCCATTAACGTGCAAAGACCAACTGTTTTTAAAGTTACCGTCTTACCACCTGTATTTGGTCCAGTAATGACAATCGTGGAAAAATCCTCTCCTATAAAAATATCATTTGCTACTACTTCATCGATGGGAATGAGCGGATGTCGGGCTTTATATAGCTTAATCATTCCTTTATTATTCATTTTTGGTTTGGATGCTTTCATTTTTTGAGCGAACCTTGCCTTTGTAAAAAGAAAATCAAGTTCTCCAAGAACGTAACAAATCGTTGCAAGCTCATTAAAATGCTCCCCAACCATGCTTGAGAGCTCAATCAATATTTTTTCGATTTCCTGCTGTTCCTTAACCCGTATATTTTGCAGCTCATTATTTAATTGGACAATCGCTTGAGGCTCAATGAATAAGGTTTGCCCAGATGAGCTTTGATCGTGAATAATCCCACCATAATGTCCACGATATTCCTGTTTCACTGGAATAACAAAACGGTCATTACGAATCGTCACAATAGCATCTGATAGCATTTTCTGAGCACTGGAAGAACGTATCATACTCTCTAATCGCTCACGAACTCTTGCTTCCTTTGTTCGCAACTGATTTCGAAGGGAGCGCAAGGTAATGCTTGCACTATCTAGCACTTCGCCCCCTTCATCAACGGCACCTCTAATCGATTGCTCAAGCTCAGCTAAGACAATGATTTTCTCAGCATACCGATTTAATTGCGGGATTTCGATTTCTTCCTCTACAAGAGTCTCAATGAATTTCTTCATTTGTCTGCTTGCATGAATCGTTGTGGAAACTTGATTTAATTCTTGAGGATTCAGCATGCTACCAATTGATGCCCTTTTAATTTGCGGGCGAATATCGAATATTCCACCAAGTGGGATATTCCCTTTTATCCGTAAAACCTTTACTGCCTCATCTGTTTCTTCCTGCATCTTGACAACCTGTTCGAAATCAGTTGAAGGCGTTAATTTAGAAACCTTCTCCCTTCCAAATGAAGAAGATGCAAAATCAATCAGTTGTTCCTTAATTTTATGAAATTCTAATACTTTCATGACTCTTTGCTGCACGGAGATTCATCCTCCTTATCAATCTGTTTGCTCTTTTTTCCGGCAAAGATATTGTTGAAACTCTTCTTTATCCAACGCATTCAATACGGTCGATTTTTTAATCCATCCCTTCTTGGCAGATGATACTCCTATTTCCATATGAGATAATGTTTCGACTTTATGGGCATCTGTATTTATGAAGATTTTCACTCCTGCTTCTTGTGCTTTTCGCAAGCTATCAGGTGCTAAATCTAAGCGATTCGGATTGGCATTTAATTCTAATGCTGTATTTGTTTCACTTGCTAGCTTGATCAGCATGTCTATATCGACATCGTACCCATCTCTTCTTCCAATGATTCTTCCTGTTGGATGAGCAATTAAATGGACATTTGCGTTATTTAATGCCGTTTTTAAACGCTCCATAATTTTTGACTGGGGTTGAGAAAAGGCTGAATGAATGGATGCAATGACAAAATCCATTTCTGCTAATAGAGCATCATCATAATCAAGCGTTCCATCAGGCAAGATATCCATTTCTATTCCAGAAAAAATGGTGATATCTTCAAATTTTTCATTCAAAAGTCGAATTTCTTCTTTTTGCTTTCTCAGCCTTTCTGGTGTTAATCCGCAAGCCACCTTTAAATACTGTGAATGATCGGTAATCGCCATATACTGATAGCCCTTTGCCCGACAAGCTTCAATCATTTCTTCGAGAGAATTTGCTCCATCACTCCAAGTGGTATGCATATGGAGATCCCCCTTAATATCTGATTGGGAGATGATTTCCATGTCTTCTCGATAAAGATCCACTTCAGTGCCATCTTCACGAAGCTCAGGGGGGATTAGCGGTAAATCAAAATGATGATAAAACTCTTCTTCAGATGAAAAGGTAAGGACCTCACCTGTTTCCATGATTTCGACGCCATATTCACTTATCTTTTCCCCACGCTCTTTTGCAAGCTGCCTCATTCGCACATTATGATCTTTAGAGCCAGTGAAATGATGAAGAGTTGTGGCAAATTCCTTTGGTTGAACGATGCGAAAATCAACAGAAACATCATAATCATATGCAAAAGTAACAGAAACCTTTGTCTCACCGGAAGCAATAATTTCTTTCATATTAGGAAGCTTTAACAGCTGTTCTTTTACGATGGAGGGGTTAACTGTTGAAATAATAAAATCTAAATCCTTTACCGTCTCTCTCATTCTTCTTAAGCTACCTGCACGTGAAAAGCGTTCAATCCCTTGCATGTTTTTCAAAAGTAACTCGATTTCCCTTGCAATGGGCAGCATAAAGGCTAATGGTAATCGAGTTGGCCGATTACCCAGGCCTTCAATCGCATCAAGAATTTTCTCTTCTGTTTTCTTCCCAAACCCAGAAAGCTTCTGAACTTCTCCTTTACGACAAGCGAGCCGTAAATCCTCAACATTTTCAATGCCTAATTCCTGATAAAGTTTGGCAATCTTTTTTCCGCCTAAGCCAGGGATTTGCAGGAGTAATATTAACCCGTTAGGTACCTCTTCCTGTAACTCCTTCAAGACAGAAGAGCCGCAAGCTTTCAAGAACTCTTCAATGACAGCAGCTGTTCCCTTTCCTATTCCCGGAAATGCAGTAAAATCTTCTATTTCTGAAAGACTTGCATCTATCGCTTCTAATGCACTTGCTGCCTTACGATAGGCAGAGACCTTAAAGGAATTTTCTCCTTTTAATTCTAAATAGATAGATATCGTTTCTAGATGACGAATAAGATCCTTTTTATTTACACGCATAGAATTCACCTGCTTATCATATAAAAACTTTCATCCTTTATTAAAGTCTAAAAGAAATAACTCCTCGATTTTTACTCTATAAGATAATATAACAGAAAGAGATAAATAAAGGGAAACTTCACAAGATTCAGGTGCTAAATTCTACCTAGCTCTAAACATGTGAAAAAGACTGATTTCATTTCACACGATTTTGCCCTGAAAGACACATAACGAATCGTGTTGATATTGAAATCAGCCCTCATTTTTCCTGGCAACCATCACTTGCAAAATGCTTGATTCACAAACCATTTAAGAACCGATATAATCAATCCAAAGCTCTTTTACTTTCTGTGAAAAAATCGGGGTATGCTTCACAATCGCTTCTCCGATAAACGAATGATTTAATGGTGTTTGCACCGCATCTATCGGCACAAGTGCTGCTATATATAATAAGATAAAAATGATAAGATATACTTCAAGGAAGCCTAATACTCCTCCGCCCCATACATTTAGTGTTTTCAAAATAGGTAAATTGGAAAGAAAATCTAGCATACTACCAATAATATGTAGGATTATTTTTACTGCAAAAAAAATCACGACAAAGGCGATGGCGCGATAATAGGCATCTTCTAAATTCCCATTGTCAAACAGCATAGCTATTGTTGAATCTTCCCCTATAGATGGATAGGGAACCCAAAGAGTCAATTTGGAGGATAGATCATCATAGTATAAACTTGCGACAATAAAGGAGATAATGAAACTAGTTAAATGGATGACCTGGAGGATAAAGCCTCTTCGCAATCCGACAAAAAAACCAATAATTAAAATCAATAGAATTGCTAAATCAAGCATGACTATTTCAGTCCTTTACTCTTTTTAATTCTTGTTCTAGCTGCTCAACACGGTTTTTCAATTTCACATAATCATTGACAGCATTTACCGCAGTTAAAACAGCTAATCGACTAATATCAAGCGATGGATTCTTTGTGCTGATTTCATGCATTTTTTCATCAACCAAAGATGCAACAAGACGGATATGACTTGAAGTTTCACTTCCAACAATTGTATACTGATCACCAAATATATCCACCGTTATACGCTGCTTTTGTGTATCAAACAAGCCTTTAAGCCTCCATTCTAAAGAATCCTAATGTTTATCATAACATGAACCTATTATAGTGGAAAGTAGAAGTGAGGCAAATTCCGACAATTTCATGTGTCAAAGTATTCTATTAAAGTATTTTTCTAGGAGTGAAAAAATGAGTAATACGGTTATTATAAAAAGCCTGCAGGAAATTAATGAAATGAAAGATTATTACAAAGAAAATCTTTCAGCAAAAATCCCCACAGGGGGAATTTTTGCTGCCAAAACCTCCAGTTGTTCAATTACAGCCTATAAATCTGGGAAGGTGCTCTTTCAAGGTGCCGGAAGTGAAACTGAGGCAAGAAAATGGGATTCTTTGAATGGGGCTTCTGCTAAACCAATGTCAAAAAAGAAGCCTACCCCACAAGGAAGCAATGGAAATTTACCAGCTCACTTTGAAACTCTGTCCGTTCTAGGGTCGGATGAGGTGGGAACAGGAGATTTCTTTGGACCCATTACAGTCGTTGCAGCCTTTGTTAAAAGAGAAGATATTCCGCTATTAAAGGAGCTTGGAGTCAAGGATTCCAAAAGCTTAACAGATGAAAAGATTGGTGAAATTGCCAAACAAATTAAGGAGGTCATTCCCTATAGTTTGTTAACTTTACATAACGAAAAATATAATCAATTACAAAAATCAGGAATGTCTCAGGGAAAATTGAAAGCACTCTTGCATAACCAAGCGCTAAAACATGTTTTAGATAAAATTGCCCCAGCAAAACCAGAAGCGATTCTTATCGACCAATTTGCACAAGTTGGGGTTTATTACAATTACTTAAAAGGACAGTCTACGATTGTTCGTGAAAATGTATATTTCAGTACTAAGGCAGAAGGAATTCACATCGCTGTAGCCGCCGCTTCCATCTTGGCTCGTTATGCCTTTATTCAGCATTTTGATAAATTAAGTGAAAAAGCCGGTTTTAAAATACCAAAAGGTGCAGGACACCAAGTGGATGTCGCTTGTGCAAAATTAATAAAAGCAAAAGGCAAAGAAATCCTTCCGCAATTTGTAAAACTTCATTTTGCTAATACAGACAAAGCGCTTAAGCTATTATAAAGTGAAACTTCCATCAGTGGGGGTTTTCGACGCACAGGACGTGCTAGTGCAGACGTTGCGATTGACATCGCGCTTTTAGTCTGCCATTCATCCCCCACTGATGGTTAGTTGAACTTATCGGACCTTTACGGACAGTCGATCTCCCACTTATCTTCTTCGTATTCTCAGAATCTTGAAGTGGGAGTCTTACTGTCCGTTAAGAGTGGGATAAAAAATGGGGCCTCACCTTTGGACCATGTCTAAAAGTGAGACCCCATACAAAATGCATTAACCTCTTAACACTGCTCCTGCTTTATCCTTGACTGCAGCAAGTACTTGTTCATGTGCTTTTGTTACTTCTTCATCTGTAAGAGTTTTTTCTGGATCAAAATACTTAAGTGTGAAGGCAATGGATTTTTTACCTGGTTCCATTCGTTCTCCTTCGTATAGATCAAAGATATGAACCTCCTTCAATAAAGCTCCTCCTGCTTCCACGATCACACTTTGCAGCTTGCCAGCTGTCATTTCTTGATCCACAACAAGAGCAATGTCTCTTGTAATAGAAGGGAAGCGAGGGATGGCTTGATATTGTAAAGGTTCCACCTCTGCATCTAAAATAGACTTTAATGATAGTTCAAACACATAGGTATCTTTTAAATCCAAATCCTTTTGCACATTTGGATGGATTTGTCCGACAAATCCAATGCTGTTTCCTGCAAGGATTACCTCAGCTGTACGTCCAGGATGCATATCTTCAATTGTCTGAGCGCGATATTCCACTTGATCCTGTAAGCCTAAGCGAGTAAACAAGCCCTCAAGAATTCCTTTTGCTACATAAAAATCTACTGCTTTCTTTTCACCCTGCCATAAATGAGAATGCCATAGACCTGTAATTGCACCAGCCAAATGCTCCTGTTCTTCAGGCAATACATCCTTACCCTTTTCTAAGAAAACCACACCGGTCTCGAACACGGCCATATTTTCATTTTGACGTGCATTATTATGCTTCACCACTTCCAGCAGCTGTGGAAGAATGCTTAAACGAAGGAAGCTTTTATCTTCACTCATTGGCATAGCCAAGCGGATGGGCTCACATTTTGCTAACGCATATTGCGTCGACTTCTCACGACTTGTTAAAGAATATGAGACCGCTTGATATAGACCCGCGCCTTCCAAAAAGCGGCGAACAACTCGACGTTTCTTCTGATACTCTGTTAAATGTCCCGGAGTTGAAGAACCAATTGGTAAGGTTGTAGGAAGATTATCATATCCGAAAAGTCGGGCAACCTCTTCAATCAAATCTTCTTCAATCGTAATATCCCCGCGTCTTGTTGGTACTGTAACGGTGAATGTTTCATTATCGACACGTACATCGAACTGCAAACGAGAGAAAATATCTTCAACTTCTGAAACCGTAATGGTTGTTCCAAGCACGCGATTTATTTTTTCTAAGGTTATCGTGACTACAGCGGGCTCAACAGATAAGGTATCTGCTTCAACAGAACCTTCTAAAACCTCGCCGCCAGCATAAAGGGCCATTAATTCAACCGCTCTTAAAGCAGCTATGCGAGTACGATTTGGATCAATGCCTTTTTCATAACGTGCACTGGCTTCACTTCTTAGGCCATGATCCTTAGAGGCCTTGCGGATTGTTGCTCCATTAAAATAGGCAGATTCTAATAGTACGGTTGTCGTATCCGATTGAACTTCAGAGTTTGCTCCACCCATGACACCAGCTAATGCCACTGGTTCTTTGCCATTTGTAATAACTAAATGATCGCCCGTAAGAGTTCTCTCTGCATCATCTAAAGTAGTCAGCTTTTCTCCCTCATTTGCACGACGGACCAAGATCTCCTTTGAACCTAAACGATCATAATCAAAAGCGTGTAGTGGTTGACCATATTCCAATAAAATATAATTCGTGATATCGACAACATTATTGTGTGGTCGAATACCTGCAGCCATTAATCTGCCTTGCATCCACAATGGGGATGGACCTATTTTTACATTCTTGATTACTTTTGCGACATATAATGGATTATCTTCTTTAGCATCAACCGTCACTTGAATATAATCTTCAGCTTTTTCATTTGATGGGCTTACTTCTGGATTTGGAAGCTTCACTTCTCTGCCTAAGATGGCTGCTACTTCATAGGCAACACCAATCATGCTTAGGCAATCGGCGCGATTAGGAGTTAATCCCAGTTCTAAAATACAATCGTCCCGTTGTAAATATGAAATCGCATCTGCCCCAACCTGCACATCGCTTGGGAAAACAAAAATACCTTCAGAAAAATCCTTTGCTACTACTTTTGGGTCAATTCCCAGTTCCTTTAAGGAACAAATCATACCATTGGATTCCTCCCCGCGAAGCTTCGCCTTTTTAATTTTGAAATTTCCAGGAAGAACTGCGCCAATTGTCGCAACAGCCACCTTTTGTCCTTTATCAACATTCGGAGCCCCACAAATAATTTGTACGGGTGTTTCTCCACCGAGGTCTACAAGACATTTATTTAATTTATCCGCATTTGGATGCTGCTCTTTTTCAACAACATGACCGATTATGACCCCTTTAATGCCTTCATTTAAAGTTTCTACTCCTTCAACTTCAATCCCGCTTTTCGTAATTTTATCTGCTAGTTCTTCAGCAGTAACACCTGCCAAATCCACATATTCCTGCAGCCATTTATATGATACAAACATGAATTCTCAATCCCTTCTACTTACTCTTGTACTGCAAATTGTTTTAAGAAACGAATATCATTTGTATAGTAGTGGCGAATATCGTCAATGCCATACTTTAACATAGCAATTCGCTCTGCCCCCATGCCAAAGGCAAAGCCTGAATATTTCTTAGAATCAAAGCCTGCCATTTCAAGCACGTTTGGATGCACCATTCCTGCACCAAGCACTTCAATCCAGCCGGTACCTTTACATACATGGCAGCCATCACCATGGCAAATTTTACAAGAAATATCCACTTCAACAGAAGGCTCCGTAAATGGGAAAAAGCTTGGGCGTAATCGGATTTCGCGCTCTTCACCGAACATTTGTTTAGCAAAAACCTCAAGTGTTCCTTTTAGGTCACTCATACGAATATTCTCATCTACTACCAACCCTTCAATTTGCATAAATTGATGAGAGTGTGTGGCATCATCATTATCGCGACGATACACTTTTCCAGGACAAATAATTTTGACCGGACCTTTTCCTTTATGTTTTTCCATCGTTCTTGCTTGCATTGGAGAAGTGTGCGTACGAAGCAAAGTTTCTTCTGTAATATAGAAGGTATCCTGCATATCTCGTGCCGGATGTCCCTTTGGTAAGTTTAAAGCTTCAAAATTATAATAATCCTGCTCTACTTCAGGGCCCTCCGCTACCGTAAAGCCCATCCCAACAAATAAATCTTCTAATTCTTCGATAATGCGGGTTAATGGATGGGAATTACCAGCTTGAATTGATCTTCCTGGCAATGTTACATCAATGGTTTCAGAAGCAAGCCTCGCTTCAACCGCTGCTTTTTCTAAGACCTGTTGTCTCTCGGAAATGCTTGCAGAAATTACATCACGAACTTCATTTGCTAAAGCTCCCATTTTTGGACGTTCTTCCGCAGATAATTTTCCCATTCCTTTTAGAACTTCCGTAATCGGTCCTTTTTTCCCTAAATAAGCGACACGAATATCATTTAATTCTTTCAGGTCACTTGCTTGATTTACTTTTTCAAGCGCCTCTTGTTGCAGCTGTTTTAATTGCTCCTGCATGTTTTGAATCCTCCTTCATTTCTTGATTTTTCCAATAAAAAAAACCTTATCCCCCAAAAAGGGACGAGGTTTTATATCGCGGTACCACCCTTATGAACACAATGTACAAAATCATTTGTGTTCTCTTCATTCAGATAACGGCTTTCCACCGATGCATCTTTACATTTAAAAATCCATATGGTCCCGATGCCACTCAGGAGGTGAACTTCCCTTACCTTTATCTATAAAAATGCTTTCAGTCAAGGCATTTTCTCCCTTAAAATAGAACCAGCAAGCTACTCTTCTCCGTCAGTGATTTTTCAATATGTAGTTTTCCGTCTATTATAGTATATCTTCCGTTAGGTTTCAAACGGATTTAAGAAAAATAAGACCTATTTTTCATTCCTTAAATAATATAACAAGATTCCGGTCGCAACTGCAACATTTAATGATTCACTTTTTCCATAAATCGGGATATATAAATTGGTGGATGTCTGCTTTAAAAAGTCCTTCTTCACACCATTTCCTTCGTTTCCAACAAGCAAGGCAAACTGGGAAGCTGCCTGTATCTCTTTATATTCCCTTGCCCCCTCTAAAGCTGTCCCGAAAACCGGAATTTGCCGCTCCAATAATTGGGGAATCCATTCCTCTAAATGACCTCTAACAACAGGCAAGTGAAAATGACTACCTTGTGCCGAACGTAACACTTTTGGATTATAGATATCTACACTTCCATCACCAACGATTATGGCATCCATTCCAGCAGCATCCGCAGTACGAATCATCGTCCCTAGATTTCCGGGATCCTGGACGGCATCCACTAATAAGAAGCGTTTCCCCTTCGTGTGAATTGGCTCCACCTGTTGTTGTTCACAAATCGCAACAATTCCTTGCGGTGTCTCTGTTTCCGCTAAGGCTCTAATGACTTCATCTGTTACCATCGTAACCGGAATATCACGATAATTCCATTTTACTGGCAGTTCCACCTCTTCATGCACAATCATTTCAACAATTTGATTGGCAAACAAGGCTTCTTCCACAAGGTGAAAACCTTCAACAAGAAATAGTCCAGACCGATCTCTTTCTTTTTTTGTTAAAAGCTTTTTCCATTGTTTGACTTGAGGATTTTTGGCAGAAGAGATATGCATCATTCTGTGCCCTCCTCCTTTCCTACTCCAATTTTCTTATTATATCTTAACTTAAATACATAATAAATCCAAAAAAAGAAAATGATATTAATAATTAAATGAGAAGGGAGACTGGCTAAGTGAATTTAAACTTAAGAAATGCGATTATACATAACGTATCCGGAAATACTCAAGAACAGCTCAGAGAAACCATTGTCGATGCAATTCAAACAGGAGAGGAAAAAATGCTCCCTGGACTTGGTGTTCTGTTCGAAGTCATCTGGAATCATTCCTCCGAGAATGAAAGAAAGGAAATGCTTCAAGTATTAGAGGACGGATTAAAATAACAGTGATAAAAAATTTCCCTAAAGTTAAAAGCTAGAACCAATATATGGTCTAGCTTTTTTCCTTTCTTCCTTCAATTTTTCCTATCATTTTATGCGCTTATGATTCAAAATTGATAAAATAAGAACGATAACTTGGGCTTGGTGTTAAATAAGAGTAAAATGTCTCCCAATTAGAGCCCTTTTTTTCATATATGTATTATTTAATTTGATGGACGATTCTTTTTATGCAGTCACTTATAATGGAGAAAATAATCAAATTGTCTTGACACAACAATTGAATATCATTTGGGGAACGAACTATATAGTTACCGTTCACCATGGCAAATGAAAGCAATTGGAAATATTGTGAATGAAGTAAAAACTTCATCAATAAATATGGAAAAAGGGGACGATTATTGGAGACTTAGAAAAATGTTAATACGTTAAGTAAAACTCCAGCTGCAAACAAAAATCCGATAGATCGTTCCGTTTTTAAGACAAACAAGAAAGGAAATCTCAAAATGTTAACCATGCTATTAGGGAGCTTTTGCTCTGCCTTTGCCACCGGCGTGGGTGCATTGCCTGTCCTATTTATGAAGACCATTAAACATAAGACAAGAGATAATTTACTTGCACTGTCTGCTGGTGTCATGGTTTCTGCTACTGCTTTCGGACTGATACCTGCAAGCATTGACGCAAGTGGGACGATTACGGCATGTATCGGAACTGTGCTCGGTGTCATTATGTTAGATTTATTAGAAAAGACACTGCCCCATGTTGAACTTGAGCATAATTTAGATGAAAAGAAAAAGCAAAGTGCCATCCTAGTCTTAATCGCATTAATGCTTCATAACTTCCCGGAAGGAGCCAGTGTCGGCTTATCCTATTCCAGTCAAACGAATGAACATTTAGGGGTTTTAATGGCCATAACGATTGGATTACAGAATATGCCGGAAGGTCTGATTGTAGCTTTATATTTAGTCAATAGTGAAATGAATCGTATCAAGGCAGTTCTGATAGCAACGCTAACAGGAGTTGTAGAAATTGTTGGAGGCATTATCGGGTATTTAATCGGTTATTCCTTTCAAAGCACCATTGGTGTTGGATTAGGAATTGCTGCTGGAGCCATGCTATACCTAGTATACAAAGAGCTTATACCAGAGAGCCACGGTCATGGTTATCAGCGAAGTGCTACATTTTATTTTGTCTTTGGCTTTTTATTTATGCTTTTAATTACGTAACTTTCATTTGGGAAAAATTCAAGAGGGACTACCTATTCATGGTAGTCCCTTCCCTTTATTCAAATGTAATTTTATCTACTGTTTCCCGATCTAAACGTTTAATCACTTCAACAATTATCTTCACGGCATTCTCATAATCATCCCGATGAAGCATCGCCGCATGAGAATGAATATATCGAGTGGCGATTGTAATGGATAACGCGGGTACCCCTTTATGTGTTAAATGAATAGAACCAGAATCCGTACCCCCACCAGGAACAGAATCAAATTGATAAGGAATATTGAATTCATCAGCTGTATCTGTCACAAGATCGCGCAGCCCTTTGTGGGAAACCATTGATGCATCATATAAAATAATTTGCGGACCTTTTCCCATTTTACTTAATGCTTCTTTTTCCGTTATTCCTGGAGTATCTCCGGCAATCCCTACATCAACACCAAAGGCAATATCCGGTTCAATCTTTTGCGCAGCTGTTTTTGCGCCGCGAAGACCAACTTCTTCCTGAACAGTTCCAACGCCGTAAACGACATTAGGATGTTCCGTATTTTGAAGATTTTTCAATACATCAATCGCAATCGCACAGCCAATTCTGTTATCCCATGCTTTCGCTAAAAGCATCTTCTCATTATTCATGACGGTAAATTCAAAGTAAGGAACAACCATATCTCCTGGGCAAACTCCCCATTCAAGTACCTCTTCCTTGCTGGAAGCCCCAATATCAATAAACATATCCTTGATTTCAACTGGTTTTTTACGTGCTTCAGCTGAAAGAACATGCGGTGGCTTTGAACCAATTATTCCCGTAATCTCTCCCTTTTTAGTAACAATCGTGACTCTTTGGGCCAGCATAACCTGTGACCACCAGCCACCAACGGTTTGAAAGCGCAAAAAGCCTTTTTCATCGATATGAGTAATCATAAAGCCTACTTCATCTAAATGCCCTGCCACCATTATTTTTGGTCCATCCGCATTTCCGACCTTTTTCGCAATTAAACTGCCGAGGTTATCCGTTGTGACTTCATCTGCAAGTGGAGCTATGTATTTTTTCATGACTTCGCGAACTTCACGTTCATTGCCAGGAATTCCTTTGGCATCCGTTAAATCTTTTAGCATTAATAATGTTTCATCCATTTTTGCCATAAGTTTCGACTCCCTTAATAATTAGTGTCTTCCCTATTATATCGTTATTATTATAAATGCACAAAAATTCACTCAATACCCATTTTTTTGTCTTTCATAATTTACTTCATTTTTCTTCAAATATGCCTGAATAATTTGATCAGATGTAAATCCAAGAAGTCTAGCTATTAAAATATATTGATTAAATAATTGCTGAAATACATCATAGGACTTTTCCAAGCGAAACTTCGTTATTAGCTCATACACCTTGATAAATTCTTCACTCAAAGATCCTGCTTGATTGACATTTGGTTCAAGCACCATTTCTTGATCAAATCCGCATTCAATTCCTAGCGATAAAATAAAATGAATACCATCAACAAATTCTTCAATTATCACAGAATCAGGAGAAGCGGATTTGACACTCCAAAATTTAAAGCATCGGGTTTCGTTCGCTAACTCCCCAACTTCAACGAGCAAAGCCAGTACCTTACGATCAAATAAATTTTCCTCCATTAGCTGATGCTTCGTTTCAATATGCTGATCTAATGCCTTTTGCATCTCAAATAATTTTTTTATCTTCATAAAATATCACAACCTTTTTTATTTCTCCTTAAAAAGTTTATCAAAAATGCCTGATTTTGAAACTATATTTTATCTGAATCGTAATTATATAGATTAGATTGTTTTGTAAGGAGAAATGCTTATGCTCTGGTTACTTCGTCTTTTAATTGTCTCCCTCTTACTTTTCTACATGTATAGGGGCATGAAATATTTTATCGGTCCCAAGAGAAAGCTGCAAAATGCGATGCAAAAGGGACAATTTTACCTAAATGACCAACCAAACAATATCCGCAGAAATTTATTGCTTACCTACAAAGGTTTTCTTTTTGAAGGAGAAAAATATGTAAGTTCAAGAGAAAATTCGGCAGAAGTTGTATCCATATTTATTTGGCCCCACCAAGGTGAAGCAATTTCAAAAATTTCCAAAAAAGATCTTAATTATATTGAACATCAGCTTAATAAAGTCTACCCAAATTGCAAAATTGATTGGAAAAATACTTATTTATAGCTGGTCTTCTCTTATCTTTTTGTAGTAAAATATGTAAATATTTATCTATGGGGAGGAGAAGAAATGATTCGAAGATTAACAGAAAGAGACGCACATGCTTGTCTCCAGTTCATCAAACAGCAACCATCAGAAAATTTGTTTATCATCGGTGATATTGAAGCCTATGGATTCGAGCAGCCGTTTCAAAAGCTCTGGGGAGAATTTAATAATAACGGTGAATTCATCGCAGTATTATTAAAATATCATGAGAATTTTATTCCTTATGCAAAAAATGAGTTTGACGCACAAGGTTTTGCTGAAATCATCTTAAATGAACCAAATAGCACCAATATGTCCGGCCTCAAACCAATCACAGAAAAAATTGAACCCTTCCTAAATCAACGCATCAAAAGAAAAAGACAAACCTATTATGCAAAATGTACTCAGATCAGCTCAATTGTTTCTAATATGGATACCTCCATTGTTCAAAAGGCAGCCATCGAAGACGTGGAATCAATAGTTAAGCTACTGACTTCCATACCGGAATTTAGTGAATCTCTCATTACCATAGAGAAAGAGCGAAAAAAATTGGAGGACGAAGTTGGTCGCACCTATTATATTCTAGACCACCAGCAAATAGTCTCAACTGCTGCCACAACAGCTGAAAATTCTCTTTCCGCCATGGTCGTTGGTGTTGCCACACTTGAAGCCTTTACTAAAAAAGGGTATGCAACTAAATGCGTCACTCATCTTTGCAGAGAACTTCTGCAAGAAGGAAAAGAATTATGCCTCTTTTATGATAATCCAGAGGCTGGCGCCATTTATAAGCGAATTGGCTTTACGGACATTGGTTTATGGATGATGTATACATTGAAGAAAAAGTGACTCTTTATAATCTTTTATAAAAGGGTTGACCCTGAAAAAAAATAAACGAGTATGCACAAAATTTGTTTTGATTATTCCTATATGTTTACATTAGCTCAGTTTGGAATCTTGGGCTCAAATCGTTCCATTTCACTTTATAAATTTTAGCTTTCAAAAAAAAGTCGTTCATTTCCCTTATGAACGACTTTTTTCTTCCTGATGACTTAAATTCAACCCCAAATGAACAGCGCCTTCTCTATCAACCTCTTAACAAAGATTGTTCTTCCCTATTTTAAACAAACTTTCTTCCAATTTTAAAAATCAACACTGACTAAAACGAGCCACCATTTCTTACAATTATCCAACCGCCTTAAAAAACTCATTCCATTTAATCACGGCGACTTTTTCGCGAAGGATATAAACAAGAACGGATAGAGCGAAAAGAATGATCACAATCATGGTTGGCGTGAAATGGCTAATAAACTGACCAAAAACGGTATAGAAGAAGGCTAGCGGTAAATTAGTGATCCATGAAGCTTTCATATATTCCCGAAAGCTTTTTTTCCGTTCGATAAGACAAAAATTAAGTAAATGATAATGAATGAAAGGAATTAATCGTAAGATCGTAATTTGGCTAACGGTTAAATTTCGATACTCTCCGAACCATTTCCTTTTAACCTTGGACAGCTTGTCATAGGTCTTCGGCATCCTCCTCAACAAAATGTAGAATAGTAGGCTACTAAGCACTAAACCAATCAAAGAGTATATCGTCCCTGCAATCGTTCCAAATAACACACCACCTGCCACACATAAAACAGCGACAGGAATAAATAGAAATTGCCGAAGAAAATGAAAAACAATAAAGGCTAGTGGAGCAAAAATACCGCCCGCTTTGACGATGACAAATAACAGAGCTAACTCCTCATCCATTTCTACACCTACTTTTGCTCATTATCTTGTTGTTATTCTATCCTATATAACATGTATGGCTATTATGACAAAATAATGGAATCCCTTTATTCTATTAAGTAATAAAAAAGCAGTAGCACTTGTAAAATAGCAATAAACGGGAACCCCCATTTAAAGGATATATGCTTTGTTTTATGGCGAAATAACCACATCCCTAAAGTTGTTCCAATTGCCCCTCCTATAATCGTAATAAACCACAATGTTTTTTTCAGGAATTCGATATTGATGGTGAATCGCTCTTCTTTTATCAATCAACATGACCATTAGGCCAATGATATTGATTGCTAAAAAATAAACAGCAAAATAAAGTAACATAAAGCCTCCTATAGGGATAAAGAAAACTCGCCGATTGGCAAGCCTTCAGGAGAAGACAGAGGCGTAGTTGCCTTTATACTTTACTCCTAAAATTGGCCACTACGTCGATCTTCATCACCCCTGCCAATTTATACTCCCTCATAAAAGTAACGATTTTCTCGCGTTTTCTCCGTTTTTCTCAGTTTTTTAAATTTTATATGACTGTTTTCATCATGTATAGTCAGAAAGTAATATTCTTTTGGTGGAGG
>NZ_JBHKFI010000010.1:0-161912 GCF_042263505.1 Cytobacillus sp. Hz8 | reverse complement strand
ATATATGGAATATTATAATACGAAACGGATGAAGGCAAAATTAAAAATGAGCCCGGTGCAATACCGAACTCATTTTGAGCAAGCAGCCTAATGAAATAACCGTGTCTAACTTTTAGGGGTCACTTCAGATAGCGAATAAAATCTTCTGCTTTTTTTCTATAAAAACCTAATTGGCTACTTTCTAAACATTTATTTGCTACCCTTTTTCATTTGTATTCGCAAGGCTACACTTTTATGAGATTCATTGGATTAATTGTTAATAGAAGCAAGTTTTCTATTAATGACGTCGCTTGTATTTTACAATATTAGGCTTTTTCAGAGAAAGTTTTAATGATTGGAAATAAATGTTGAACAAAGTCGTTCCAATATTTCTTCAGGAGAGTAACTACGTACATTCTTCTGGAAAAAATATGAATCACTTCTTAAAGCCATTAACACCATATCTGCTTTAAAGATACTGAGTGAATGGGTCTCTTCATTTGTGGCCATTTCATCAAATAGTTCGACCAATATTTGATGTAATTCCACATATAAAGGGCTTTGAGTTTGCGACTTAAGGGGATTCGTTGACTTGTTTTCCTCGACTCCTGTAAGCAGTTGTGCTTTCTTTTCTCTGAATCGAATAAAAATGCATAGTATTTCTTTCAGTTTTTGATTAGGCGGAACTGCATCATTCTCCTCCAAGTACATTTCGATATCCTCGAAAAATAGATCAATACCGTCTTTAATTAAATCTAGACATAATTCACCTTTGTTTCGATAACGGCGATAGAGTGTTCCCGGACCTATTTGTGCTGCTGTGGCAATTTGATTCATGCTTACATGTTCAACGCCATATTGCTCAAATAGTCTATGGGCTGTATCTAATATAAGCTGACGATTCTTTGCAGCATCACGTCGCTCAGTCCGTGAACGGGTTTTATTTTCATCATTTATCATGAAATCACATCCTATAATTCAATGCATATCCATCTTGACAAACGGAGAGGTCTCCATTTAATATAAAACGGAGAGGTCTCCAATTGATTTTAATCCTTAAAGGAGGTTTTTACAACGTATGCAAAATCAAAATAAGAAATCAGCTCTATTAATAATGGATCTTCAAAATGGGATTGTATCCCGTTACTTAGAAAACACGGAAGTTCTTCACCCGTTTCAAAAAGCTGTTGAAGCTGCACGTGAAAACCATATACCAGTTATTTTTGTTCGAGTAGGGTTTAGCGAAGGATATCCGGAGGTCAGCCCACAAAATAAAATATTCTCAACAATCTCTAAAAATGGTGGAATGACCTTGTCTGATTCATCCACACAAATTCACGAATCTCTTCAACCAATACCAAATGAGCCAGTTATAACCAAGTATCGAGTTAGTGCATTCGCTGGAAGTAATCTTGAAGTGACCCTTCGTTCACAACAAATTGATACGCTTGTTCTTAGCGGGATTGCTACGAGTGGGGTCGTTTTGTCGACTTTACGTGAGGCAGCAGACAAAGATTTTAAGATAAAAGTACTAGCTGACGCTTGCCTCGATGCAGATCCAGAGGTTCACCGAGTTCTAATCGAGAAGGTATTTCCTCGTCAAGCGGATGTATTGAATGTTCAAGACTGGATTGACACCTTAACTTAAATCATGAATGTTGGTTTCTTTTAAGTTGGAACTGACCCTTTAAATGAGCATTCAGCAATTACAAAGTCAACAGATTCTGTTGGCTTTTTTATATAAAAGTAAGTTCGATCATTCCTAATATCATCAAACAAAAAAAGTTGAAATGCAAACTTTTTCTTTTGTTCAACAGTAACTTCATAATAGAATAACGTACTTAAAGGAAAGTGGGATACTTTATCGATTTCTATTTAATCAAAGTTTGTTGTTGAATTTCAAAAAGGTAATTTAATAATGAAAAGAGCTTGGGAAAATTCCAAGCTCTTTTATATTAACTTTCTCGTCATTATTTTAGATGTCGCAGCCCACATAAAAAGGAACATAAACACCCCTATAATATCAGAAATTAGTACACTGCTACCGTGAAATAAATGTTCATAACGAAATAATGGAGTATTATAAATAGCGATTAAAAAGGATATTCCAGCAAAAAATAGACTAAGTTTCTTTTTAGTTAACCGAAATATGAAGAATAAAAAGGTTGCATAAGTCCAGAAAAGCGATACATTCCAAGCGTGAGAAAACCGAATCCCAGGTTCTGTATGTAAATAAGTGAATACTAAAATTGTTAAAATCCCTAAGGCTAACACTGGTGCAAATTTCAAGAACTGAAAAATCCAATAAAGTTGTTTTTTTATTGCTGCCTGAGTATCAATGAGTAGATCCTTTGTTACAGCATAGATATAAATAATAAACAATAAACTGCTAGCAAAAATGATATATTGCAAATACTACATCTCCTCTATTTTTATCTTAATCTATACATAAATTAACACATTTTGGAATAATATTGTAGAATAATTTCATCATTTTTGTCTAAATGTTGATTCAGGATACAAAGTGTTCACCTTTTATTAATTGCTGAATTGTTTCAGAAAAATTCCAATTTGCCAGGTAAGAGTAGCACATGGTAAAATATTACATAATTTGAGTTAATAGTGATATTGATTGATAGAAATCTATAATTCGTTACAGATCGTGTGGGGGTTATTATATGGAGATCGCTTAAAATGGATGCATTTTTTATTATCGTCTAATCATTTGTAAGTATCTTTATCGATTGATTAAATATTTTATTGGAATTAGTGGAGTTGAAAGTATGGATATACTAGAAAAACAAATTACACTTGATGAAATTGAAATTTTAAGAGAACCTTTAGAAAAATTGCATACTTACCATAATACTCATTCTAAATATTTTTCTGGTGATTATCCCAGGATAACATTTGAAGAACGTATTAAAAAATATAGAAAAAATACGGAGATTGGAGAATACAGGATTGAGGTATTTTATGATAAAAAGACAATGAATCTAATAGCATTTTCAATAGAATATAGAGAGGATGCAAGCGGAAAAATAGAGGTTTTATATGTTGATGAAAGCTATCGCAGAAACCATTTAGGTACCAAACTAATGAATAATGCACTGAAATGGTTTAGAGAAAAGGGTATCTTTGAAATAGAATTAACCGTGGTGTACGGAAATCAAGATGCTGCAACTTTCTATGAAAATTTTGGATTTTTCCCACGTTCCATAATTATGGAAACTAAATCATCATGATACAAAGGATGTACTTTCTCAACTAAAAATCTATTCTGAAAAAAATGGAAAATGAGTCAGCAGGAATGCTGCCTTTTTATGTGAAAAGTCAGGATTTAAGGAATTTGATAAAAGAGAAATAACTCTTAAGGTTATGTTCGGACAATCTGAAGCTAGTTCAAAAAAACAATATATTCTAATAAGTATGAACGATAAGAAATTCTTATGCGTTTTTATAATTAATATAAAATTTAATTTATTAATGAAGTGCTGTATCCTTAAGTTAAAGGGGTTTGTTTACAAATATACGCTTTATTAGAGGTGGTAATATGATTAAAGGGTTACATCACGTTCAAATAACGATTCCAAAGGGGACGGAAGAAGAAGGTAAAAACTTCTATTGTGGAATTCTAGGTTTACAAGAAATCGAAAAACCCAATTCTCTTAAAGGCCGAGGAGGTTTTTGGTTAAAAGTCGGCGATAAAGATGTGCATGTTGGAACAGAAGATGGTTTTAATCGATTAAATACGAAAGCACACATTGCTTACGAAGTTGAAGATATCAGCTATTGGAAAAATAGATTAGCAAAAGAAAATATAGAAATACTTTATGGGGTCCCAATTCCAAATTTCGACAGGTTTGAATTTAGAGATCCATTTGGCAACAGGGTAGAAATGATTCAAAACCTGAATTCAAAAGGGATGATTTAATAAAATATGGACTTAATTAACGGAAAGTCAGTGGCGATTCACTGGCTTTTTTGTCAAAATAGGAAGGAATTATTTTGTAATCATCAATGAAACAACGGATTAAAACAATAGTATTTTTTATGAGTTTCTTGATAATGAAGGGAAAAAGTTCATTAATAAGGAGTTTGTTCATAAAATTTGTCAGCAGGTTCTTTCTGACCGCGATAAGAAATGTTCAACACTCATTAAAATGAATTAGTAAATTTCAATAAAATGGAATTTTGGATTTTTGAGCATAATCGTTGAAAAAAGGGCATTATGATACTAAAAATGAAAATTAACAGGAGGTAAGTTATGAAGCCTATTCGTATCCCTGATCTTTCCGCAAGACCTTTTAAACTTGGCGTAGAACGATTAATGGAAACACCACCAAATATACTTTTTCAAGCATGGACAAATCAGTTTGACCAATGGTTTGCTGCACCTGGGAGTGTAATCATGGAAGGGAAAATTAACACATGCTTCTTTTTTGAAACTGAATATGAGAATAAACGTCATCCACATTACGGAAGGTTTTTAAAGCTTGAAGAAAACAGTCTTATTGAAATGACCTGGGTTACTGGAGAAGGTGGAACAAAGGGATCGGAGACAGTTATTACTGTAATCTTTGAGCCTTATGGAGCAGGAACGAAATTACAGCTAATACATTCAGGTTTTCCAGATGAAGAATCCAGAAATGGACATGAGCAAGCTTGGCCACTCGTTCTAGAACAGTTAGATCAAAGAATGAAAGATAGAAATCTTTAGGAATATCCTTTTTGAATTGACGCTGCCGCTTTATCGTATAATATACATTTGATATTTTTACCAGAAAGAGAGTATTCATCTAGTTGAACAAGTTAAGAATTTCAAAGTTTAAGAGTATTTCTGTGTTTTGAGAAATGCTCTTTATTTCTGTCTAACAACAATTAAATAAATAAAATCAATATAATTTTATTGTAAAACGATAAACTTTTAGTTAAAATAAATTGAACAATAATAAGTGAGGTGCTTTTTCATGAAACGAGGATCAACACTTTTTCTCAAGATAGCTGTTATTTTTATTGGAATCCCAATTCTTGCTCTGTGCATATTTTTAGTGCCTAAGATAGCGGATTATGCAGGAGAACTATATCCTCATATGGCTTATATAAAATATCTCGTTTTTATCGTCTTGTATGCAGCAACGATCCCATTTTACTTTGCTCTGTATCAGGCGTTTAATCTTTTACACTATATTGACAAGAACAAAGCGTTCTCTGAATTATCTGTAATGGCATTAAAGAAGATAAAAAACTGTGCAATCACAATCAGTATCATATATGTGATAGGCATGCCACTCTTTTATTTTGTAGCGGAGAAGGATGACGCACCAGGTGTCATATTACTCGGATTAATCATTATTTTTGCTTCAATGGTGATCGCAGTCTTTGCTGCTTTACTCCAACGACTTTTGCAAGAAGCGATTCATATAAAATCAGAAAATGATTTAACGATCTGAGGTGAAAATAATGGCAATTATTATCAATATTGATGTGATGTTGGCTAAAAGAAAAATGAGTGTAACAGAACTTTCGGAGAGAGTCGGAATAACAATGGCTAACCTTTCGATTTTGAAAAACGGAAAGGCAAAAGCTATTCGATTATCAACTTTAGAGGCCATTTGTAAGGCTTTAGAATGTCAACCTGGAGATATATTAGAATACAAAAATAATGACATTACTCAAGAAAAATAAAATTGATATTTTTCCTTTTCTTCAAGGAATCAAGCTCATAAAAGAGGAGTTACTCATGAATTTACCTATTCAAAATATTTCTCAGAAAAAACCTTTACATGCACAAAACATGAGAGCAGTCCTACAACTCGTTCGTTTTGGTTGGGAGCAGGCCTTATCATGTCTGTTTCCAGTCGTAATTTTTGCCTCTTTGGCTTTAACACAAATCATACCACTTCCCTTCCTACCACGATATGACTGGTTGCTCATCATCTGTCTGATAATGCAATGGTGGATGGTGCATTCAGGACTTGAAACACGGGATGAGTTAAAAGTGATCACTTTGTTCCACCTTATTGGGCTTGCTCTTGAAATTTTCAAGGTTCATATGGGCTCTTGGTCCTATCCTGAGGAAGGATATATCAAAATATTGGGAGTGCCTTTATATAGTGGATTCATGTACGCAAGTGTCGCGAGTTATCTTTGCCAGGCTTGGAGGAGGTTTAAGGTTGAACTGGTTCAGTGGCCACCGTTTTTGGTTGTTATGCCTCTCGCAGCAGCGATATATTTGAATTTTTTCACCCACCATTTTTGGATTGACGTTCGATGGTGGCTATCTGGACTTGTTATTATCGTCTTTTGGAAATCTTGGGTTACATATGAGATTGCCGGGATTCGTTACCGTATGCCACTAGCACTTTCTTTTGTGCTTATTGGATTTTTTATATGGATCGCAGAGAATATCGCAACTTTCTTTGGAGCTTGGGAATATCCAAACCAAACTGATGCATGGAGTCTTGTTCATCTAGGGAAGGTAAGTTCATGGCTTTTATTAGTAATTGTTAGTTTTCTTATTGTAGCGACGTTAAAGCTGGTTAAAGGAAAAAATCCACTAGAATAAAGACTAGTCTTGACAACTACCTTGCTTGGTTCTTAAATGAGGCTCAGAAACGAAAACACAAAACAGCGTATGAGAAAGCTTCTGCTGACATTAATAGTATTTGAAATAACAGAAACTTATGAGTTTGCGTCTATTTAAATTTAAAAAATGTGGGTCTTGTTTAACAGGTCATATAGAAAATAGAACTGCTTTAAATACCACCTAAATATTGGGGGTGTTCCTATGAATGATTTGCAAGAAATATTGGAGAGAAGTGAATATAAATACGAGCTAATTCATCATGAAAAACCAATATTAACAAGACAAGATGGTTCCGAATATTTTGGGATTGAAGTTGGGCAAACCGCACCATCATTAATTTTAAAAACGGATAAAGGATTCTTTGTTTTAATCGTATCGGGAAATCGTAGCAGACTTGATTTTGAAAGTATAGCTGATATGTTAGGTTGTCGTAAAGTAAAATTAGCTTCTCCGAAGGAAGTTCAAAAGGTTACAGGGTTTGAGGTTGGCAGTGTTCGTATGGTGGGCCTTGATTTACCTTGTGTGCTTGACATAAGCCTTTTCGACTATGATTTTGTTTATGGAGGTACAGGACAATCAACATTCACCTTAAAAATTGAACCGCAAGCCTTAATTCAATTAAATCAGGTGGTAACAACATTCAATTAACAGGAAAAAAATGTTGGCTTTTTATTTTGCATTAGGCGGACGTAATGAATTACAAATCAATGCAAAAGCTCGCTCACTTTTGAAAAAAGCCTCAAAATGATGTCCATTATTTAATGAAAAAGGAGATGTCCGAAAAATAGTTTTTTTAGCTAAAAACGTTAAAAAGTAGAACCCAAGAATGCTGTTATTTTAACATTCTCGGGTTTTTAGTTTGGACTTATCCTAAAATGGACTTTTTAGACAGCCCAATTCTTTTTTATTCACTTGTTGAAGAAGATTGGGTTTGAAGCTGAGATTGCACCTGGCTTATTAAAGTTTGAATCTGGGCAACCTCACTTGAAGCTTGTTTTAAGGCCTCTGAAGCAAGTGTTGTATTTGCAGCAGATTGTTCAATCGCAGAAGTAATCATATCTTTGACGAGCGAAGAAGCTGCCTCTGCTTGTTTCAATTTATTCGTGTCGATTTGATTTGTCATCTTTATATTTCCTCCTTTTTTATTGAACACAAAATATAGAATGCTACATAAAAAGAATTTTAATCCATATTCACTAAAAAAATATTTGTAAAATGCAGTGCAACTTGTTTTTAGATGAGGAGACCATTAAGAGAGGAAATCAGCAAAGATTTGCTCTCTTTTCATTAATCAGTGGAAAGAAAATATTATCAATCGTCAGCCTTATGGCTCTTGGGGTGAAAAATGGGCAAAATATTCAATTCAAAAAGACAATGATGAAATGAACTCAATTGTAAGTTATTTGTTAAAATCCATACGAATTCCAATGAAAATAGGCTTTTGAATCAGTTACAATACCCATCCCAATTACATAACTTGATAAAGAGAAGAGGATATATCAGTAAGCGTATTGTTTTCTCAAAATGATTGCTCTTTCCCCTTTCTTATGGTCGGCAAGTCATGTCTATTATAATTACTAAACGGAGGTATGATAATGAATCCTTGGCAAAATGAGCTTCAAATGTTAAATGTTGGAGATTTCCAGGTGAGTGAACCAGTTTCAATTGATCCAAACTTGTACTATGTTGATCAGGAACGACAATTTGGTGGTTTTGGTGGTTTAGGTGGTTTAGGTGGTTTTGGCGGTTTTAGTGGTTTTGGTGGTTTTGGCCGCTGCTTTAGTTGTTTTAGATGCTTTAACTGTTTTAGTTGTTTCCGTTGCTTCAGTTGTTTTAGCTGTTTTAGATGTTCCCGTTGCTCCCGTTGTTCTCATCGTTGCGGCGGTTAAAAATAATTTAGTGGTTCCTCGATGTAAAGAGACCGCCCACGCATGAGTTTTTGCTTGGGCGGTCATTATTAATAAACATATGGGACAAACGGAGATACATAAGATTATAGTGATGTATTGAGCAGATTTGAGGACAATTGCGAGGAGGAACGATATGACAAGTTTAAGCCCTTCTATGCGTCTGAAAGTAAAAAGGGACACTTTTTTTCTCCCTGATTCTAACAAAGGTGTGTATTTTCGGAACAACATTAGCTCGTTCCGTATGGAAGGTAGTTCGATTGATAAGTGGGTGGAAAAGCTAATTCCGATGTTCAACGGTGAGTACACGTTGGAGAATTTAACAGACGGATTACCGGACCCTCACAGGAAACGGGTGTATGAAATTGCGGAAGTACTATATCGAAATGGGTTCGTTAGCGATGTAAGCAAAGACCACCCACATCAATTGGAGGATCACTTGGTTAAAAAGTACGGTCCTCAAATTGAATTTGTGAACAATTTTGTTGATTCGGGGGCATACCGCTTTCAATCCTATCGGCAGTCCAAAGTGCTGGCAGTTGGTTCCGGTCCTTTTTTTGGTTCGTTAGTTTCAGCGTTGCTGGAATCGGGTTTGCCTAAGTTCAAACTGCTCATCACGGCCAAGATACCGACCAATAGACGGAGGTTAATGGAACTAGTAGCACACGCTCGTAAAACAGATCAAGAGGTGGAAGTTGAGGAGATTACACTAAAGGAGAATGGGGTTAGATCTTGGAGGGAAGTGGTTCAATCATTTGATTTTATTTTGTATGTGTCAGAGGAAGGGGATCTGGAGGAACTGCGTCTTCTTCATTCGGTTTGCCTGGGAGAGAAAAAGGTTTTTCTCCCCGCTATTTGCTTACAGAAGGTCGGTATAGCAGGACCATTAGTGCATCCGGACTCTGACGTGTGCTGGGAGTCTGCGTGGCGTAGATTGCACCATTCAGTGCTCATGAAAGACAGGCAAATAGCCGGCTTCTCTTCCACAGCGGGAGCAATGTTGGCAAATGTGATTGTATTTGAATTGTTTAAAAAGATTACTGGAGTAACTAAATCAAAACAGAATAATCATTTCTTTCTGCTGGATTTGGATACGATGGAAGGAAATTGGCATTCGTTCTTTCCACATCCACTCGTGACTGGACGAATGTCGGCTAAATGGGTGGAGGACTCCGAATTACTGGTCGAACATGGCTCGAGAAAAGGGGAACCGAGTGAATTGCTTCTTTATTTCCACCAGTTGACATCAGAGGAATCCGGGATTTTTCACATTTTAGAAGAAGGGGATTTAAATCAGCTTCCATTAGCTCAGTGCCGCGTTCAGGCAGTTAATCCATTGTCGGAGGGACCTGCCGGATTACTTCAAGACCTAGTCTGTACAGGTTTGACTCACGAAGAGGCAAGAAGAGAGGCAGGTCTTACTGGGATTGAGTCATATGTGTCTCAAATGGTCGCTTTAGTTGTTCCGACACTAACATCACATTCAGAAGTAAATAGTTTGGGAGAACCACAAGAATTTGTTGGTATTGGTGCAGGGGAAACAGTCGCGGAAAGTGTATGCCGGGGATTGCAAAAGTGCTTAGAAAACGAACTGAGCAAGCAACATCCTGAGAAAAAGAATTCTGTCACTCAAGTGCAAGTTAGGAAAATGGAAGATGAAAGGTGCAAGTTTTATTTGCAGTCATTGACTTCGATGCAGGGAGCGCCAATTATTGGATTGGGCAAGGAAATATCCGGTTTCCCTGTGGTATGGGTTGGAACGAATGAGGGATGGTATCGCAGTGTAGATGTAAATATAACGATGGCATTAAGGAAGGCGTTGCAACACGCTATTTTTGGAGTCCAATCATCATTCGACCATACACTTCCAGTGGAGCTTAGGTCAGTCAATCTCGAAGTAAAGGAACCGCAGACTCTTGATATCCCTGCCTATAATGAGAGGATCCAAGCTGATACAATAAAGTCCGTATTAGAAGTCCTAGAACGAAACAGTAAGCGACTTTTGGTCTTTGAACTAGAACTTGAACCTTTTTTGAAAGAGAAACTTGCAGGCGTGTTTGGTGTATTGCTTAGGGGGGAGGAATCCAGGTGAACCCAGTCGTATTGGTTGTCGGAGAAGGGTTGCTGGCGGACCGTGTGTGCGGAGATTTATTCACCCATTACCATGTAGTTCGCCAAACCAAATTCGAGGACGTTATACCGGAAAAAACGGATTTAGCTCTGGTGTTACATGATGCCTGGAGTCCCTATGATCATCAAAAGGCAGAAGTGGTTTTTAAACGAATCGGCACACCTTGGCTGCGAGGATTCGTTTCATTTGGAGAGGGTGTAGTCGGGCCACTTGTTCAACCGGGGAAACCGGGGTGCTCTCATTGTTCGGACATACGACGTTACATGGCAGGACGTGATCGGAAAGAGATAAGGGAGATGGATGAGAGGCTGAAGGAGACAGGCGGAATACAGCAGGATGTATGGGCATCTAATTCAGGTCTTTTGCAGTTGGCACACTTCATTGAGGAGGAGGTACACCGAATATTACAAGGTAATAATGGTCGCTCGAAAAGACAGATAGGTTTCATCAATTTGAAAACCTTAACGAGTTCATGGCACACCTTCTTGCCTGTCCCATTGTGTTCGATTTGCGGCAGTTTACCCGACGATTCAGAGGAGACTGCCCGTATTTCATTGCAACCAAGTCCGAAAATCAGCAAAAACAGTTACCGCTCCCGTCCGCTTAAGGATCTGAAGAAGGTGCTAGTAAAAGATTATTTGGATCATAGAACTGGCTTGTTAAACGGAAAAATGATTGATCTCGTTCCGCCATTTGCTGATGTCAGTGTCAATCTCCCTTTGCTGCAAGGAGATGAGGGAACTGCAGGCCGAACCAATTCATATGAAGTAAGTGAGTTAACCGCCATTTTGGAAGGACTTGAACGGTACTGTGGGCTGGAACCCCGTGGAAAACGTACCGTAGTCTATGATAGTTACATTAATTTGAAAAATAAAGCACTCAATCCTATCAAAGTAGGTGTGCATACAAAGGAACAGTATGAGCAGCATGGTTTTCCATTTCAACCTTTTAATCCTGAACGACCAATGAATTGGGTTTGGGGTTATTCATTTTTGGAAGAGCGACCAATTCTTGTTCCCGAAGTGCTTGCATATTACAGTTTGGGATGTGGGCAACATGGATTTGTCTATGAAACTTCAAACGGTTGCGCGTTAGGAGGAAGCAAGGAGGAGGCCATTTTCTACGGAATTATGGAAGTGGTGGAGCGTGATTCATTCCTAATGACCTGGTATGCGCAGCTAACCCTGCCGCGTCTTGACACTTCTACCGCAGACGATCAAGAATTGCAGTTGATGATCGAACGATTGCGGTCAGTTGCGGGATATGATTTATATTTGTATAACTCGACAATGGAGCACGGAATTCCAAGTATTTTTGCGGTTGCAAAAAATAGGAAGCAAAAGGGATTGAATCTCATCTGTGCGGCTGGAGCACATCTCGACCCAGTGCGTGCGGTTAAAAGTGCGGTTCATGAGTTAGCCGGCATGATGTTGAATCTTGACGAGAAATTTGAGACGAACCGAGAGGAATATCTAGGAATGTTGCAAGATGCATCTTTGGTGCAACAAATGGATGATCATGGCATGCTTTACGGTTTGCCGCAAGCGGAGGAGCGCTTTGAGTTTTTACTAGATGATAATCGCCCATTGCGGACATTTGCTGAGGAGTTCAACTGGAAGTCGAATCATACGGATCTTACCGAAGATTTGAAGGATATTCTTCAAGTTTTTCGCCGATTGGGTCTTGATGTGATTGTGGTAGATCAGACGACACAGGAATTGATACGGAACGGATTGTTTTGCATAAAAGTGCTGATTCCGGGGATGTTGCCGATGACTTTCGGACATCACCTTACCCGCATAACAGGTCTGGAGCGGGTCTTGAAGATCCCGATGGAACTGGGGATTACGAAACAGCCTCTGACAGTTGAACAACTCAATCCACATCCGCATCCGTTTCCATAAGGGGTGGCTAGAATGATGACTTTAGATGAATTTCTGTACAATATTCATTTTGACATTGATAAGGCAAGCGACCCAAACTGGCAAGTGGATTGGGATGATGCACCGCTCCCTTATAAGCTCTACAGTGGTTTGCCTGCGATACCATTGTCATATGAAATACCAATTACACTTGAAGAACCGGAAGCACCCAAAACGCCTGACCTCCGTAGAATCGGGCATTTCCTTTGGTATGTATACGGTCTTACTCAATTTTCCCAGTCCGCATTCACCTTGGATACCTGCTATAACTCTGCAGAACTCATGCAGTCTTATCGGCGCTTTGCTCCTTCGGGCGGGGCGCTGTATCCAAACGAATTGTACATGTATCTGAAAATAGAGGATTTGCCTGCTGGTATTTACCATTATGACTTGGCCCATCACCGCTTATTGTTGTTGCGAGAAGGAAATTTCGATTCCTATATTGCTCGTGCACTTGGTAATCGTTGTGCCGTTTCTGCTTGTTTCGGTACTATTTTTGTATCGACCATGTTTTGGAAAAACTTCTTTAAATATAATAATTTTGCCTACCGTCTCCAAGGATTGGATACCGGGGTGCTGATGGGGCAAATAATTGAAACAACGAATCGTTTCGGCTTCGAATCGGGAGTATATTTCCAGTTTCTTGATCGAGCCATCAACCATCTTTTAGGGCTTTCAGATCAAGAGGAGAGCGTGTATGCTATTATTCCGCTGACAGTAGAACCTACAATTTGGTCCTTTAACGGGAAAGACTCAGAGGGGATTGTCACGGCAGCCGAATTGTGCAGAGAATTGCCTGCGATTCAGTTTAACCACTACGTCCGGTCCAGAACGGTCAAAGAGTATCCAATGCTAATTAAGATGAATGAAGCGTCTTTTCAGGATTCAACTCAATTGTTTCGGCAAATTCCTGAAAAGGACAGTGAAAATTTAAAGGGTCAACCAATATATCTTCCTTATGTCAAGCGGTTGTCGAATGATCTGGCGAGTGTTTGTAGAAAGCGCTTTTCACCGGACATGGATTTTGTTTTGGGGAAGGTTAGTCTATCGCAACTAGCTAATCTGATGCAGGAGGCTACTGGGTCCTTCAAGTATCGAAATGATTTGGAGGATCCAAATATAGAGCAAGATCCCCGTGTTTTACTGTTTGGCTGTTTGTATAATGTTGAAGGTATTCCAAATGGGGGCTATCAGTATGACATCACTGTTCATGCATTGCGCCAGGTACATGAAGGAGATCATCGGCTCCTGCTGCAATCGGGAATGTCTTTAGATAATGTTAATTTGCTCCAAGTTCCACTCTGTTTCCATGTGGTAGGAGACAAGGATTACTATAAAGCTTCACTAGGATACAGAGGTTACCGCATCCAGCAAATGGAAGCAGGAATACTTGTGCAACGATTACTATTAGCTGCGTCAGCCATCGGAATGAATGGTCATCCACTCCTTGGGTTTGATGTGAACCTGTGCGATGAGTTATATAAGTTGGTTTTACATGAAAAAACCAGCCTAATCCAGCTCCCAATCGGTTTTTATCGAAATCGTCCTTGGTTGAAGGGGAGTTTGCATGGTTAACTGTTGATTGTAGATACTTTTTAAACGAGCACTGAAGCGGGTAATTAATAATTTAATGTGTGTAAAGAAGGGGATTGCTGCGGTAATTCCCTTCTAAGACATTTGAAAAAGCTTTTCCCATCTAAAATTATATCAAATAAGAATTACTTCATTCTTTTAAGCTTTGGATGAAGAACTTTCCTACTTAACAAACTGCACTGACTTAGAAGAAGGAATAGTTAAATTGCCTGACATACCTCTTACCTTAGTTACATTAGGTGAAAAAGGATGAATTTATCGTTTTAAAGGTTAGATGGGGAGAGCTTCTGCTTTGATATAGTTTGTGGCTAAAACTACAGGCGCTGGAGATGTTTTGTTACTAAAGACAAATAAAAACATTCTTTTTAAAATCTTGATTTGACAAGGAGCTACAGAGGGATAAAATGTGCAATTAAGAATAGGGAATACAAAGCTCTTCTTTAATGGAATCCTGGTTCTAAATAATATAGAACTTTTAATATTAATAAAATTTTGTTCTATGTCACTTGTATTCAACTTAAGCCGTAAATTCTTATTGGTATTCATCATATAAGAAAGTGGATTTTGATATCATGTGATACTTTGAGCGATCTATGGCTATGCCGTGCAAGAATCCAGATGCATAGTCGCTAACTATTTAGGTCCAAATAACCGATAACAATACACAGCTGTCAACCCCATGATTGACGTAGAAATACCATTAGTTAACGCAGTCATTACTGAAAGGTTCAAAGTACCTTCTATTTTAGCTAGAGCTGTAAGTAAGTAGATTAACCACCAAGGAATGAGAAAAATAATCCATCCCTTGAAATATATGTTTTTTTCAGTAAGTAAGGGAAGAAGGAATGCGAATATAATCCCAACACACCCTGTCGACCATGCAAGTACAAATAACCCGTATAACTGATCAGTTAAACTAAATGGTGGCTTACGCCCTAATACTAGAATTGACGACCAATCAGTGATACGCATTGATGAAATGCCTATGTAATATGGTTGAAAACCTAAAATCCCACCTAATAAGCCTCCACAAGCTCCCGCAACCCACCCGCGAGTAAATTTGTCGCTTATCAACATACAAAATACTCCTTTCATGACTGTTTCATATTTAGTCTAATCAATAGAAACTTCTTTTATTCACATTCTAAAACACACCCTAATACGGCGCTAATTCTGTGAATTGGTAACTTTATTATTTACCCTCCATATGCAAAACTGTTCATGTGGTCTATCACTTTGAGGGCGAGGCAATTACATGTTGATTGCCCAAACTTAATATGGGTTCATTAAGTGCTTTATATACTTATTATGTGCTGGATTATTTTTTGCAAATCAGACTTTAAAAAAATATTTATCCTTGTAAAGGAAAATAAAAGATTAATAATAACCTCATTTTGATACATTAAGGTGAACCTTATCATAAGTAAAAGAGGTTTTTATCTGAAAAATTAAAAGCCAAAAATAAACAAGATTTTATAGAAAACTTGTTTATTTTTGGCTTTTTTTGGTTCGTACATAAGGAAGTTAAGCTCCCGTTTGTGACATATCGGAACAAAATATTTAATTTATACCCCACTCTTTTTCTTGTTTTATAGTTGAGTTTCATCTAGTTATTCGATTAGGAACAGTAAAGCTTTTTAGATATTGTTAATGTGGTACTTTTTCAAAGATTCTTTCTCAAGATCATTCCAGTTCTTAATATTGACATTAGTATTGCTCTTTAATTTTTCAAAATCATTATACAAAGCTACTATTTCATCAAAGCTTCCTGAAACAATTTTATTCATAGGTAATTTAAAATAAATTTTCATTGCAAAGTAATAAAGTTTTTTATAATCACTTATTAATTTGCCTTGTAATGCAGGGGTAATATTTACACCATGCGCCTTCAATACTTTGAGGCCTTCATTTGTTGCTTCTATCATCTTATTGAGGTCAACTTTACTTTTAGATATTTTTTGAGTATTAAAATCATTAATATATAATAGGGAATTCATGGGTAAAATAAATACATAATGTGTTAATAACCATGCTTCAATATCTTTCTCAATCGTCACTTTATAATGAATACCGAAAGCTTTTTTGACTGTTTCTTGTAGTGATAAATCTCCATTCAAATTACCAAAGATCACATTTCCTTTACCATGGATAGAAACGACTCGACCTGAATCTTCTCTCATTCCTGCACTAGTTTGAAAACCAAAGCCAATTTTTTTTTTAGATTTAGAAAGCTTTTGAATTTCAGCTTCCATTCTTTTTGGATTAGCATTATTACCTACAAAAATTATATTTTCACTTATATTATTTGCTAAAGTTAAAAATACAGATGAGAACTGATTGTATTTCATTACTACGAATACCAAGTCATATAAGTGATCTTTTTTTAATTCGGATATAACATTTAACTTATCAACAGTTGTCTTATTCTGAAAATAATGCTTTATGACTAAGCCTTTATCATTTAGCTGTTCATATCTTTTTCCCCTGGCTAACATAGTTACATCATTTCCTGCCTTTATAAGTGAATGCGCTAAATAACTTCCTAGAACGCCTGCTCCTAAAACTAATACTCTCATAAATATAATCTCCTTTAATTGCATTTATATAAAATGAACTTATGTCTATTAATGAATATACGTTAATTATCTATGGTATAATTAATTGTATCAATGGTTAATATATCAATCATTGTTAATTAATAAACACTACTAAAGATTTTGCTTATTAATATTAGTCAAATACAAACAAGTTAAAGGGAGAAAAAATGGATAGAAGAATTAAAAAATCACAAAAAGCTATAGAATCAGCACTTATTGAACTAATGAGAGAAAAAGACTTTGAAGAAATTACAATAAACTCTATTGCAGAAAAGGCAGATGTTAGTCGAGGAACAATTTACTTAAATTATGATGATAAATACTGTATTTTAGAGAAATGTATCGACAAAGAGCTAGAAAAACTGGTTAAATCTTGCGTTCCAAATGAAAATGAAAAAAGCAACTTTAATGCACAAACACTTCTATTAAGAACATTAGAGTACATCGAAGCAAACTCAAATATTTTCATTACCTTATTAGAGAATAATGGAGTCCAAACTTTTAGAGATAAATTACTAAGTATGGTCAGAGACCGTATGTTATTTCAATTAAAAATGACAGGTATAAACAAAGATATGAATAGCGAAATATTTATTCAATTTTGGTCAGTAGCAATTATTGGTCTTATTGAATGGTGGGTAAAAAATTCTTTGCCCTATTCTAGTGAAGAAATAACGAAACACCTTTTCAATTTACTCTCAAGAAATGAAGTAATTCCTTCACTTAATGAGAAATAAAAAGTACTATTAGTAATTTCCAAACTTGTAATAGATTCTAAAAAGTTATTAGTATATTGGTCAGAATAAATACAGAAATAAATATTAAACCTCGTTTAGATATATCACGGTGACCGTACCATAAATAAGTTTTTTTCATTTTTGTGATATGCAAAAATGCCAGGATAAAAGCAAAGGATTTTATACAAATATTGGTATAAATCCTTTTTTTATCAAAAAATAGCAACAATCATACAAGTAAAAGTAGTTTTCAGGGACTACAAGTTATAGCCCTTAGGGCAAAGCATCACCCTTTTATGGTTAATTCTGATTACTATGATTTTTATTTTGAATACCTGGATTTGAGAGATAATTTAATTCCCAACGATCAATCCAATACATAAGAAAGCAGGGTGCTAAATATCGAATAAATGTCCATGCATGATTCCATTGATAATATATAAGCATTCCTTTTCCATACATCCACATAGCAAAAGGAACCCAGCAAAATCCTAAACAAATAAATAGGAAAAGCTTATATTGTGGGGGGATCTTAGGTGCAAAATAGGCAACAATGTACACTGGAAGAAACATTATTACAAGTTCCGTAAATCGATCATCTGCATTATAGTTTTGAAAAATTTTCAGTCTATACTGTGCTAAGTGCCCAAATCCCCAGAATAATACTCCAGGCCATGCATAGCAGGTATACATAACGCCAACAAGCCAAATACGGTAGGAAATTGGCGGAGAATAATTAATTAATCTGTCAGCGAAATGAGCCAATATTCTAAACCCAACAAAAGTTATTGCAAATGTATTCCAATGACTCCAGTGATGTAAAACCATGTATCCTTGTTTTGCTAAGATAAATTCAATAATTGCCATTGTTGGAGCAAATAAAATACTAATTAACCACGGTCGTTTATAAGTTGTAGAATAGTAGCAAAAAACGATAGTAATGAGAGGAAATATTACCCCATCTGATAGGGTCAGTCCTAAATATTGATCAGCAAGTGGATTGTGTAACAAATGAGCAGGAAGATCATATAAATTAAGCCAATAATCAAACATCTCATCACTATAATCTGTTAGAAAAATAGCTACAATATATATGCTGAATATGGAGTGCCAGGACAGATGACCTTTTCTAATGACAAAAATGGCCCAAATCAAAAAGAAAATGGTGATTATTATGTAGAGCATGGTGTTATACCTCGTATATCATATAAATTTTTTAGAATGGCTAGTTACAGAGCTGTATGCTGTATAATTTTTTTTATTTATTCTTGAAAGCAAATAGGAAGCTCCTTTTAAATATTTTTTGTAACTTTAATCTAATTTAAACAAGTAAATCCTAATAAATTCGTATACCCAGAATTTATTAGGATATGAAAAGTCTGATTAAGGAGATTTAGTAATAAGCCAAGAAGAAGCTGAGGGGGTACGTATCATAGATAATATACAAAATAGTATTTAACAATAGGGTGCGATTATCAAAAGATGACGAGCCTATTTCATGTTTGGCTATATAGTCAAATAAGTTTTATTCACAATTAATTTTCATCTTTCATTTTTCGAAGAATCAACCAATTGACTAGTCCAAAGAGCGCAAGAGGCAAAATAATAACCAGAACAATATAAGTTGGGTTTTTACCACCTTGGAAAAATTCCTTCGTTTGTGGAATCCTTAATAATAAACCAAAGATTCCTAAACTGACAACATAAACAAGACCTCCATAGAATTCTCGTTTCTTCTTGAATAAAACATAAACCATTGCCATGATTAAAATAACAAGAATGGCCATCCAATCAAATGGGGGACCAATTTTCACAATACCTTGTTTCGGTGCATAAAACTGAATGAGGATAAATAAGCCAAATGGAATCATTAGCAAGATCCAAATAACGAAAAATTTAATGATTTTAGGAAATTGTTTTTTTATATAAATACTCAGATGTAACAATTTAAAGACGCCATAAACTGATGCAATTGATAGAATCGCATTCATTAAAAGAACAAATACATTTACTTGTAATGTTGGTGCAATAAAACTTCCGCAAATAGTGTAAAACGAACTAATTAAAAAAATCAAACCACTTATTTTAAAAATTGATTTCCATGAGGGTTTATCAAAATGCTTTATCAGTTGATCGACGATTTCTTTCGGATTTTTACCAAAATACTCTTCTGCAGATTCACCATGCTTTTGCGCTTCTAAAATATCTTGCAAGATCGTCATTAAATAGTGTTCTGTTTCTAATTCTTCATAGAAAAATCCAAATGTTCGCATATATAGAAGAATATCTTCATAGTACTTTTTATTTTCAGGGGTTAGCTGTTCTCGATACTTGTTATTTTGTTCAATTAATTGTTTGGCTGTATCATTTTTCAACTCACTCACTCTCCGTTCTTTTCTATAATTCGATTTACTTTTACAATCAACGAACTCCATTGTTCTTTAAAATCTTCTAATTGATGTTCCCCTTCAGGCGTAATGAAGAAGTATTTTCGATTTGGTCCATCGGGTGAAGCTAGCTCCGTGCTTTTAATTAGCCCTTGTTTTTCTAACTTTTGCATGAGAGGATAAATCGTTCCACCTACCATTGTTGTAAACCCATAATTACGCATCATTTGCACCAGTTCATAACCATATACACGTTGTTCTTTAATAATAGATAGCACACAACCTTCCAGTACGCCTTTTAATAATTGAGTTTCCTTCATTTACTCACCTCACTAGTTTGCAATACATGTTAGTTGAATTTAATGTATCATACGACAACTAGTTTGTAAAGCATACTAGTAAATGTTAGGTGATTCTTGGCTCAAAATAAAGTTTAGTCAAAGGTAACTAATAACGTTGTTTAAAGTTAAATATCCGGATTTTTTCTTCAAAAAGAGGATGCTTTCAAAGAGGAAAATGCTTTCTTTTTATTTTTAGGCATCGTCGTATTTATCCTAATTTATTTGAATACAGGGAATAGATTTAAAAAATAGAATATAGCTTTTTATAAAGTTATAGGGGGCATTCCTTCATAAGGGATGCTTATTTTAATTTAATGGTTATAGCCAGAACAATAAACTTGATGAGAAAATTTTTACTTGATAAAATCCTTCAAATTTCCAATAAGGATATTGTTTTTTTATTTTCTTAATGGTCCTATTAAATGCATGAAACGCCTCATTAAAGACATCAGTGAGCAAGTACATTGTTCCATAAATAATTTCAAAAGCTATCCACCTTATAAGTCTCCAATTCGAATAGCAATGAATCATATAAAATAAAACAAAGCAGGGTGAATCATATACGATTTGCTCTGCTTTTCTTTTGTAAGGTGTTTTTCACATTATGTGGATAATGAAATATCTTGACAATTTCGTTAATAACCTTGATACATCAAAAGTTTCGAATTACAATGAAAGTGTAAATATTGTCTATTATGTGTATAGTGTATATTAATTACATATACAATAAATGAGGTTTTTCTATGAAAATAATTATTAAAAACAGCTCTGATCAACCATTATACCAACAAATTAAAGATCAAATTAGGGGGGCCATTCTTCGTCAGGAATTAAAAGAAGGAGAAAAACTCCCTTCCATTCGTTCATTAGCAAATGATTTGCATGTTAGTGTTCTTACAACGAAAAGAGTATATGACGAGTTAGAAAAGGAAGGGTTTATTGTTTCTAACGTAGGAAAGGGATCATTTGTTGCGTCAGAAAACCTCGAAATGTTAACGGAATCTAAAAGGCATCTGATAGAAAAAAGGCTCTCGGAAGTGTGGCAAATGGCTAGAAGTCTTGGAATTAGAAAAGAAGAACTTTACTTGATGATGGATATCATTTTCGAAGAGGATGATGAATGATGAAAGCAGTATTAGAGGTGAATAACTTAATAAAGAAGTTAGATAATTTTAGCTTAGATCAGTTGAATTTTTCACTAAAAGAAGGCTGTATAACTGGTTTTATTGGCGTTAATGGTTCTGGAAAAACTACGACAATTAAAACAATACTTGGACTTTATCCAAAAGATGATGGCAGCATTAAGTTTTTTGGAAAAGAGATGGAAAAGAATGAATATACAATAAAAAATCGTATTGGGGTAGTCTTAGACGAAGGTTATTTTTATGAAGAAATGACATTAAAAGAAATGAAGAGTGTTATCGCCCCAGCATATTCGAATTGGGATGAATCTGTTTTTTTAAACTATATCAATCAATTTAATTTAAAACTAAACCAAAAAATTGCAACTTTATCAAAAGGTATGCGAATGAAATTTTCAATTGCAATTGCTCTATCCCATCATGCAGATTTATTGATCATGGATGAACCAACAAGTGGTCTTGATCCATTAATTCGTGATGAATTAATGGAAATACTTTTAAATTTTGTGGAAGAAGAGGGTAAAAGTGTGTTCTTTTCTACACATATCACTTCTGATTTAGATAAAGTGGCAGATATACTTATATTGATTGATAAAGGCAGAATTATATTCAATGAAAGTAAAGACGAACTATTAGAAAGACATGCTTTAGTAAAAGGCGATAACAATGTAATTAATGAATACACAAAAAAATTGTTTTTAAGTTTACGCCAAACAGCATTTGGTTTTGAAGGAATTACCGATAAAGCAGACGAAGTGAGAGGAAAAATGAACGATGTCATTGTAGAAAAACCTTCTATTGAAAATGTTATGTTAGCTTATGTAAAGGAGATATGAACGTTGTTACTTCATCTTGTCAAAAAAGATTTGATTCTGGTCAAAAAATATCTATTGTTTATGCTTGTTTTTGCAGTAGTAGGACCAATATTTATCAATTCAAGGTTAGAATTTGATAATGGTAGTTTTATAGGTTTTTTTATAACTGTTTTGTTTGTGGAATATATTTTATTTAATATGATTTCAATGCAAGAAGATAAATATAGAGGTTCAGCATTACTTTGTACAACACCCCATACCAGAAATGGTGTAATAAAAGCAAAATACTTGTTTATTCTAGTTGTTTTTATTGCATGTTTTCTTTTATATAATCTTGCAACAGCAATTGGTGTATCTACTGGATTAACACGATTAAGTATAATGAATGTTGGAATATCACTTCTAATTATTTCTGCTTTTTTTGGTATATTAATTCCTGTTCAAACTAAATTTGGATATGAAAAAACAAGATATATCTTTTTTATTGTGATCTTTTTAACGCCATTTTTACTACCAATTATTATTGAATGGTATCAATCTAATAACTTTAATATCAATTTAAATTTACCTATACCTCAAGCAGCAAAGGATTGGATCCCTTTTGTTATAGCCATTTTAATAGGATTCATTTCAATGGTTGTTTCAATCCAAATCTTTTCAAAGAAAAACCTATGATCATTTTTTAAGGTGAATATGTATGAAAAATAATAATATTTTAATTACGTAATACAAGGCCCGTTTTGCAGGGAATATTATAGCAAAATTTTTTGTGTAAGAAATATGTTTAAAAATGAGAATGGAACTTTCTTCTGAAAGTCACGATTTCTTAATTCAAAATGGAATACTTACTTTTTATGTTCATTTTCAGATATGTCAAATTGTTTTCAAATGCTTGATCGAAGATAGATGAAATTGTTATATTATTTAGTTTATTCCCTTAGTTATCATCGTGTTTCTTTTAATCATTTTCTGATATTGTTTTAATAAAGAACCATAATTCAATTAGCTAACCGTGGTATACGAAAATCAGGCTGTATCCTTTTATGAAAAGTTTGGATTTTTCCCGCGTTCAATCATTATGGGGACCAAACCAAAATAAAAAGGCAATTTCAATCATTTTATAGAAAAGAGAACCCCCCAATTAATAAAGTCCTTACATTTCAATCCATGGAAAAAGGCAAAAAGGTACCTTCTATAAGAGAGCCTTCAATTTATTTCTTTCAAAAGCAGTGTGATTCTTATATGAAATCACACTGCTTTTGAAATTTACTATTTTATATTAGAAATAAAATAGACTTAGGGCAAGAATTTTTAGGATTTCATCTGCAATGTAGCTTGGTTCCACTTAATCCTGTCATCCCTGTTCGGATCATTCACTACTGTACTTTCTACATCAAAAATCATCGTTGTCCGATTTTTCAGATCATACCTTGGCCATTCTGGAAGGAGTTCTGTATCGGGCTGACCAGTACAAGCAAATTGAATCCATGCTTGATGCATTTGATTGGCAATTGGATAACGCTCAGGTGAGGTGCCCGTGAGTTTTTCCGTATCAGGCTTATCCAATGTATCCCACACAAAAGGAATCTCCAAGGCATGCGCTGCCTTTAAAGCTCCTCCATAAACAGGGGTTTCCCAATCAAAACGATACATCCAAACGGGAGCGTCTTGATTCAACTGCAGTTCAGCTAGTTTTTGTGCTGGATTGGTAAAAATGTTCATGGTGAGCAATTGATTTAATAGATCTTGATTGAGAGGCTCTTTTTCTGAGAATTGTTTGGCAAGAGCAGGCAAGAGTGGGCCAAAAAATTTTTCAAAAACCGCATGAATCTTAGTCTCATCTGCATTTCTCCACTCAGGGTCAAATACCGTGAAAAGCCGATATTCATCTTTGTTTGTTCCAATTAAAATCGAAACATCCTTGGCAGAGCCTTTTCTGATTGCCTCTTCAGGGTGATGTGGAAGGGAGATTCCATCGTTAACCGGTCCCAAACTCATCATTGGAACGATGGTAGAGGCTCGAATTAATTCTTCAACGGACAATTCCTCTAATTTCGAAAGGTTCGTTGGTTCTACTTGTAAAGCAGCCAATAAACGACTCGCAACCCTGGTTGCTTTTGCGGAAGAATGGACATTAGCGGCTGCTCCGCTTTGAAGGATCGCTTTTTGAAAAAGTCCTTGAGCGGAAGGGAATCCAAGCAATACGCCAATACTCATTGCACCTGCTGATTCTCCAAATACCGTCACATTATTCGGATCACCCCCAAATGCTGCAATATTTTCCTGTATCCACTGCAAAGCGGCAACTTGATCGAGAATCCCGCAATTTCCAGATGTCGCATATTCCTCATCGCCGAGCTCCCCAAGATGAAGAAAGCCCAATATCCCTAGGCGGTAATTCAGTGTTACCACTACAACATCGCCTTGAGCAGCAAAAGTTGCACCATCATACCAACTGCTAGAGCCTGATCCGGAAATAAAAGCACCTCCATGAATCCAAACCATCACAGGTCGTTTTTGATTATCTGCTCCCGGTGACCATACGTTCAAATAAAGACAATCCTCATTCATATTTGCGGTATCATTTCCTAAAAACTCCATGATCTCACTTTGTGGCTGTGGGGCAACAGGGGAAAAAGAGGTGGCATTCCGAATCCCTTTCCAAAAATCCGGACGTTCTGGAGCACGAAATCGAAGAGCTCCTACTGGAGGCTTCGCAAAGGGAATCCCTTTCCACACAATAACCCCATCGCTTTCTTCTCCTTTAAGCCTACCGTAAACGCTTTCAACAATTATTTGAGACATTCACAATCTCCTTTCCTTTGAAAAATAAAATCATTCTTGTTTGCTATTTCATTGTATTCGAGAAGGATGAGGTACTTTCCTCTTATTTACAGATTTCCCGAACGATAAAGCCCATGCAGGGGATAGCCCTTCTTTAGACATGGGATGAGAGTGAAGTCGGATACGAAGCACAACAAATTGCCATAGGTTTTTGTGCTGCTTTAATTATCCGAAAATTCCACTTTTTTATTATGAAATCTTTCCAGTTTATTATTAAAACTGATACAATTGGTATATGAATGAATACAGACGAACAAAGACAACTGTATCATTGATTAACTATCATTTTGTTTTTTGTCCTCGATACCGAAGGAAAATACTCCTTCACTCAGATGTGGAGGAACGCTAAAAACCGTTCGTGCATGAAATATGTGAAGAATTGAAAATTGTAGTCGTTGCTTTAGAGTGCGACAAAGATCATACTCATATTTTGAACACACTACTAACGCTTAGTCCTGCTGATATTATAGCAAAAATCAAAGAAGTGACCTCTAAATTTCCTCATCTTCAACCCTTGCCAAGCCTTTGGACACGTTCTTATTTTGTTTCAATTGCTGGAAATGTATCGAGTGAAACGATAAAGCGATACGTTGAAAATTAAAAAAAACGTAACTAGAATGGAGCTAACACCTGTGGCAAGAAAGAGCACGCCGACTTATACAATCGAACTTCCATTAAATGTTCCTGTTTGGCAACAACACCGTTTGGAAAAGAAATTTAAAATAGCTCGGAACGTCTACAATTCTTGTCTAGGAGAAGCTCTCAAACGCCATAGACAAGTGAAAGCTGATAAAGAATATCGCGCTTTACTGTGTGAACCTAAGTCTAAAGAACGTGATAAACAGCTTTCAGTGATTCGTTTAGCCTACGGTTTTTCTGAATATGGTTTGCACGATTTTGTGAAACCTGTTCAGCGCAAATTCAAGAAAAATATCGGCAGCTTTGAAGCACAAAAACTGGCTACAAGGGCTTTTCAAGCAGTAGAGAAACTACATTTTGGGAAAGCAAAAAAAGTTTATTTCAAAGTGTTTAATGACCCAATTTCCGTTGAAAACAAATCAAACAATACTGGCTTGCGGTATGCAAATGGCAACGTTCTTTGGGGGGACAAACCAACAAAGATGGATCCTAATCCTAAGAACTGGCTTTGTATCCCTGTTGCACCAAACGCAAATGATGAATATGCACACCTAGCCTTAATGGATAAGACAAAGTATGTGCGTATCTTGAAGCGTGAAGTGCGTGGCAAGGTACGCTTTTTTGTTCAGCTTATTCAAGAAGGCTATCCGCCAACAAAACGAAATCGTAAGATAGCTGATGATGGAACTAAACGTGTAGGCATCGACATTGGTCCATCTACAATGGCAATTAGTTGTGAAAAAAACGTGCAGCTTCGAGAACTGGCTCCAGAATGCAAGGCTGACGAGAAAAAACTTCGAGGTATCCAGCGAGCTATGGACCGATCAAAACGGGCCTCCAATCCTCAGAACTATCATGAGAATGGTACTACTAAAAAAGGGAAAAAGATGTGGAAGTATTCCAACTGTTATCTCAAACTACGCTGTGAGCGAAAAGAACTTTATCGTAAAATTGCTGTCCAACGAAAACAATCACATGAGAAGTTAGCGAACGAAATCTTAGAACTTGGTTCTGATGTACGAGTGGAAACCATGCGATTTCAATCGCTGCAAAAACGAGTAAAGAAAACGACTCGAAATAAGAAGAACGGTAAGATTAACCATAAGAAACGGTTTGGAAAATCAATTGCTAATCATGCTCCTGCTCTGCTATTAATGATTATAGACCGAAAACTTGGTTATCAAGGGCGTTCAATCAAGAAAATAGATACCTATGTAACAAAGGCCAGTCAGTTCAATCATTTGACTGGCGAATATACGAAGAAGCAACTTTCGGAACGTTGGAATGATTTTGGAGAATTTCGTATTCAACGTGATTTATATAGTGCTTTCTTAATTGAACACACAACTGAAACGCTCAATTCCGTTGACGTGGACTTATGTAACGCACATTGGGATAACTTTGTTGAACTGCATGATAGTGAAATGAACCGTTTAAAGCAATTATCCAATAAAACACTGCGTTGGTTTGTCGCATAAACACAAACCTGATTGGTCGTGACAACGCCCAGGAGAAGTCGGAACGATAAACACACGAGGAGTCCTCAAGGGCTTTTGCAATCTGCAATACGTCCGTTAATGTTCTAGGAGAACGTACACTAGTGCTTCGGTAGAAACTCTATCCGCAAGGAAAGATAAGGATATCGTTGAGAAGTGTACAAGGCAACAATTTGCCATTATACCCTAGAACCCCACTGCTTTAGCGGTGGGAGTTGTCAGAAATGTATTTCTTTCCAAAATTCATATAAGCGAAAATAATTTTTCTATAATTTAACAAAAAAAACCCTCTTGCAATATGAAGGAGAGCCAACATTATCATTTCTTAAAAATAGTTTATAGAATCAACAAGATTTCATTTTCTGGATTGTATTTTGCAAATTAATTAGAATGGACAATCCTTCATCGATTCAATAACACGACTTTTATGTCCATAAGATATTTCTGTTTGATGGTGAATTTCTTTTTACAAACTCAAAAATTAGTTGATTCACCTCATTAGCATTCTTCGTTGGAAGCCAATGTCTGCCGTTTTTAATAAAATTGAATTCATAATTGGGCAGATTGTCGCGCAAAATTCTTGCATATGAATAAAATTGCTTATTTTTTAGCCCGAAGATCAGCTTAACTGGGAGGTGGATGTTCTTGAGTTGGCTCGTACAATTATAGTTCTTGCTGTACCAGTAATACTGCTCCACATTTCGAGCATCTCCTTTCTTAGCTTCATGAAACATCTTGTCAAACAGCTTTTTATTATTTGAATTCGTCAATGAAGTACCCCAAGATAAAAGAGAAACGGATCCAGCACTCGCAAGCTTTATAGCTAAAGATAACTCGTTCTTCAAAATAGGGTCACATACTTCAGACATCCCACTAATCACAATACCCCCTAAAGCACGGTCAGGGTAGGTTAGCATATATTCCAATGTAATCGAGCCACCTGTAGAGTAACCGGCAATAAAGGCCTTTTTGATTTCAAGATGATTGAGTATTTTTATAATATCTTCCACAATAAGTTCATAGGTAATCGGTTTAGGGGAATAAGGACTTTTTCCATGGCCTCTAATGTCAAACGTAATTACCTGAAAATCCTTAGATAATTCATCAATTTGATATTCAAAATTAACCGAAGTAAGAACAGGAGGATGGATAAAAACAATCGGAATTCCTGCACCCCTTGCAGTAAAATAAATCTTACCCTCATCAACTTCCAACAATGGCATCAGACGAACACCTCAGACATAATTTCTTGATAGTATGATTATTGTTCGAATCTCATGAAAGAAATATACTGCCAAGTAATGTGAGTTAGCGGAGAAATCGGATTCTTCGTTCATCGAGCTTCATGGACAACATGGTGACTATAATATACCCTTCATTGAAGGATTACATAACGTTTTGGCAATGAAAAATCAAATTCTTTTGGATAATCCAATAATGGAGGTAAATTTGAAGAACATCCTGAAACATTAAAATGCATTTATTAAATTTTTTAAAAGAAGGACAAAAAAGGAATCTGGAAATATTTATAGAAATATATGCATTAAAGATGAAAAAGACAGGATTTCAATTTAACTATTTTGAGGTAGAAATTAATGAGATTTAAAAAGGGAATGATCACCTTTGTTGTATTAATGTTAATCTGTAGCACGCATTATTTTATTTCAAACTCTAGGTATAAGTTATCCGAGAAATATAGTGATTTTCCCATTCCTAAAAGTGCCAAGCTACTAATAGAAGATGAAGAACATTCTAGGTACAAGTGGAATAAGTCTTCCGATATTAATGGCATTCCACTTAGCTATCGCCTGATCATTGCTACTAACGGATGGAAAAAAGAAGTAAGAGAAGGCACTTTGACAACCTATGAAAAGGATGGTGTCAAAATTAATTTCAATGCCACTCTAACTACGATTGAAATTGATAAAGTAAATAAAGAGGATGTGCAGGATCATTAATAATATTCCAATTGAAAGGCAGCTTTCATTCCAGAATGAATACTGCCTTTACATCTATATTAATTTTTCAATATTTTTCTTATTACTGTTTACTATCTTGAACAGCTTGATATGAAAGCATTCTAATGAAAGGGACAATTTTATGAAGACTACGGACTATTCAAATATTGCTAATAAATACGATAATAATCAGTATCGAATTGACGAAATAAGACAGGATTATGATTTGAAAAAGTATATCGATAACAATTGTAAAAATGAATATCATATATTAGATTTATCTTGCGGAACAGGTCTTTATCTCGAAAAACAAATGAAATACTTTGAAGGGCTTAATATTAATTGGAATGCACTTGATGCATCAAAAGAAATGTTAGATATGGCAGATAAAAGGTTAGATAAGGTTACTTTAATCGAGGCGTTTGCCGAAGAAATGCCATGCCATTCTGAAACTTTTGACTTTATTTCTAACAATTATGCTTTTCACCATTATTCATTAAAAGAACAAGCTCTAAATGAGATATATCGTGTTTTAATAAAAGGCGGTGTTTATAAGCTACATAATATTACGATTCACGATATGCCAAAGTGGTGGGTCTATCATTATTTTCCTTCTGCATACTATGAAGATCTAAAAAGATATTGGAATAAAGATATTATTTTCAATGAGCTTGCAATGAGAGGTTTTGAAGTAAATCTAAAAGTAGAGTACAGAATGGAAAAAATAAAGGTAGCAGATTATCTTAATCATGCATTAAATAGGGATATATCAGTTCTAACCCTAATAAACGATAGAGATTACGAAGAAGGATTAGAAAGAATTAGATACGATTTAAAGATTAATGAAAATAAAACAATCTTAAATGATTTTGCAGAAATGTTTTGTATTGCAAAAAAAATATAATTGACTTTATTATATTACAAAGATTTAATACAAAAACTAAATTTTTTAAAATAGGTACAAACTTATGATCAAACTTCAACAATAGGAAAAGCGAATTATTAAAATCTTAAAAATAATACTTCTTTCCGAATAATTCCAATTTAAATCTGATTAGATAATAATACCTGTGTTTTCCTAAATATAAATGATGATGAAACATTTTACTTTAACTTTAATTTAATGACAGTATCAATCACTAGTTCATAACTTACCTTAAAATGAAAGTAGAATAATAATATTGAAATCAATTGATGATCCATGACCTGTTTTCACTAAGCTGCATTAGTTGTTGATATTTGGAGTTTTTCAGATCTATATGTTGCATTAATTTAATCTGTGAAAATGAAAAGAAAGGGATATTGTCTATGCAAGTGAAACTCGAACATATCATTGAAGGAATGGAATTGCAATCGGAGGAAAACCATCCGTATCTTAACCTAAAAACAGGAGAAATCGTATATGTATCACTAGAGGCATTACTGATTGCAAAGGATGGAGAGAAATATGAGCATTTACCTGAATGGCAACAAAAGGAAGTGAAATTAGCTTTGAAAATAGTTGAAACTTTTAATGAATATGCATCACTACCTTCTAGCTACGATATTAATGAATATGATATGAAGGAAGATTTCTGTTTCAGCCTTTCTGATATTAAAAAAAAAGAGAGATTGCTCAATTCTATTCGTGGAAAGGGAGCATTTCGGCGATTTAAGGACAATGTTAATCGTTTTGGAATCTATAACCAATGGTATGATTACCGTGTAAAAAATTATAAAGAAAAAGCTATTGAATTTTGTGAAAGTAGAAATAATGACTATATTGAGTAAGCCCACTAAAAAGAAAGTTCTCTTTTTTGTAGTGGCTATGCTTTAACTAAAATTGTTGATTATTATTATCAGAAAAATATAATAAAAAACGGAGATATATAATAAGCTAATTTTTGACTGATAGATATCTCCGCTTTTTAGAATTCATGGAATTCTGTTAGCCTTTATAATAAAGAGGATTGATAAAATAGCAATTGCAACTACATAAATAGTGCCTAAAATGTTACCAACTAAATTAATGAATAGTGATAATCCAAGCGTTAATACACCAATAATAAAGCAAAAAATTTCTCCGCCTCTTGCAAGTTTCTTATTATCACCTTTCAAGCACTATTATGGAATATTTGAATAGGTTCCAATTATAAAAGAAAGCAGCAAGTAAAGAAGTTTTTTCACTTATTTTGTTTCATTCAATCTCCCAAACAGTAAACAATATTTAATTTTCCACCACAAAAAAGCAGGATTTCCCCCCACAAAAATGGAAACCTCTATAATAATCAAGCACAATTTACCCGAGGTGACCCCACCATGCTCAAAGAAGGCATATACGAAGAAATCATTAACAAAAAAATAAAACAGGATTTAAACAACCTAAACCTAAATACATACGAAATCGGCAAAGAACGCCTCGATGCCGAAGAAGCAAGAAAACTCTTATCTACCTACATCTCAGCCGTAACAAGAAAAGCACTAAAATTTATCAGAGAACAAAATGAATCCGATAACACCCAAGCACTACTTGACCAAATTCAAACCTGCAACGAAATGATTTCGATCTTAAGTGAGAGATTGGACGAAGAAGAATTTAAGACTCTAAGAATCAATGAAGAAGGGGAGATTCTTACTTCCATCTATTCGAAAATGAACTCGGTCCGAGCGATTCGGAAGGGGGAAATGATTAGACCTCTCACTCCTATTTCCCAAAGCTCTTTATTTACCGGTTCAAACTATGAACCCAATATGCTGGGAGAGTTGAAGAAGGAAATTTTAACATCTGATTCCATCGATATGTTGGTGTCGTTCATCAAATGGAGTGGCTTGCGCTGTATTATTGAAGAGTTAAAGAGCTTTACCGCAAGTCCAAATAAAAAGCTGAGAGTCATCACCACCTCCTATATGGAGGCAACAGACTATAAAGCAATTGTTGAACTAAGTAAGCTCCCAAATACCGAGATTAAGGTTTCCTATGATGTAGATCGCACTCGCCTTCATGCAAAAGCTTACTTGTTTAAAAGAGAAACCGGGTTTAGCACCGCCTACATTGGGTCCTCCAATCTATCAAACCCAGCTTTAACATCTGGTCTCGAATGGAATATCAAGGTGACAGAAAAGGATTCCTTTGATATCGTAAAGAAATTTGAGGCGACCTTTGAAAGCTATTGGAATGATCCGGAATTTTCAACGTTCCATGAGGATAATCTGGAAGATAAGAAACGACTAAAACAGGCACTTTCCAAAGATAAAGGAGAAAAAGAATTGCCGCTTCTTTTTGATATTCGCCCTTACCATTATCAAAAAGAAATCCTGGAAAAGCTTCAGGTCGAGCGTGAAGTGTTTGGTCGAACAAAAAATCTTCTCGTTGCTGCCACTGGTGTAGGGAAAACGGTAATTTCCGCTTTTGATTATAAAAGATTTAAAATCACAAACAAACATGGAGCGAAGCTGTTATTTGTTGCCCATCGAGAAGAGATTTTAAAACAAAGCTTAGATACCTTCCGGGTGATTTTAAAAGACCTGAATTTCGGTGATCTCCTAGTTGGAAACCATCGGCCTGCGTCATTAGATTATTTATTTGTCAGCATCCAAAGCTTTAATAGTAAAGAACTCTATCGATACACATCCAAAGATTATTACGATTATATTATAGTGGATGAGTTTCACCATGCAGCTGCTCATTCTTATCAGAAATTATTGGAACACTATCAACCGAAAATCCTTCTTGGTTTAACCGCCACTCCTGAGAGGATGGACGGGAAGGACATCCTTTCTTATTTCGAGGATACCATTTCTGCAGAGATGAGATTAACGGAAGCGATAAATCGGAAATTATTGAGTCCTTTCCAATATTTCTGTGTTACAGACACAGTCGACCTTTCCAAACTGAAATGGAGTCGGAGGGGCTATGAGATTAAGGAATTGGAAAATGTCTATACCTCCAATCGAATCCGCAGCAATCAAATCGTTAAAAGTTTGTATAAATATATCACGGACATAGACGAGGTCAAGGGCCTAGGATTCTGTGTTTCAATTGAACATGCAAAATACATGGCGCATTTTTTCAATCAAATGGGAATTGCCTCAATATCACTTTACGGAAATGTCGATAGTAAAACAAGACAAGAAGCACAAGTGCAGCTTGTTCAAGGAAAAATTAACTTCATTTTTGTTGTGGACCTATATAATGAAGGAATTGATATCCCAGAGATTAATACGATCCTTTTCCTTCGCCCAACCGAGAGTTTAACGATCTTTTTACAGCAATTAGGAAGGGGCTTACGCATAGCGGATGGGAAGGAGTGCTTAACGATCCTGGACTTTGTCGGGCAGGCGCATAAAAATTATAACTTCGAAGAAAAGTTCCGAGCTTTGATCGGAAAAACACGTCATTCTGTTCAATACTATGTGGAAAATGGTTTTTTCAATCTACCAAAGGGCAGCTTTATTCAATTAGAGGAGCAGGCCAAAGAGTATATTTTAAGAAATATAAAATCGAGCACACTGACAAAGGCGAATTTAATCAGTAAGCTGAAATACTTTGAGCATGATACGAATCTGAAGCTCACTTTAAGAAATTTTTTAAATCATTTTCACCTTTCCCTATACGATTTTTACGGTAGATCCCGTAATCGCAGCTATACTAGAATGTTGGTAGAGGCAGGTTTGAATGATGACTTTCAATGGGAGCTTGAGGATTTTATCACCAGTCGTTTGCAGAATCTTTTTTTCCTAAATTCTCATTCACAACTGGAGTTTTTCATTCGTTACATCGAAGAAGGTACCATATTCAATGAAGAGGAAAGGCTTATGCTAAACATATTTTACTATTCTTTTTATAAAGCTTATCCAGAAAAAGAAGGCTTGTCTTCCATTGAAGCTGGGGTTCAACACTTATTAGCAAATCCGAGCTTTAAAGTGGAGATTCTGGAAATACTCCGCTATCAATACGAGTCCTTGGAAACAATGGAAATAGCCAATGATTTTCCGTTTCCATGTCCGCTCCGTGTTCATTGCAAATATTCAACTTCACAGGTTCTCGCTGCATTAGGCTATTACAATGAAGAAAAATCGCCAGCCTTTCGGGAAGGGGTAAAGTATTTCGAAGATAAGAATCTTGATATCTTCTTCATCACCTTAAATAAATCCGAAAAAGATTTTTCACCATCGACACTATATGAGGATTATGCCATCAATGACCAGTTATTTCATTGGCAAACGCAAAGTAGAGTGGCAGAAAGCAGTCCAACCTCCCAAAGATATATTCATCACAAAAAAAGAAACCATCAAATCGCCCTGTTTGTGCGGGAATATAAACAAGAAAACGGCCTTACCGCTCCATTTGTCTTTTTAGGAACAGCAGATTATGTCAGCCATTTTGGAAATAAACCGATGAACGTCACCTGGAGGCTACACGTTGACATGCCATCCACCTTGGTTCCACGGGCGAATAAAAATATCTTGTAAATTGAAAAAAATAGCCTTCTCAAAAAGAGAAGGCTATTTTCCTCCTTCAATTCTACCACAGCCACATTAAATATAGCACTTACCATATTTTTCTCTATCTTCGCACGATAAAAAATATAATCATATCTAGATTAGGAGTATAATAAGAATTAATATGAATCTATATTTCATTCAAATCCAGTATGGGCATAATAGCTCATTGAAAGAAGGAATTCAATATGAAAGAGGTTAACTTAGAGTTCAGTGGTCCTTATAAGCTACGTGGGGAGGGGCGTCTTCTATGGGATTCCCCGTTAGTTAACTCCTCTGGCATATATATTTGGACAATCCAATATCAGAATGAATATTTTATTGAATACATTGGAGAGACCGGGATTTCCTTCTATCAGAGAATAAAGGACCATATGATCCAGTCGACAGGTGGAAATTATAAGATTCTCGATGTTGAGACTTTGCAAAAAACGGGTCAAGTAACAGATGCTTGGCAGGGAATGTGGAGAAAAGGAACCAAGGATAAAATTGCTGAATTTCTAAATTCCTACGAGGAGATGGCACCGAAAATCTTAAACTATATTTCAGCCATTCAAATCTTCTTAGCTCCGTTTGAAAGTAATGAAAGAGAGAGAAGAGTATTGGAAGGAGCTTTAGCGAAGCACATCTATCAACAGAAGGATTTTACTCATCAATTTTTCCCAAAAGATATTCGCTATTATGGTCGAAAAATAGGGGAAGAGCCTATTCATGCTCATATTCAGTCATCAAAGCCAATTATCGGGTTGCCAACAGAACTTACAATCTGAAATAAAAGGAAAGGACATTCCGCTGCCAATGGGATTGTCCTTTCTCATATTCTATTAAGGTATTTAACACCAAATAATATCGTTTCAAAAATCATATAAAGGAAGGGGAAGATAAACAATCTCACGTTGACAATAATCGCAGTAAAGGACCAAACATCCACATTCTGGTAAACCAAATAACCCCTTGTGACAATGGCTTCCATTCCTCAATTATTTCGCATTTTATCCAAATAATCCTCATACATCCAAAAATGCCCACTAAAGAGGGCTATTCCATTACTTCTTCCTCAAGAATGAAAATCCTCCAAAAAAGACATTAATAACTTCTTCCTTTGATGTTCAAAAAATATTAATATTATTTTCTAAAAACAATTCACATGAATGTTACAATGTAGTTGTTAGAAAGTACCATAAGAGGCAATTTGTTGTTGAAAGATAAGTGATTGATTTTCTTCTACAATCCACTTCATTGGATACTACATGCGTTGCCAAATAAATGTATAACGAGGCCATCTAACGGAAGGAAATGGTCTGATCATCACCTATGATTTGTTCTTCGTCTTTGTTTATAGCGTTCTTTATGGAATTATTTTTCACAAATCAAACAATGCATGGGTAAGCGCCTTTTCTCATTTTGCAGCTAATCTATTTAGTGTCATAATCTTAGTATTTATATAATTACAGAATCACCAACCTAGAATAGACAATAAAGGACTGATAATATGTTAAAAGCAAAAAAACTCGCACTCATTCTCATCTCGATGATTCTCGTTGTCTTAACGGCCTGCTCAAAGGAGGACAAGACTGAACAGGTGACGGGAAAATCACTATATGAAAAAAACTGTATGTCTTGCCATGGTGAAATGGGAAGTACAGGCTTATCATTATCCTTAAAGGATAAAATCAAAAATAAATCAGTGGAGGACTTAGAAAAGACGATTTTGACTCCTCCTGCTGGAATGCCGAAAATCCTTGAGGATGAAGATGCCCACAAAGTAGCAAAATGGCTTCAGGAACAAAATAAATAGAAAAAAAGTTCTTTGTCATTAAGAGGACAAAGAACTTTTTTTATGCTCGTTAATAATGGAATTCACAATATGTAGGGAATCCCACTCACCTGAGGAAAAGTAAATTATCGGATATTTTTTGGGAAACAAAGTTTCACTAATCTTCCCAGCTGGTGTGCCCTGCTCATAAAGTTTGATAATTTTCCCATCAAGCTCCTGCAAATAATTTAACTTTCTTTCTAGAGCCTTACGACCTTCCTTCAAATAACCAGCATGACAGCAAAAAACTTCCTCAAAATCATAGGCAAGGACTTTAGCTAAAGATTCCATTATAGTAGGGATGCTTTCTTCTCGTAAGGTCACCTTTGTTTTCTCTTGACAATAAAGATCTCCTGTAAAAAGCTGCCCCGTCTCTCTGTTTAAAAAAGCAAGATGATCAATCGCGTGACCTGGAGTTTCAATCACATCCCAGGTCGCTGTTCGTGAGGTAAAGGTTTTTCCGATTTTCTCAGCATGAAAGGGCGGACGCTTGCCCCAAAACCACTTCCGGTACATTGGATAATCTGCTTTTCTTTTGCAATATTCAAGCTTAATGTCACTCATATAAATAGGTAATGAATATTCCTTTTGTAAATAAGCTGCGCAGCCTGTATGATCCTCATGAAAATGGGTGATTACCACCTGATCTAATTCAAGTTCATGGAAAAAGTTGTGGAATTCCATTTCTAAGGACTTTGCACCCGTATCAATTAAAACGCCATCAAAAGCAAAGCAGTGCACATTCAGTTTGACCCCTTGAAAAGCAATTGTTCCATTGCCCATTTGAACCCCGTTCTTCGTCTCTCGAGTGAAATTCTTCTTAAAAAGCATCAACCAAACCTCCTCAATACCCCTTTATCAAATATTAACATAGAATGAATGTTCATTCATTATTTTAATGTTCTGAATTAGCAAAATCAGACCATTAAGTAGAAGAATTTTCTCCAAATCTGTAAGATTCGGGCAAGGGATGATTGATTCCTTTTATCAGAGATGGCAGAGAATAATACCCAAAAGAAATTTGTCGTAGCTTGAAAAGGGGGAATGTCGATAAATATTGGTGCAAAGAATGATTGCTCCGTTTCGATTTAATGGTATTCTAGTTTATGTAATTATTTGAAAATATTTGAATTAGAAATGTGGAGGTAGTATGGAACAATCAAACAAAAGGATGTCATTTGTGATTTTAGCGATGGCTTTAGGTCTTTTCATGTCTTCATTGGATAATACAATCGTCTCTGCTAGTATTAATCAAGTGATTAAAGATATTGATGGGTTTGAAAAAATGAGTTGGATCTTTACCGCCTATATGCTAGCCTCAACCAGTACGATGCTGGTATTTGGAAAGATGAGTGATCAGTTTGGACGAAAACTCTTTTATTTAATTGGGATTAGCCTATTTTTAATCGGGTCAGCCTTATGTGGCACTGCCAATACGATTGATCAATTGATTATCTATCGAACAATTCAAGGCATTGGTTCTGGTGCTATTTTTCCGATATCCTTTACGATTATTTATTCAATGTCATCTAATCCTAAACAGGCTGCAAAAATGTCCGGGGTGTTTGCTGGGATTTTTGGTATTTCTTCTGTTTTAGGTCCGCAAATCGGAACCTGGATATCCGAATCTTCCTGGTTAGGCTGGAGATGGTGCTTCTATGTCAATGTTCCGATTGGGCTTCTTTCCTTTATAACCCTATTGTTTGCCCTAAAGGAATCCAAAGCCGAACAGAAACCGAAAGTCGATTATCTTGGAACGATATTATTAATAATTTCAACAGTTTTACTTCTCCTAGCACTTGAATGGGGTGGGAAAGATTATGCATGGAGTTCCATACAAATCATTAGCATATTTATTGGCTCCGCAATTGCTATTATTCTCTTCCTCTTGGTTGAGAAATCAGCGAAAGAGCCAATATTACCGCTTGGAATCTTTAAAAACCGCATGGTACTTGGCACGAGTATTGTTGTATTTTGCCAAGGGGCAATTATGTTTTCGGCCATAACATACCTTCCGATACTTTCGGTAGCGGTCATGGGAAATGAAAATTCTAATAGTGTTTTAACTCCGATGATGTTTCCTATCATGATTGGGGCGATTATTGGAGGGTTCCTTTGTACGAAAATTAAATTTCGTACGATCATGACGATTTCAATGGCTGTTGGGATTATCGAGGCTTACATGCTTGGAACCATCACCCACGAAACTGCAAAGTGGATTGTGACTCTAGTTATGATTTTAATGGGACTAATTGTCCTAGGTCCCCTTATGAGCGTTTCCCAAAATGCGATGGCTCAATCAGTGGAAATGAAATATATTGGGATTGCTTCCTCAGTCGTAGGTTTTTGGCGTAACATCGGTGGTGTCATGGGTGCTGCGATTACGGCAACCATCGTCAATAATGATTTAAAGGAAAAATTACTTGATTTTGCCGCAAACGCCCATATGCCAAGCAATCAAATGGCGAAAATCGCGAAGCCGGAGCTTTTGATGCAAAATAACGTGCAAATCTCTCCACAGCTATTAAACTACATGCGAAGCGCGTTAGAATCCGCCTTGCATCACGGTTTTATCATCGCTTTAATTGCATGTATTTTAGGATTGGTTGTTTCGATTTTTGTCGGAGGGACTCATTACAAATTCCCGGCTCAAGGCGAACAAAAGAGTTTCGTAGCAAAAGCGCAAAATGAATAGAAATCGATTCAAGCATCAAATTTCGATTTGATGCTTGCTTTTATAATAGGACATTTGTATGAACATAGAAGTTTGAAACCTGCCTGAACACTTGATGAAAAATTGTCGAAGATCAATCATTTAATCCATTGGTGTGCGTTTTTTTATGTTATTGTAAAATTAATAGTTTGCAAGTCAGTCTTATTTTTTTTAAGGAAGGGGAGTGAATCAGATGGAAAAACCGATGATTGGGATAATCCCATTATATGATGAAACAAAAGAAAGCTACTGGATGCTTCCTAGTTATATGAAAGGAATTGAAGAAGCAGGTGGGATTCCCATCATGTTACCACTTACAACAAGTATAGAAATCATACAGCAACTGGCTGAACAGTTTGATGGATTTCTCTTTACTGGTGGCCATGATGTAAACCCTGAGCTTTATGGTGAAAAAGTGGAGCAAACCTGTGGAGCCATTTGCCATGAACGAGACATCATGGAGGAGAGACTATTAAATGAGGTCCTTCGTTTAGACAAGCCCGTTTTCGGGATTTGCCGTGGCTTGCAATTAATCAATGTCCTGCTTGGTGGAACCCTTTATCAAGACATACCCACTCAATTCCAAGCAGATAAGTTGATTTTGCATCAACAAAAACCTCCTTACACAATACCCGTTCACAGTGTATCTATTGAAAAAGGAAGTATGCTCGAAAAGCTTATAAATACCGAATCGCTCATGGTTAATAGTTACCATCATCAAGGAATAAAGGAATTGGCATCTTCTTTAGAAACTGCTGCCATTGCAGAGGATGGACTAATTGAAGCCTTTACAATGCCAAATAAAAAATTTGTTCTCGCTGTCCAGTGGCATCCCGAATTTAGTTATCAAGAAGACGACTATAGCTTTCGCTTATTTACGGAATTTGTCCATGCCAGTCAAAAATAGTCTTCTCATTATGAGAAGACTATTTTTTTCATCCTATTATTTCCAACCCATGCGGCTGCATAAGTTTGTAATATGAGCAAGATGATGCCGTCCATGCCACGCATATATCCCAATATTTTTTCCAACAGTAGTCTCACCGGAATCGGGATGAATAAAAGTTTTCTCCAAGTCAAAAGGTGTAAGACTATGTAATAAAACGACCAGTCGTGTGTGCAAAGCTTCAAGTAGTGTTATCGAGATCTCAATTGGCAATTCATAGTCTGACAGCTCTGCCCATTTTCCTTCCTCATAAGGCTTAATCGTAGGGCGATCTTCAGTTAAGGCTAATCTAAAACGAATATAGGCATTCATATGACTGTCTGCCAAATGATGGACCACCTGACGCACGGTCCAACCTCCAGTGCGATAAGGCGTATTCAGTTGTTCATGATCTAAGCTATGGACTGCCTTTCTTAATTGTTCAGGTAAATCGCTAATCTCCTGAATCCACCCCTTTACCACATCGCTTGTGATGTTACCTTCGAAATGAAACTTTCCAATCGGATACCTTTCATCCATCTGTGATTCCTCCTTTTTCCCTTTTCCTAATCATAATAGATTCCTCCAAAAAATGGAACCTATATACTAGGAATAACTTCTTTTCTAACCTGTGAGTTTCATCATTGAATTGGATCATAATTTGCGGTAAAGTACCAACGAAAAAACCTTCTTCTTTTATCCTAATATTAAAGCTACTAGTATGACGGCACCAGATTAATTTAACAATAATAGTAAGACCATGCGAAACGATCAACAGAGAGGATCATACAAGTGGACACATCATTAGAAATGCTTATCCATTTATTTGAACGTGCAGCTTTGCTTTTAATTCTTTTATTCTTTTTAATCCGGATTCCATGGTTTAAGGAATCCTTACAAAAGGATTTTCATTCGCCCAAGGAGCGAGTAATTATCACCCTAGTGTTTTGTTTATTTGCCATTTTTGGTACATATTCAGGTATTAATGTAGAAGGCTCACTTGTCAATGTGAGAATCATTGCGGTAGTTTCAGGGGGAATTTTATTCGGTCCATGGGTAGGGATTATTACCGGAATTGTTTCAGGTGTTCATCGCTATTTAATCGATATCGGAGGAATCACCTCAATCCCTTGTTTCATTACGAGTATCTTTGCTGGGTTGGTTTCTGGTTTTATCAATCGGCGAATAAAAAGGTCATTACACTGGATTTATGGGATTCTTGCTGGGATGTTTTGTGAAATCTTAACAATGCTGTTGATTCTGATGATGGCTCATCCGTTTTCTCTCGGACTGGATATTGTTTCTAAGATTGCTTTTCCAATGATTATTGGTGAACTTAACATCGGTCTAATCGTTCTGCTCGTTATGAGTGTTGAAGGGGAGAAGGAGATCATCGCAGCGAAGCAGGCGAAACTCGCTTTAGACATTGCTAATAAAACAATGCCTTATTTCCGTTCGATTACTCCGATTTCTTTAAAAATTATCTGCAGCATTATCAAAAGCAATATCAAGGCTGATGCCATTGCCATTACCAATACAAAGCAAGTTCTTGCCCATGTTGGCTTGGGTGAAGAAAAATACAGATCAGGAAAAGAGCCAATTGGCGAATTAACAAAAGAAGCGATTTTGAAAGGTCAATATAAAATTCGAAACCAAGTTAGAGATTACCATATTCCAGAAATTCATTCTCTACTCGTTGTCCCATTTGAAGAGCATGGAGAAGTCACCGGGACACTCATCATCTATTATCGCAAAGCCTATAAAATGACCTATTCCCTTCAAACCATGGCGATTGGTCTTTCACAAATCATCTCCACCTTGATGGAAATATCCCGGATTGATCAGATAAAGGAAGCCGCCAATAAAGCTGAATTAAAAGCGCTGCAAACAAAAATCAATCCCCATTTTTTGTTTAATGCCCTAAATGCTATCGCCTCCACTACACGGCATGACCCCGAAAAGGCACGGGAACTAATCATCAATCTATCCGGCTATATGCGCTTCAATTTAGAGATAAATGATGAAAGAATTGATATCCATAAGGAGCTTGCGCAGGTTCGAAATTATGTAGAAATCGAGAAGGCACGATTCGGTAATCGTTTAACGGTGCAATATGAGATTGACAAAGTCAGCGTTAAAATACCGAGTCTCCTCATCCAACCATTAGTTGAAAATGCCATTATCCATGGAATCCTGAAACAAAAAGGTCCGGGGGTTGTGACGATTATGGTCAAGGACATAAAGGATAAAATTAGAATTAGTGTGAAAGATACTGGAGTTGGCATTAGCGAAGAACTCATCCAACAATTATATGGTGAAGAAATAGCACCAATCCATATTGGCTTATCAAACGTGCATAAGCGGGTGAAAATGATCTACGGAAAGGGACTCGTAATTAAACGCCTACATCCTGGAACTGAAGTTTTTTTTGATATAGCAAAGGAGTTAGTATGAAAGCGATTATTGTAGAAGATGAAATCCCAGCTCGTGAAGAACTGGAATATTTAATAACCACCTATAGTTCCATTAAAATCACGCATACATTTGATGATGGACTAGATGTTTTAAAATTTCTGCAAGAGCAAGAAACGGATGTTATTTTTTTGGATATTAATATTCCCTCATTGGATGGAATGCTATTAGCAAGTACAATTAATAAATTTAGCAAAAAGCCGTTTATCATTTTTACCACTGCTTACAGGGAGTATGCGGCGCAAGCATTTGACCTTGAAGCCTTTGACTACATCTTAAAGCCCTATGAGGAGAAAAGGATCGCTTCGATGTTAAAAAAGCTAGAATCCTCCTTTAAAGACAAAATGGAAAAGAGAGTGCAAGAGAAAACCGCTCAAGTGCAAAATAAAAAGGAAATATCTAAACCTGCTCATCGAATTAATTTAAAGAAAAACGATAAAATTATCGTGACAGATGTCAATGATATTTATTACGCTTCAGCAAGTGAAAAGGTCACCTTAGTCTATACAAAGGATATGGAGTATGTAATGCATATGAGCATATCGGAATTTCAGGCACTTCTACCCGAGGATCTTTTCTTTCGCTGTCATCGTTCGTACACCGTGAACTTGACGAAAATCCAGGAGATTGTTCCGTGGTTTAACCAAACCTATATCGTCAGATTAAAGGATTTAGCTGCTGAAATTCCTGTCAGCCGAAGTAAGGTAAAAGAATTTCGACAAATAATGCAGCTATAAACTCCATTCATTCCTAATTATAAGCATTTCATTCTTATAATAATTCTTTTTTACTAATTGATGTTATGATGCCAATATAAACAGATAAGATAATTGATCTAATAGACATCAGCATAGGGAGAAAAGAGGAGATTAAGAATGAATGCAAGCATCAATCGTCGATGGTCAATCGTCATCGGAACTGTCATTGTCCAAATGGGATTAGGAACCATCTATACATGGAGTCTTTTTAATCAACCATTAGTTGACCTCTTTGGCTGGAAGCTAAATTCCGTTGCATTTACTTTTTCCATTACCAGCTTAGCCTTAGCTTTAGCAACCCTATTTGCAGGTAAACTGCAGGATAAATGGGGAATTCGCCGCTTAATTGCTTTTGCTGGAATCATGCTCGGCGCAGGGTTAATCATCAGTTCTCAAGCACCATCCTTATGGTTACTATATATTTTGGCTGGAGTTGTCGTTGGTGCAGCAGATGGAACAGCCTACATCACGTCCTTATCCAATTTAATCAAATGGTTTCCTGAGAAAAAAGGTCTTATTTCCGGTATATCTGTAGGTGCTTATGGTACAGGCAGCTTATTATTTAAATTTATCAATGGCTCACTCATTCAATCTGTTGGTGTCACCCAAACTTTCCTTTACTGGGGAATCATTGTCATGATTATGGTCGTAGGTGGTTCATTCCTTGTTCGAGAAGCAAAGGATCAAGTAGAAATCAATCAAAATATTGGGACAAGCCTTCAGAAAAATTATTCTGTTAAAGAAATGCTGAAAACAAAAGAAGCATATCTGCTATTCGTGATCTTCTTTACCGCATGTATGAGTGGATTATTCTTAATCGGAATTGTCAAGGATATCGGTGTTACCATGGCAGGACTTAATGTAGAGACAGCAAGTAACGCGGTTGCATTAGTGGCCATCTTTAATACAAGTGGACGAATTATTCTTGGAGCAATATCAGATAAAATAGGGCGATTAAAAGTTGTCTCTTTCGCTTTACTGGTTACAGCAGCAGCCGTTCTAGTCCTAAGTTTCGTTCATTTAAACTATGCATTATTCTTTGCGTGTGTCGCAGCAATTGCCTTTTGCTTCGGCGGAAATATTACTGTGTTCCCAGCGATCGTCGCCGACTTCTTCGGATTGAAAAATCAAAGCAAAAACTATGGTATCATTTATCAAGGCTTCGGAATTGGGGCTATCTCAGGTTCCTTTATCGCCTCATCATTAGGTGGATTTATCCCAACCTTCAAGCTCATTGCTTTATTAAGCATTATCTCTGTCATAATCGCAATGGTGATTAAGGTGCCAGACATCAATAAAAAGGAAAAATATCAAAATGATATGAGTAGCTTGTCCACAGAAACACGTGCAAGCTAACCATGATATAACAAAAAACCGTGAAACTAATGTATCACGGTTTTTTATTTAAAAGAAAAGGACAATTCCCCATTTTATAAGAAGGCTTTTCCAACAGGAGCAAGTATGACAAATCTTCAATAAAATACAACTAGCTAACTAGCACAATTAAATTAATTCCCAACAATTGGAGAGTGAAAGAAATGGGGATTATCAACGGAAAACAATTTATTGAACGGCTTAATCAATTAAATAATGAAATTTGGTATGATGGCAAAAAAATAGAAGGGAAAATATCTGAGCATCCTGCTTTTAAAGGTTGCATGGCTACAAAAGCATCACTTTACGATTTACAAAATCATCCGGATTTAAAAAATGAAATGACCTTTCAACTTTCGAATCAGCATGAACCAATTGGAATGTCCTATCTACAACCTAAAACAAAGGAAGATTTAAAAAAGAGAAGAAGGATGATTGAACATTGGGCGCGTGCCACTCATGGTTTAATGGGGAGAAGTCCTGACTATATGAACACGGCTATCATGAGTATTGCTTCCTCGGCATCCATATTAGATGGGAAAGAAAATTGCTTTCCTGAAAACATTCTAACTTTATATGAAAAAGCAATGGCAGAGGATCTATCATTTACCCATACCTTTATCACCCCACAGGTTAATCGTTCCCAAACCTATATCGAATTAACGGATAAACCAATTTCTGCGAGAGTGGTTGAAGAAAATGAAAAAGGAATCATTATTCAAGGAGCACGCTTGCTAGCTACACAAGGGGGAATGACAGACGAAGTTTTAGTCATTTCCACACCAAAATTTTATAAGCATGATGAATCCTTCGCTTTTTCGATTCCTTCCAATACAAAAGGTTTAAAATTTATCTGTCGTGAATCCTTCGTAGGCGGAAATTCCTTCTTTAATCATCCACTTAGTTCGAAATATGAAGAAATGGATTCGATTGTGGTCTTTGATCATGTATTAGTCCCATGGGAACGAGTATTTTTTTACAATCAATTTGATGTCGCAACGGAATTTATGACAAGAAGTTCCTTCCACACTTTTGGATACCACCAGGTGATTACCCGACAAATCATCAAGCTTGAATTTATTTTAGGAGTTGCTCAACTTCTCGTTGAGACTATTCAGGTTGGAGAATACCCACATATCCAAGAAAAGCTGGCCGAAATCATCATTGGACTTGAAAACATGAAAGCTCTTATAGAAAAAGCAGAACAGGATGCTGAAATCGACGAATGGGGGTATATGTGCCCAAGCATGATTCCTTTACAAGTCGCAAGCATTCTCTTTCCAAAAATCTATCCACGTTTTTGTGAAATCATCCAATTAATCGGAGCAAGTGGAATGATAAGTATCCCGACAGAGGCCGATTTTCAATCTACAAATAAAGAAGATTTGCAATGGTATCTTCAAGCCAAAAATCAATCTGGAGAAAATCGAGTGAAAATTTTTCGCTTAGCTTGGGATCTCACTATGAGTTCATTTGGAACAAGACAAACCCAATATGAGCGATACTTCTTTGGCGACCCGGTTCGTTTATCTTGCAGCTTAAATGCAGGATATACAAAAGACTGTTTTGTGGAAGAGGTTAGGAAGTTTTTACATTTACAATAAGAAGCCATTCATTCCTTAAAAATACTGTCGATACTTATAAATCATGATTCCGAAACTAATAATGGTGTAGACAATAGTGGTAAGAAAGGAAACTGTAGGAGAAAACTCAAATCTTTGATGATCTGTCTTCATTCCTGTTGTGCTTTGAACAGACATATCAACACTTCGCGACGTGAATCCTCCTTTTGAAGTAAAAAACCAAATAACTACACTAGCGATTAAGCCAATAAAAAAGGAATAATCAAAGAATTTTGCATCGGTAGAATGAGAGAATCCAAAGGTTAAACCTATTAAAACGAGCAGGGTCATGATAATCGATAATACTTTTTTTACCATAATCCAGCACCTCCTTTGTTAAATTATACCATATTACCTGTGCTTCCACTTATAAATGACAAAAAAAAGGGGGGAATTCCTCTTTTTTATCGTTCATCCAGTTAATGAACCATCTCTTACCAGCACAAACACCAATCTCAATAAATCCTACCGTCCTTCCAACAATACATTAAAAATGCTAGTCTCAGAGCTCGTTCCATTAATCTTGAATTTGATCATTCCCCTGCTTGTCAAAAAACACTTGGTACCAATAAAGAAAAATTGACTCAAACATCGTGTGGATTATATGATGAATTCGAGTAAATTTCACATATTTTAAAAATCGAATTTTATCAAAAATAGGGATTACTTTAAATCCATAAAATAGGTTATTTAAAAGGTTCACGAATATATATTTACCTAGATTGCCGTAAGTTTTATGAAATATCCATAAATTTGTGACAGCAAATGGACCAAGAACAAGAGATAAATGATTCCACATTTTCGATTTGGCTTTTCCTTTATCTCCCCAAAAATGATAGTGTGATCCAATTAAGACAACCGTTACTGTAAAAAGTCCTGACAAAATGGTAACAGGAAGGTACCTTTTCACTTCATTTCGTGGAATCCAGGCAATCGAGACCCAGGATAATATACACAAAATACGAACCAAGAATGACAACATCCTTCATCACTTCTTTCAGTTTTATTTTTAACATGACCAGTAATGCAGAAAATTATGTATAAATTGGAATATTTTACAATTTGATTTGTCTAAACATACCCATTAAAAAATGAGTAATTTGGTAATTTTACCAAAAATCTAATAATTCATGTTAAACTGGAATCAATATTTGTACTTGCCAGATAAGGGACTTTGGATCAAAGAAAGACGGAAACAGCATTAAGCGATCAAAGCAAGCATTTCATTTGTGGACCGTTCAAGAAGGATGATTAGGCGTTGCAAATTTCCTATGTGAATCAATGGATGAGGCTGTCAGATTAACGTAAGAAAACACTGGTCTATGGAGGAGAAAAATGGGGAAGAAGAAAATCTTTCTCATCGGAATCGCTTTTATTTCTTTATTTCTCAGTGCCTGTTCCGATGAACAAAATGTCAATAAAATGAAAGAGAAAAACTCCCTCAAACTTATATTCATTCAAAAAGTCGAGGGAAATGAAACATCTGAAGAAATGACGAAAATCGTCTCAGATAAAACACAAATTCAAAAAATAATCTCTATGGTGGAAGAATTAAAGGTAAAGGAATCCAATAATGACATTATAATTGAAAAAATGCAGACCCAAGACAATTATATGTTTTCCTTTTATGATCGTAAAACCATACAGTCAGGAACAGAAATCTCATATTCCTTTTCTGTCTTAAATGACGGGACCTTTATTTTTACTCACCACGATGTTGGCTCAATTGATACCCCACGCATTACTACGGAGAAGCATGTTGAATTATTAAATGATATAAAACAACAATTAGATATCCATTTTTAGACAAAAGTTGCAATCATAGTTTTTGCCTATAAATCATTTTTGAATAGGAGAATGAGTGATGATGCCAATCAAACTGAAACAATGTGATGATTGTAAGTCTCTTTGTAGTCACTCGGCAACCAAATGTCAGTTTTGTGGAAGTAGAAAATTAGTAAAGGGATTCTATTCAACTAAAGGAGAAGTACAACAAAACTGCAAACAAAAGCCTAACCAAAATGAAAATGATGTTATTCTATGTCCACTTTGTTGTGCGCCTGTTCCCATTTCTGAAGGAAGAGGATATTGTATTTTTTGTGATGATGAAATGAACACGAATTTTCTATTTGAAAAATAGGGATGAATTTATTTTATGAAAAATTATGTCAAAGAAATGAGAAGACTGGTTGGTACTCAACCACTTTTGGTAGTCGGAGCAATGGTTCTTGTTTTTAATGAAAAGAAGGAAATTCTTCTCCAACAACGGTCTGACATAAACAAATGGGGCTTCCCTGGAGGATCAATGGAATATGGAGAAAGTTTAGAAGAAACAGCAAAAAGAGAACTGTTTGAGGAAACAGGTTTCAATGCAAAAAGTTTAGAATTTCTTGACATTCTATCTGGAAAGAAAGAGTGCCACAAATATCCAAATGGGGATGAGATTTTCGGAGTTACAGCGGTTTTCACTACTTCAAAAATAAGTGGGGAATTATCCATTCATGATAATGAAAGCAGCAATCTCAGATTTTTCTCCTTAAACAACCTTCCTCCAAATTTAGTGAAAAAAGCGCGATATATCATTAATAAACACCTAAAATAAATAACTTATATTAAAATATATTGACAAGTTACAAACATTCCGTAACAATAAATGGAATGACTCTTAAGGAGGAATGCCAGTGAAGAATGATTTAGAGATTTGGGGTTATGTGATTTTAACAGCCATTTTCTTTTTCGGAGGAGCTTTTGGTGCTCATTTATTATTTAGCTGAAGATCCAACATTGCTGAACAACAAAGTCCTTTAATAAGGGCTTTTTTATTTTACGATAAAAATCATATCAATGAGATGTAATGTTAAATTTTTGTATATAAACCGTTTTTGCATTTTTATGATGTTATAATAAATTCCAATGACCATTTCCTATATTAGAATTTCGTCCAATTTATTCCGCCACATCCGCAATCGTAATATTCATTCAATTCAAAAATATTTGAATAACTATTTTAAATAAAGAGGGATAAGGATGAATGATCCTCAAAATATATCGATTTCTTCAAAAAATTCACAAATACAATCTGTCGACTCAAAATATATCCAGCAGCATTTAGCAAACGAACGAACCTATCTTGCTTGGATTAGAACCAGTGTCACCATTATGGGAGTAGGGTTTTTAATCACGAATTTACATTTTTCAACCCCTAATCTCAAAATACAAATGGCTGATTTATTAGCAAAAATCATCGGTTTGGCTTCTATTTCTGTTGGCATTCTTGCCCTAATGTTTTCAACGATTTCCTATTTTCAAAAAGGGAAGGAAATTAATCGCCAAACTTTTCATTTTTCAAGGTCAGTGGTAGTTTTTCTTTCATTTTCTTTAATTTTAGTTTTCCTTGTATTTGGCCTTTATTATTTATATGTCTGGCAATTGATTTAAGTTATATATTCTAGAATATAAAAAAACAGCAGATAGGCTCTATGAATCTTTCAAACAATATCGTCATTTTCCCTTTAAAAACTGAGTTCATCAAGGACATCCATTCAACAAATGATGAATTTGAGATATTTGGCAAGATGGTGCCTAGTTTACATAAAGGAAAATGGACTCATGAGGAGATTTTATTTGATGAAACGTTGAAGATGCTCTTTTCTAAAGGGGATCTTTTTTTGTGCAACGGACGTAAGGTGTTTTGTACCTAATTATTTCATTAAACAATAGATGCAGTTTTTATAACGGCCCCATTTCAGTTAAGAAACTAGCATTTTTTTATTTTCCAATAGGTTTTATTGCCGTTATTACGAAGCATGGTCAAATTGGGAACTTGAGAAATAATGATCACAAAGGTTAATAAATCAACAGATGAAGCTGCACCATTTAAGATAATCAACACTTTTACCGCTAATGGCAGTATCCCAATTGTACCAAGAATAATTGGCAAGAAAATAGATAGTATTGTAAAAGGGGCCAATGTCGTTAAAATGAAGCGATTCTTTGAAAGGACTTCTTCTGTTGCTACAAAGCCGCCAAACACTGTAATCCCTATGTAAGTACAATTTGATTTAAAATAATTTGGGATGAACATTAGGTGAATCAACTCGTGCAAGATTATTGATAGAAGAACGAGGAAAATATACAGGAAGTTCAGATTAATTACAAATGAACCATCTCCTGAAATACCAAATTCATTAATCGTAAAAGGAGTAACCAATTGTATGATTCCAATTGGGATGAATGCACCAATAATTATAAAAGGGATTGATAATAAGCCCATTAAAAAATTATTAGGTTCCTTTAATGGTTTCCAATTTTCTATTATCAATTCAGCATGTAATTTCTCATCAAATACAGGCAGTTTTGATGTAAATTTCAAAAAAAAGCCCTCCTTTGTTACCCCCGTTATACGGGTAACAAAAGATTAAGTTTCATAATTCTTCAAAATCCCCTGAATAATAGAACGATTTATAATAAGTTTCATTTTTGGCAGACATACATATGAGGATTATTTATTTTGATATTAGTCAACTGAATTGACATCCACAAATGGATTTTGTATAGTAATTGGCGGAAAGATTAAGAGGGGAGGAAATCATTTGATTTCAAACTCTGAATTGCAAAATTTAGATTTAATTGATTTATTAAGTCAACGCCATACTCAGCTTCGGAAAATTACAGAGAAAACATGGAATGATCAAAGTGAGATTTATATCTCCAATTCTGAATGGTACATCATGGCTCGAATTTACCAAAAACAGCCAACCATTTCACATGTAACCAAGAATGTTGAGATTTCACGGCAAGCGATCCATAAGTTTATCAAAAAACTCTCAGAAAAAGGATTAGTTGAAATCAAAAATGTCGAAAACAATAAGAAAGAAAAATGTATTCAATTAACGGCTTTAGGAGAAAAATGCTACGAAAAAAATGCAGCCCTTAAAGCTCAGCTTGAGCAAAAAATAACCGAAAATATTGGTTTTGAACAAGTCAATCTTTTAAAAAAAATATTAAAAAGCGAATGGAACATCTAAAGCCCTCGCTTCGTCAACTCGATTGACAAAGTGAGGGTTTTTCTTTACAATTAATATAGTCAACTAAGTTGACAATTCGTGTAGTAAACTTCCATCCAATTGAGAAGATTTCTACCTCCGATTCGAATTAGAAATGAACTTGTGAAGGAGACCACAACTGAATGACTGAAACTAAATTACAGGATCAAGCCTATGATGCGAATCAGATTCAAGTATTAGAAGGACTAGAGGCTGTTCGAAAACGGCCAGGGATGTATATTGGTTCAACATCTGGGCGAGGCCTTCACCATTTAGTATGGGAAATTGTCGATAATAGCGTGGATGAAGCATTAGCAGGATATTGTAATGAAATTAACGTAGTCATTGAAGTAGATAATAGTATAACCGTTACAGATAATGGCCGTGGAATTCCTGTTGATCTTCATGAAAAAGAAGGTAGACCTGCCGTAGAAGTCATTTTAACTGTTCTACATGCTGGAGGAAAGTTTGGCGGTGGAGGATATAAGGTGTCAGGAGGACTACACGGGGTAGGGGCCTCTGTCGTCAACGCCTTATCCTCTTTGATGGAGGTCTTTGTCCATCGAGGAGGAAAAATACATTATCAAAGCTATGTACGTGGAGTCCCTCAGGAAGAATTGAAGGTCATAGGTGAAACGGATCATACTGGAACAACCATCCACTTTGTTCCAGATAATGAGATATTTACAGAAACGCTTGTCTATGATTATGCTATTCTCGCAACAAGATTAAGAGAGCTTGCTTTCTTGAATAAAGGAATTCTGATTACGATCAGAGATAAACGAGAAGAGGATAAAAAGGATGAATTCTACTATGAAGGTGGGATCAAATCCTATGTAGAGCTATTAAATGAAAAACTAAACGTTCTAAATGAAGAACCAATCATGATTGAAGGGGAAGCAAAAGGGATTTCATTGGAAATTGCTATTCAATATAACGAAGGCTATCAAGAACAGCTTTTATCATTTGCAAATAATATCCATACCCATGAGGGAGGGACTCATGAAGCTGGATTTAAAACAGCCCTCACAAGAACGATTAATGATTTTGCGCGGAAAAGTGGGCAAATAAAAGAAAATGAGGCCAATTTTTCCGGTGAGGATATTCGGGAAGGACTAACAGCGGTCATTTCCGTTAAACATTCCAATCCACAATTCGAAGGGCAAACGAAAACAAAGCTTGGCAATTCAGAGGTAAAAACTGTAACCGATGCGATTGTTTCTGAAAAGCTTGAGCATTTCTTGCTTGAGAATCCAGCTATCGCTAAAAATATTATCAATAAAAGCATCCTAGCTTCAAAAGCAAGAATAGCTGCAAAAAAGGCAAGGGAATTAACACGTAGGAAAAGTGCTTTAGAAATTTCTACTCTTCCAGGAAAGCTTGCAGACTGTTCTTCAAAGGATGCATCAATCAATGAATTATTCATTGTCGAAGGGGACTCTGCCGGTGGTTCAGCCAAGCAGGGGAGAGATCGCCATTTTCAAGCGATTTTGCCATTGAGAGGAAAAATTCTGAATGTGGAAAAAGCAGGGATGGATCGGATCCTTCATAATGCCGAAATTGGGACGATGATAAAAGCGATTGGGGCTGGTATTGGCGATAGTTTTGAATTGGAAAAGTCGCGATATCACAAGGTCGTCATCATGACTGACGCAGATGTAGATGGTGCCCATATTTGCACTCTCATGCTTACTTTTTTCTTTCGATTTATGAGACCCCTAGTTGAAAATGGCTGTATTTACATTGCTCAACCACCGCTATATAAAATACAACTAGGAAAGTATATTCAATATGCTTATGATGATCGTCAGCTTGAGGCCGTCTTATCCACACTTTCAAATACACCTAAGCCCAATTTACAACGCTACAAAGGACTAGGAGAAATGAATCCAGAGCAATTATGGGAGACGACTATGAATCCATTTACAAGAACGCTCCTTCAGGTCAGCTTGGAGAATGCTAAGGAAGCTGATACAACGTTTGATTTGTTAATGGGAGATAGGGTAGAACCACGACGCCAATTTATTGAAGAAAATGCAGTATATGTGAAAAATCTTGATGTTTAAAACTATGTAAAATAAAAATGACCCAATTTACAAGGGCCATTTTTCATATTCTAATGGAAAAAAACTTATTTTTGCTCCTGAAGCAGTTGCATCACTTGATCCTGAATTTCGGAATAAGTCTTATTTAAGGCTATTGATATTTCTTTAAATAGTATACGTTGTGTAGTGTCCAATAGCTTTCGGTCTTGTTCATAAAGCTTTTTATCATGAATCTCAGCTTCAATTTTTTTTCGCATGAGTGTATTAACCACTTTCGATATTTCCATTCGATTTCCTTTGCGAATAATATCGGAATAAGTGTTATGACGAAAGTTAGCATTATCATTCCATTTGACTCCTGGATTTTTAAATGATTCAAGAATCTTTAAAGCATCCTCTTTATGAATCAATTCGAGCATTTTAACTTTATCATTATTGACAGGAGTACTGATGGTTAGATCATGAATATTTTCTAGAGGATGTAAAACATAATAAGTTCTGGTCACACCGGAAACGCTTTTTTCGCAAATATCATCAATTTGGCAAATGCCATGTGAAGAATAGATTATCAGATCCCCAATACTAAACATTTGTTCACTCCCAATTTTAACGTCACTGATTCAATCATATCGCAAGGAAATAATATTGTCAACCAAGTTGACTTGGTTGACAATATTATTGATATTACCTGGATTAGCGTATTTACTTCAAAATGAAAGATTAAACTACGAAAAATAAAGATAAACCAGGATAATTTTCATTCTTTTGTTATCTTCCTTTTGTATAATGCTAAAGGTTGGAAAATTAGTTCCTGAAAATCTGATATTTTTTCAATCTCCATTTTATGATTTAAGAATTTGGGAAATTCCAATGAAATGATCGATTTCGATTTTCTTTTTTTACACGAGAAGAATTTGGCGCTAATGTTCTATTAGCAAAATCATTGAGAGATAAAGAATTTGCATTCTCTGTGTCTGAATCCGCAGTAGAACTGGAAGTAGAACTGGAAGTAGAACTAGGAGAAAGCGAAATGGTATTGCCAAATATAACAGTTGCCGAACCAGATATCTGTGAAATGACTACAGACCCAATAAATATCACAAACAGGACTCCTTTTAAGAAGATCAAAATTAAATATAGTAATAGTACAGGTTATGCATATTCTGTTCGAAAGGAAATGGACAAGAATTGAATTATCATCAAATTTCATATGAATCACCCATTTATCGATAAAGAGTCCATAATCAACCTAAAGACTCAGATTATAAAATGTTGAATGGAAAAATGACATTTCAAGACGGATTAAAGCAAATCGATCAAGCTACACAAAAAATTTTAGAAGCAAATCAATTAATTGTCGAAGCTGTGTTAAAAGCTTTTCTCTTCACTTGTTGGATTGGGCCTATACCTATTCCTTCTTTATCTTAACCAAGTTTAATTTTTCGCCACTTGCATTTTAGATCGCATGCATTTGAGAAAATCCAACAAAAATAAATGAAAAAAATCTGTAATAGTCAATAATGGAAATAGTTTTATTCTTTTCCGCATTTGCATGGTTAGTAGGAATTTTAAAAATTTTGTTGAATAATGAAAGAATAGTAATTATCAATAAAAATCTCTAGGAAATAACTACCTTTTTCAAATTCCTAAAGGAGTCTATCTTATGAATGTATATTGTCATAGTGCCTTGCATCAAATAGAGATTGCCATTAAAACAATTATCAAAATGATGGACCGGTTAGATGAAATAGATTTAGAGTTCCGGCCAACCGAACAAAAGCATTCAATTGGTGAATTATTGCAGCATATTTCCTTCATCTGTGAGGCAGACTTCCATATCATAAATGGTGCCACGCAGGAGGAAATGGAAACCTTTTATTCTCAAATTTCCAATCAGCATATCGAAATCATAAAAACTACTTTACTGAAAAACTTTGATTCACTCAAAACCCACTATATTAAGCTTTCTGAAAGGGAACTGTTTCAGGAAAAGACTTCTTACTGGGGAATTACCTATACAAAATATGAATGGTTATTAGAAATACTGGCGCATATTTATCATCACAGGGGTCAATTGCATGCTATGCTGGTTCATTGCTATAGAAGAGATCCACAGGTTCCTTTATTTGAATAACTGAAGGATGTATTCTGCTGGCATTGTTGAAATACCGTTTGACAAAATGAATTTGATTCATTATAATTATCTCATATTCAAGATATTTTAATTCAATATATATTAAAGGGGTGAACTGAATGAAGAATTTTTGCAACAATTTGCCCTTTTTCTTCTTAATGGAATCATCGAAAGCCATCCAGGAAAGAATGAAGATGGAATTAACGGAATTCAGTCTTAACCTGACGGAATTTTCCGTATTAGAGGTGCTTTATCATAAAGATAAACAAACAATTCAACAAATTGTGAATCACGTTTTAATCTCTAGTGGTTCCATGACTTATGTAATCGATAAGTTAGAACAAAGGGGGCTATTAAACCGAATGTCCTGCCCCGATGATCGTAGAGCCATTCATATTGCACTAACAAACGGCGGCCAACAATTAATGGAAAAAATCATGCCCAAACATTGGAAATTTGTGAATGATCTATTTGAGCCATTCAATGAAGAGAAGAAAACCATTTTTATTGATATGTTGAAAAAAATAAAAATGAGAACTAAAAAATAGCTAATTTATCATGATATTGGATAGATAGCAGCAATTATCCATTAATAAATTTTTTTGCTTAATTATCTTGAATTCAAGATTCTTTAATTAGAGGAGATGCATAAAAATGTCAGATTTTATTCAATTAGTAAAAGAAAGAAGATCCGCTATGAACTTTCTTCCGAACCAACCAATTCATCCGGAAGAACTGAATGAAATGTTTGAGCTTGTGAAACTAGCTCCTTCTGCTTTTAATCTGCAACATACCAATTATATTGCTGTTACAGACCCTACCACTAAAGACCAATTAAAAGAGGCAGCTTATGGACAATATAAGGTATCCAGTGCTTCTGCTGTCATTCTTGTATTAGGAGATAAAAAGGCCTATGAGCAAGCTGCAGAAATTTACTCAGGTTTGCAGCTTTTAGGCATACTCAATAAACAGGAATATGATTTCATGGTCAATGATACCGTTACTTTCTATGAATCTAGAGGATCAGAATTTCAAAGAGAAGAGGCCATCCGAAATGCCTCCCTTTCCGCCATGCTGTTCATGCTAATTGCAAAAGAAAAAGGCTGGGATACTTGCCCGATGATTGGATTTGATCCAGAAAAGGTCAAGCAAATCCTGAACATTGATGACCAACACGAGGTAGTGATGATGATGACCATTGGAAAAGAAAAAATATCCAGTCGGCAACCAAGAGGGTATCGTAAACCGGTAAGTGAATTCGTGCAATTTATTTAATATCATGTTTAAAAAAGAAGCTTTCAGTCTGTTTCCATAAATAAAATAGGAATAGGTTTTGTCGAATGAGCCAATTAAATAACTTCAGAATAATACAACGAACTTTATAAATACATCTAATAAACAAATTTAAAGTTCAAGTATGAAAGCGAGTATAAATGAGGCAAAGGTCTAAAAAATCCATTAACAGTGAATATCCTAAACAAAAGTTAGAAACAATAGGTGGTGTAAAAATGAGGTTTTTATCCAATTTATTCAAAGATACAACTAAAAAGGAGAAATGTGAAATGAGCAATGTAAAATTAGCAGTAATTTTTTACAGCATGGGTGGAACAAATCTACAACTAGCCAAATGGGCGGAGGAAGGAGCTAAGGAAGCAGGAGCTGAAGTAAAGGTGTTAAAGGTGCAAGAATTAGCTCCTCAATCTGTCATTGAAGGAAACGAAGTTTGGAAGGCAACAGTGGAAGCTACAAAGGAGATTCCGATTGCAACTTCAGATGATATTGATTGGGCAGATGCTATTATCTTTAGTGTGCCAACTCGATTTGGAAATATGCCTTCTCAATTAAAGCAATTTCTCGATATCCAAGGGGGCCTTTGGGCATCAGGAAAAACCGTAAATAAAGTAGTAAGTGCCATGACCTCAGCACAAAACCCACATGGTGGTCAGGAGGCAACACTTTTATCTTTATATACATCTATGATGCACTGGGGAGCCATCATTGCAACCCCTGGTTATACCGACCCTGTTTTATTTGGAGCTGGCGGAAACCCATATGGAACAAGTGTCACAGTTGGCCAAGACGGAAAAATGATTGAAAATGTAGAGGCAGCCGTAAAACATCAAGCCAAGAGAACAGTTACAGTCGCTGGATGGGTGAAGAACGGAAAACAATAAGCTATTTGAATTGGTGGTAATTGCATTTATTTATCATTGGTTGTTGAAGTAAAGTGATGAGGTCGAAAAAAAGCGGAGTCATCAAATCTATTTCAACAACTAGTCATCATTTGCGAAACCCACCATTGAAAATAAAAAATCAACCGCATAAACCGAGCCTGCGAACAATAATAATAATATAAAAGAAATGATCAAAGATTGATATTGTCCCTACTAAGGCATTAGAAGGGGGCTGTTTGTTGAGAAGAAAGAAACACATGAATTTGATTCTTTTTTTGCTGTTCTGTTTTTTTATCATTATTGTCGTTAATATCATTCTTCATGTAAAAATTTATATTGTATACAGTTCCGGTGTTGGTCCCATTTTCTTCATAGGGCTCCTTATATTATTCTTGGTGGTCTTTTTTATAAAGTGAAACTTCCATCAGTGGGGGTTTTCTTCATCCCCCACTGATGGTTAGTTGAACCAATCACGCTTATAGCGCCACGTCCTGTGGCTTCGACTGACTAGGACGTCCTGTCCGTCGTCGGACCTTTACGGGCAGTTGAACCCCCACCTATCTTCTTTGTATACGCAGAATCCCCGAGGTGGGGGTCTTACTGCCCGTTAAGGCGGGATAAAAGGATAGGTTCATAAGTGATTGAACTTTTGACCTGTCCTTTTTCATTTCGTCAACGAAGACAAGCTTCACCTAAATTTTCCTTTCTTACGTATTTTTGAACCGATTGGAAAAAGTAAAGATGAAATTTATTCGAATAATGTATGGTGCATGGTTGATTTACTTATAGCCCCTCCTTATTTGGGACAATCATGGCTCCATATCATCTTCGCAACCATTGGAGTAGGACTTCCAGCAATAAGAAATGAAGCCAAGTGGTTATATGATCGCATGATGGACGACTTTTTTCTTCTGCTTGTTTCCATTGGATTTTTCTTCATTATCGGGATTGGATTATATGCACACTTGCCATTTGAAAAAGGGGTTAAGAGGCATATAATATCCAAGAAAATCACCATTTTAGATTCTACACATGTGTGAAAAAAGGAAATTTGTCAAATCAAGAAATATCCGTTACATTAATAAAATGAAGAGTGTTGGAATGTGTAAGTAATAGAAGGAAAAACACAGGATCAACCATCAAATAATCATACACCGAAGGTAGGACTGAACATGACGGAACAAAGCATTATCTTTTTTGATATTGACGGAACCTTACTCAATTTTGATAAAAAATTACCTCAATCTACAAAAGAGGCGGTTTTTAAATTAAAAGAGCTTGGACATATTGTAGCGATTGCAACAGGGCGTGCCCCCTTTATGTTTGAGGGATTGCGGAAAGAACTAGAAATTGATACATATGTGAGTTATAACGGGCAATATGTCGTATTAAATGGGGAAGTCTTATATACAAATCCATTAAATATTGCCTCACTCGAGCAATTAACTGAATTTGCACTTAGCAACAATCATCCCGTTGTTTTTATGGACCATGAGGATATGAAAGCCAATGTACCAAAACATCCATTTATTAAGGAAAGTATTGCTACCTTAAAAATTGATCATTTTCCAACACATGATCCAAATTATTACAAAAGCCATGATCTTTATCAAACTCTCCTCTTTTGTCCTGAAGGGGAAGAACACCAATATATAGAAAAGTTCACTGCTTTTGATTATATTCGATGGCATCCGGTCTGTGTCGATATCCTGCCAAAAGGTGGCTCTAAGGCGAAAGGGATTGAAAAGATCGTAAATGCTTTAGGAATTCCAGCTAATAAACAATATGCCTTCGGGGACGGACCTAATGATTTTGAAATGCTCACAACAATAGAAAATAGTGTTGCCATGGGAAATGGAGAAGAAAAACTTAAAAAGTTAGCCAAATATGTGACAAAATCCGTTGAAGAAGATGGTATTCTTTATGGTCTCCAAATGATTGGATTACTATAATATTTCTCAAAAAACACCGCGATATCATAATTGTGGTGCTTTTTTTAGAGAAATTTAGTTTCAAATACATCTAACGTCGTTCATTGGAAGGAAAACATATTTCCATACCAGGGACACTATTTTTCATTGAATTATGGTTGCTATCAGCCATATAAATCGATAAAGTTATAGATAGGTTCAACAATCAGCACATTTAAATAGTGAAATAGCTTTTTTATCCAACAAGTTTAACTAACTAGAAAAGGAGAATAGACCGATGGGATACAAACTGATCGCCTGCGACATGGATGAAACTCTATTAAATGACCAGCATGAGATTTCTCAAAGAAATATCGAAGTGATACAAAAAGCGAAGGAAGAATATGGAGTTAAATTTGTACCTGCAACAGGGAGAAGCTTTATGTCAATCCAAAGATACTTAAAGAATCTACATTTATACGATGAAGTTGGAGAATACATCCTTTCCTTTAACGGTGGCGCCCTAACTGAAAATAAAGGAAACCGTTTAATGCAATTCAAAGGTTTAAATTTTGATAAAATGAAAGAAATTTTTGAGTATGGATTAACAAAGGATGTCTGTATTCGTCTTTATACGATGGACAAGCTCTATGTTTATAATATTTCTGAAAGCGAAGCGGAAAAAATTGAAGCGAAAAAAGAAGCAGTCACTATTATGGAAGAAAATACCGTTGATTTCTTAAAAGATGAACCCATTGCTAAGATTCTTTTTCAAAATGTAGATGTCCCATATTTAATGTCCTTAGAGCCGGATATGGAGCCGATCACTGACGGAGAAGTAACCATCAGCTATTCATCTAACCGCTATATGGAATTTAATTCTTTGGGAGTCGATAAGGGGCAAGGGCTAATTGATTTAGCTAAAATTCTCAATATCGATATTAAGGATACGATTGCAATAGGGGATAATTATAATGATGTTGCTATGCTAAAAGTAGCTGGATTATCGGTAGCCGCAGGGAATGCCCTTGATGATGTAAAAAAAATCTGTGATTATACAACAAAAGCTGATAATAATGAAGGCGTTGTGGCAGAGATTATTGAACGATTTATTTTTAATAAAACACAAGTTTAAAAGGAAAGAGCAGTGTTAACCCTTAACCCTGCTCTTTCCTTTTTTCAATTCTAGCATTTCGATAGCTAGTAAATATTTAATCAAGGTAATGCAAATCATATGGTATCCAATCCACAGTATGATTCATCCTTTTGGTATAAAAAAGGATGAATTTTTATAAACTCAAAATGAGTCATAATGGAATTATCCAATAAAATGCTGACCATAAAGACCGTGATTATTGATTGCCGGATTTTCAATTTGAACCGTACAATGCCGAAGACTGTATTTATCCTTTAACATTTGATTGATATTCGCTATGAGATTAAAAGATTGGTATTCTTCATGAACAAAAACATGGGCTACAAGTGAATAATGTTCAGTCGTAATCGTCCAAAGATGGAGTTCATGAACATCCACAACTCCGTCAATTTCCAATATATCCTTTCGAATCTTTTCTAAATCATAACCGTTCGGAACCGCCTCCATTAAAATCAAATAGGATTCTCGGATAATCTTTGTACCGCCGACTAGAATTACCCCACCAATGACCATACTGATTATTGGGTCTAAAATTGTACGACCTGTAAAATAAATCAAGATTGCGGAAACAATGACCCCAATAGAATTAAGGAGGTCACCAAAAAAGTGCCAAAGTGCACTTTGGATATTCAAATTATTCTCTTTTCTAGTACTTCGGACTAACACTACGGTAAGAATAATATTTACCAGTAGGCCAAGCACCGCAACAAAAAGCATATAGGTTAAATCCACTTCTCTAGGAGTAACAATCCTCTTGATTCCCTCTACAAATATTCCCATCGCAATGATTATTAACGCAAGACCATTAACAAAGGAAGCTATTATCTCAAAGCGAAGAAATCCAAATGTATATTTACTGTTCGAGTTTCTTGTTGCCAAATAAATCGCTGTAATACTTAAACCAAGAGCAACGACATCTGACATCATATGTGCTGAATCTGATAAAAGCGCCAAGGAATTTGCTAATAAGCCACCCACAATTTCTACTAATGTGAAAAAGAGCGTAAGAAATAAGGAAATCCATAAGGTTTTCTTCGATTTTTGCTGCTCTTTTACATGCCTGAGATGGTGATAATCTTCCATTTTCATTTTTTTCATCCCCTTATAGGCTCATCATACTGCTCAGATATACCGAAGTCAATCTAATTGAGAAAATTAATATTTAATTGAGAATAATAATCAAGTATACCTTTAGATAAAGAGGAAATTGTAATTAATATTACTCTCATTATTGATAATAATTATTATTTATAATGAAATATTTACGTATAATTTGAAAAGAGAGGGTAGAGACAAAATATAACTACTGAACACAAATCAATTAGATAAATATTCCTGTATACTATGATGATTTTATGATAAATTAAAAGAATGAAAAAAATATTTCTTACTCTTATTATGGTAATTACACTATCTAATTTCTTTTGGCATCAAAAGACGTTTGCGAAACTGCAATCTACCGTTATTGCCCATAGAGGTGCCTTCGATAGAGCACCTGAAGAAACAATGTCTGCTTTTCGCATCGCTGTTGCTGATAAGGTTGATTATATCGAAATGGACTTACGTGAAACGAAAGATCGTCAATTAATCTTAATGCATGATTCTACTTTGAATCGGACGACTAATGGTGTTGGAGATGTTCATCGCTATACTTTAGCACAACTAAAAAGACTAGATGCAGGAAGCAAATTTAGTCCTAATTACACAAATGAACGCATTATCACTTTAAATGAATTAATCAACCAGTTCGGGGCTAAAACCAAATATTGCATTGAAACCCGAAAAGTAAATCAGCAATTAGTCATGGAAAAACCCTTGCTTGATTTATTAAATAAGAAAGGACTCATCAAAAATAATCGAATCATGATTGAATCATTTTCTGCCTCAAGCCTAGTGAAAATACATAAAATGAACCCAAAGATTCCCTTAATTCAATTAGTCGAATTAAAACAGCCAAGTCAAATTACAGAACAACATATTCATAACTGGAAAAAATACGCGATTGGAGTAGGGTTGGACTCCCGTATAGTGAATAAAACGAGCATCGATAAATTAAAACGAAATCATTTAAAAATCTATGTTTATTTTTTACCTTCCGAGAAAAGTGAACAACAACGAGTTCTAAAACTAGGAGTTGATGGCGTGTTCACCAATTACGTGCATTATACAAGATCCCTATTTTGAGCCTAACTTCAATTTAAGATTCTTCCCATTTCATCTTTGAAATGGGATTTTATGTTATTATAGGGGGGAATCGTAATGCAGAGGAGTGGGTTTTTAGTGAGCTTTGAACTGGAGTATTTAAGAGTCATCAAAGATCGATTTCATACTTTAAAGGACCTCGGTGAAAAAACGATTGAACAATTAACAGAACAGGACATTCATTGGAACTTAAATCAGCAATCCAATAGTGTTGCTATTATCGTCAAACATATAAGTGGAAATATGATTTCAAGATGGACAGATTTTTTACATTCAGATGGAGAAAAGCCCACAAGACAACGTGATCAAGAATTTATTGATACTTTGTCATCTAAAAAGGAATTGATGAAAGATTGGGAAGCAGGGTGGAATACCCTCTTTCATGCCATCAACGATTTAAATGAAAATAATTTATTACAAACAATTTACATTCGTGGGGAAGGGCATTCTGTAGTAGAGGCGATTGAAAGACAATTTGCCCATTACGCTTACCATATTGGGCAAATCGTCTATATAGGGAAGCAGTTAAAAGGGCGCGATTGGAAAAATTTAAGTGTCCCATTCGGGGAATCTGAACAATATTTGCAACAAAGACTTGAGAAACATCTTTCAGATAAACCAGGGAAACTTCCGAAACAATAAAATGAAAGGTGTGAATATATGACTACTAAAACTCCTAAACTGCCATTATCAACCGAAGAAAAGACTCATTTAAAAAAGCGAAAATCAAATTAAATCAAATAGCAGATATGGATTCCGCTTCAATATGCATTAGTCTTCAGTGTACAGAAGAGCGGGCCAAGTATCTTCGTGCCTTGGCTGAATTCCAAACCATTCCTTCTATTGGACCTAAGTCAGCACAAGAAGTCATTGATTTGGAATTTTTCTCTCTTGAAGAAATAAAAAATGAAGAGGGCGCCGATTTAATCAATCGCCTCGAGTCACTTTATGGATTTTGGGAAGACCCATGTGTCGAGGATACTCTCCGCTGCATCGTTCATCACGCCAATCATCGGGATAGCGGGAAAAGTTGGTGGGACTTTACTGAGGAACGAAAAAAATATCGCATTCAATATGGATATCCATCAACAAGACCTCAAACACCTTGGTATGAAAAGAAAGTAAAATTATCCAAAACTTAAATGTCATAACAAACTCCGATCGTGTACTTTGTTGCTTTTTCAAGCAGAATAATTAAATTCTAGGAACAACTGTGTCCGAAAAAAGGATAATTCGAACTGCTAGAATTTTGGAAAACAGCTTTTTTACAATAAAAACCTTTCCCATTTTGTTTTCTATTCCACTTCAACTTAAAAACAAACCTTTGCAATCGAAAATATTAAAACCTAATTTGGAGGAGAACCATCATGCTTGATTCTACTGAATTAAAATTACAGCTTCTGAAATTAGAACAAGCACTCTTATCGCCTGAAATTCGAACTTCACCGCAAAAATTAGAGCAATTCCTTGCCGATGATTTTTTTGAATTTGGAAGTTCCGGAACCATTTGGTATAAAAAAGATTCCGTTGAAGGCGGAGGTTTAACAGTCCGGAAAATGACCCTTACTGACTTTAGTATATATCCATTATCTGAAGATGTGGTGTTTACGACATATCGGATTCAAGACGAAACAAGAAACCGGGAGACTTTACGGAGCTCCATCTGGAAATGGAAAGATGGTCGCTGGCAAATGTTTTTTCATCAAGGAACAATAACAAGCTCTTAAATAAACAACCCGTGTGCATATCATTCGTATGTTTTCCCTATAAATAGTAGTATATATAGTAATAAATATAAACTTGGAGGATCTACTCATGGAGATAGGGATCAGTACTTTTGTAGAGACGACACCAAATGTAACAACGGGACAAGTCATCAGCCATGCCCAAAGAATTCGCGAAGTTGTGGAAGAAATTGTACTCGCAGATCAAGTAGGATTGGATATATTTGGTGTTGGAGAACATCATCGTGAAGATTACGCAGCTTCTGCACCTGCTGTGATTTTAGCTGCGGCAGCCTCCCAAACAAAACGAATCCGCTTAACCAGTGCCGTCACAGTACTTTCTTCGGATGACCCTGTCCGAGTATTTCAAGATTTTGCAACGCTCGATGCTATTTCAAATGGTCGGGCAGAAATCATGGCAGGTCGAGGATCGTTTATTGAATCTTTTCCATTGTTCGGCTATGACTTGGATGATTATGATGAATTGTTCGATGAAAAATTAGACCTATTATTAAAAATCAGAGACTCTGAAAAGGTGACATGGAAAGGGAAACATCGTCCCTCCATTCATCAACTCGGGATCTATCCACGACCTGTTCAAAACCCATTACCTGTTTGGATTGGAAGTGGAGGAACCCCGGAATCTGTTGCTCGTGCAGGACAACTTGGTTTACCTCTAGTACTTGCCATCATCGGTGGCAGTCCACTGCAATTCGAACCTCTTGTACGGCTTTATAAAAAAGTGGCAGCTCGTGCAGGACATGATATATCGAAATTACCCGTTGCTTCTCATTCCCATGGATTCATTGCAGAAAGTAATGAAATGGCTGCAGAGAAGTTTTTCCCTTCAACACAACAAGCGATGCAAAAATTAGGACGCGAACGGGGATGGGGACCCTACACACGCGAAACCTTTGATGCTGCTCGAAGTTTTAAGGGAGCCTTATATGTGGGAGATCCTATGACCGTAGCTAAGAAAATGATTCATCTAAGGAAGGATGTCGGAATTACCCGCTTTATGCTCCACGTTCCAGTGGGTACGATGCCTCATAAGGATGTAATGCGAGCCATTGAGCTGTTGGGAAAAGAAGTTGCCCCAATCGTAAGAGAAGAAGTCACGAAATGGGAACAACAATGAAAAACAACTGCCCCCAATGCTTTACATGTGTAAACCTTTGGGGGCAGTTGTTCTTGCTAATATGGAAATTGCGTGGAATAATTACTAAACTGCTGATAAGCCTGATCAATCTTCTGTTGATCTGCCGCTTCTAACTTGTACCAGCCTTCTTTAAACATAAGATTGAACAATTCACGAGTGCTATTATGAGTTTCCTGTAGAATCTGAAGGACTTCCGTATAAAGCTGCTGATGACTTGCTTCACGAACGGCAATATTTAAGCTATCCGTAATATATTTACATGTGCTTAATCCATCGTTTAAAAAATCCCGATCATTCATTTGCTGATTTTTAACCTGTGGTAATTGACCTGTTTGTGGATTTGCAATTTGATTGCTTTGCATTCCTTGTTGATTTTGCATTCTTCTCACCTCAACCTTAATGTGGCATATTCTGATTTTGATTTTGCATGCTTGTCATAGCGGATTGATTATCCACCTGTAAATGAGACAAAATTCTTTGATAATGATCTTGATGCATTCTACCTGCTTGGTCAAGGGCTTGCTGAATTTCTCCATTGCTCACCTGTGTCGCAAGAAAATGAAATTTCTTCGCTGCTAACAACTCCCAAGAAAGCACATCCTTTAAATATAAAAGATCCTTTGTTGTAATCGCCTCAGGGGGAGAAGGCATGGGTGATTGGGCATTATTCATATCATTACTCCTTTACATCTCAAATTCATTCACGTTATTAGAATGAACTTCAGATGTTCAATTTATGCGAGGATTAAAATTGTTTGCTTTATATTTCTTATATTAGTCCTTTAAATTTCTTCATCTTCTTCATTCCAGACACATAATCCCTTTCCATGGTCAAAATCTCCAAAACTAAATATTAAATGAAAAAATATCCATTATATTCGCGCAAAATTAATGGCAAACTCTAAAAATAAGCTTGACCGATTACATAAATACTGATAAAATTTTAAATTATCTTACAATAATATATTGAAAGAAACTAAAAATGAGAGAAAGCAAGTATTTTCTCTTATCAACACTTCCATCATACACTGCAATGATCGCTATGGGGCCACTATAGCAGGAGCAATTTCTGGAGAGATCGCACAATGGCGACGCCGAAGGGTTCATAATCTCAGGCAAAAGGACAGAAGAGTAATCAACTTTTATTTGTTTATTCTAACGTTCATTTGAGATTGGAGAAGAACTCCAATCTCTTTTTGTTTTATAAAGGAAAATTACAAACTAGGCTATTTTATCCTAATAGAATAGGAGATTATTATGATTATTCGAGAAAAGGAATTTTGTGTTAATTCTTTGTACTATTCCATTCGATCGGCAAGTCCTGTAGATGCAGAAGAATTAGCTCATCTGCGTGTAAAGATAGATGGGGAAACAGAAAATTTGGACAGGGAAAGTGGGGAGGACGTATTGGATCCTACTAGCTTTGAACAATTGATTCAAGCGGATTCCCAGAGTCCAAGGAATCTCTTCCTAATTTCCCAAACTGAAGACCGTATCATTGGCTATTCAAGGTGTGAAGGAAATAATTTAAAAAGATTGACTCATCAGGTGGAATTTGGAGTATGTGTCTTAAAGGAATATTGGGGTTACAAAATTGGTACCCAACTATTACTTGAGTCTATTGCCTGGGCAGATTCCAGCCAAATCAAAAAAATGGCTTTAAAAGTATTAGAAACCAATGAAAAAGCCATTAAACTTTACCAAAAAAATGGCTTTGAAATCGAAGGTATCTTAAAAATGGATAAACTTCTTTCTGATGGGAAATTTTATAACACAATTATAATGGGGAGATTTCATGCTGAATCATTTTGAAATAAGACATATGGCTGGAAAAAGAATCCTGCTTTATCTCTGTGGGTATTTTTTAAATTCGGCATAGGTGTTAAACATCCATAGACTTTAGAAATACCTAATAAAAACATATGGGGGAGACAAACGTGACTGAGCACAAATTAAAAAGAGATTTAAAGAATCGCCATGTCCAGCTAATCGCCATTGGTGGAACAATCGGAACAGGATTATTTTTAGGCTCTGGAAAAGCCATTCAATTGGCAGGACCGTCTATAATCTTCGCTTACTTAATAATCGGAATTGCCGTCTTTTTTGTGATGAGAGCATTAGGAGAATTACTTTTATCGAATGCAGGTTACCAATCTTTTACCGATTTTGCAGCAGAATATATTGGACCTTGGGCAGGCTTTATTACAGGGTGGACCTACTGGTTTTGCTGGATAATGACAGCGATGGCTGATATAATTGCCGTCGGTGTTTATGTACGATATTGGTTTGATATTCCGCAATGGATTCCTGCGATTGTAGGGATTATCATTCTATTAGGATTAAATTTATTAACCGTTAAGCTTTTTGGGGAATTAGAATTTTGGTTCGCTATTATTAAAGTCATTACAATTCTATGTTTGATAACGATTGGTATTATTCTACTTATCATGGGATTCCAAACGAATACCGGAACGGTAGCGGTTCATAATCTTTGGAAGGATGGAGGTCTATTTCCACATGGAGTCTCTGGCTTTTTATTATCATTCCAAATGGTGGTTTTCGCATTTGTGGGAGTGGAGCTAGTTGGAGTGTCCGCTGCAGAGACTGCAGACCCAAAGAAAAACATTCCATCTGCAATCAACAAAATTCCGCTTAGAATCTTATTTTTCTATGTAGGAGCTTTATTCATTATTTTATGTATTAATCCTTGGGATCATTTGAATGCGTCTAGCAGTCCCTTTGTACAGGTCTTTAAGCTAGTCGGAATACCTGTGGCTGCTGGAGTCATAAATTTTGTCGTCCTAACCTCAGCCGCTTCAGCTTGTAATAGCGGATTATTTTCAACGAGCCGCATTTTATATAATTTAAGCAGCAATAATGAGGGACTCCCAAGTTTTGCTAAATTAAATAAAAATCATGTTCCTAGCAACGCGTTGTTGACATCCGCAGTAGTTCTTTCAGTAGGTGCTTTACTAAGCAAACTCATTCCCGAGCAAGCCTTTGGAATTGTTACTACCATTAGTGCGATCTGTTTCATTTGGGTATGGGGCATTATCCTAATCTCTCATATCATTTATATGAAAAAACGTCCAGATTTACGAAAGAAATCCAGCTTTAAAGCACCATTGACACCGTTTATCAACTATGTGGTGCTTGCCTTATTTGCTTTTATTTTAATCATCATGCTAGTAGCTGAGGCAACTCGAATGGCTTTATTATTAACACCTATATGGTTTGTTCTTTTATTTATTTTCTATTTTTATAAAAGAAACGTGAAAATTGTCGTACCGAATCCAAACAGAACAAAAAGTTAATCTATCTAATGCAAATAGCGGAAGTTCACTTTAATAGTTGAACTTCTGCTATTTTTGTATAGAACAAAGCGATTTACAATTATGAAATTGGCCGTTTTGTTTTTCTAAAAACCTTACAATGCAGATTATGTTAACAAGAAAGACAATCTATCACATCCAAAATACAACACCAGTAAGACCTTGTACCGTTTTTTCCTTGGTTGGATTATATATCTTATATGCCGCAGCACTGCTCCCGCTTATTCCAACAGCGATCCTCAATGAAAATGTCAGCCCGATGGTAGCCTCCCTTTATCGCTGGGGAATCGACTGGGCAGGGACCGTCATGAATATTATCTTAATCTCTGCGATTTTTTCTGCAATATTATCATCCATTTTCGGATTAGGCAGAATGATTCGCTCCTTAACTGATAAAGGTCATGCACCATTATTTTTGAAAGATCATTCCAAAGTACCTTATCGCGGAATCATTTTTTCTGAATTCGCTATGCTATTAGGACTTGGGTTTGGGCTTTTATTTCCAAGGGTTTATCTAGTATTAATCACTACTGGCGGTTTTGCTTTACTCTTTACCTATGCGGTCATAATGGCCAGTCACATTCGCTTTCGAAACCGAGATGGCTGTCCGCCTGACGGGATTTGCCAAATGCCAGGATTTCCTTATACCTCATGGGCCGCTTTAATCAGCCTGATTCTCATTTTATTGAGCATGCCACTTATTTCCGGTCAAGGAACAGGTCTTATTGCCGGAATGGTGATGGTTGCAGGGTATGCGCTGATCTACTTAGCCGTTAGATCGCGAATCAAAACAAAAGCGGTCAGTCATGAATCAAAACATATCAAACTTGAAATATTTCAGCCGAAACTATTAACAGAATATTCTCAAGAGCTTAGAGTAAAGGAAAATAAGAAGACTACAAAAAGTAATGAAACAGATTAAAATGATAATGCCTTACTTTCAATTGAAAGCAAGGCTTAGATTGGTTTCATAATTCTTAACTGAACTTTCTATAAAAAATTTCATTTTAATTTTAAAAAAGATCTAATTAGCAGCTAAAATAAATAAAGTGCAGAGATGATTCGATGACTTACATTTACGCCTTGGGATATTCTTCTTCATTCTATCATCAGATCTTAAAGAATAAGTGGAACAAGTGGGACTAAAACCGTCAAAAATAATGCAGATGTCGTCATAGCCGCATTTCCCATCGCACCTTCTTCTTCCCCCCAATTGAAACAATGATTGGCACCTAGCATTTGAGCAGATGTCCCAAGAGCAAGTCCCTTAGCTGACCTACTTGTAATTCCAATGTATTGGAGTAACTGAGGTCCAATCAAAACAGATATCAAAGCCGAAAGTATCACATAAATAATTGTGGTTGAGGCTAATCCTCCTAAATCAATCGAGATCGTTAAAGCAATGGGTAAAGTAACTGACCGCGGAATAAGGGAAGCTTGGAGTTGATTATTTAAGTGAAATAAATGCGATAGCACTACAACAGTCGCTACACCACCTGAAGTTCCACATATGACTCCGGCAAGGATTTTTTGATAATTATTCTTTAAAAAGGACCATTGCTTATAAAGGGGGATAGCCAATGCAACTACAGCTAATTGCAATAATTGATTAAAGACAAAATTCACTCTTTCATATGTTTCTTCATGTACATGAAAGAGAACAAGAAACATCGTTAGAAGAAACGAAGCGGTATATAAAGGGTTTAACCAGCTTTTATGATATTTTCGAAATACTTTTAACGAGAATAAGTAACAAGCAATAGTTAAGAGAATACAAGAAGATGCCTTCAAAAAAACTTCATTCATTAGCTCTCCTCCTTTTTAATTTTTCCACCCACTCAACCATAAAAGCGGAAGTTAACAAGCAGCTAACACTGCTCACGATTAAAATAAGAAAGACATTCCAATGTAAAATGCTGAGGAAACTAAATGATATAAATAACCCCGCAATCGGTGGGATAAAAAGGAAGGTTAAATGCTTTAGAAGAAAGGTGGCAGCTTGTTCCACCCATTTTAATTTCAAAAATCCAGTTAACAAACTTATAAATAGGAACAACATTCCCACAATGGAACCGGGGAGGGGGAGATGAAATAACTTCACCATTCCATGACCAAGGAACAGAAATCCGGTTAGAATAATCGTTTGAATGCCCCATTGAAGTTTCATATTCCTTCACTCCAATCTTTGAAAAATTTACCTTTATTGTAGCGGACCCATATTTCTTTGTCAGTTTTATTGTAAGAAAATCTAACAAATATTAATTTATTATTTCAAAATTATTGTTAGAAAAACTAACAATTACAATCTTGTTTCCTCTATTCTAAAACCACATAAAATGAAGTTTTATTTAAAGAAGGAAGAGAAATGCTGACACCATTCAAATGGATTATTTTTCATCAAAATATTTTTTGAAGGTTGTTGCTCTTGACTAACCCCTTAGGGAATAGCTTATGATAAATTTGAGGTGATTCAAGGTGCTTATTCATGAAGTATGTAAAGAATGCAGATTAACCAAAAAGGCAGTTGAATATTACGTAAAACAAGGACTAATTCACCCCGTGGTCAATCATAATGGGTATCGAAATTTTAATGAACAGGATGTCTCTCGATTAAAAGAAATCTCTGTGTTACGGAAACTTGATTTCAGTATTTCTGAGATTAAGAAGATTCTAGAATCAAACAATAAATCGGCTGTTTTAGCAAAGAACAAATTTCTCATGGATTTAAAGGTGCAAAAATTGCAGGAAAAGCAGGTATGCCTTGAACACTTAATGAATGGCTATGACATTGAAAAAGAAATAAAATATATTAAAGAGCATCTTGATCACTGTTTTACGATAAAAGAAAAGCTTGTACAAGCCTTTCCAGGTACTTATGCCATGTTTTTAGCCATTCATTTTGGTCCATTTTTAAATGAAAGAATCAATAGTCCCGAGAAAAAAGCTGCCTATAACAACATCGTCCAATTTCTTGATCAACTAACTATTCCTAAAGAAATAGAGGAGTACATAGAACAGGCCATCTCTGTTGAAGTAGAAGACATGGAATTAATCAATCAAGAGCTATTCAAGGTTACCGAGGATGTTGAACAATACTTTTCTAAACATGAAAACCTAGAGGAGTACATACAACTGCGTTCATCTCAGGAATATCAATCTACTCCCGCTTATCAAATGGGAAAAGCCATAAGAGAATTTCAGCAAATCAGTGGATACAATGACATATTCATCCATAATTTAAAAATATTAAGCTCTTCTTACAGAGAGTATTCCAATCGCTTACAAAAAGCGAATGAGTGGATGGTGAGAAAATATCCAGAAGTCGCAAACTGGTATCAAGAGGATAAATAATTCTTTCATTTCCGCTAATTTCACTGTAAAATAAATCCGAACTGGAAAATTGTAGCTAGAGTTCCGCTATCCTGATAGGTCTGTGATCAAGGGCTACATCTTTTACATATGGTAAAGGGCACCTATTGACATAAAAGGTCCGAGGGGAAAGGTTCAGCGTATTTGCTATACGTTGAAATCTTTCCTCTCGGCTTTTTTTATTTTAAAGGAGGATATTAAGATGAACCAAATTGACGAAATAAAAGCTGGAATTGCCGTGATCATTTTTAATGAAAAGAAGCAGGTTTTGCTGCAGAAGAGAGCGGACGTAGGCCTGTGGGGAATTCCTTCTGGACATATTGAAATAGGAGAAACCGTTTCAGAAGCTGCTATTAGAGAAGTTAAAGAGGAAACCAACCTAGAAATCGAAATAATAAAACTGATCGGTGTTTATTCAGAACCAGCATCACAAGTATTTAACTATCCCAATGGGAAGACCGTTCATTTTATCACCACTTGTTTTCTTGCAGAGGTGAAGGGTGGGAACCTTAAATGCAATTCCAATGAATCCTTGGATCTTCGTTATTTTGGGCTTGAGGAACTGCCACACAATTTATTATCCATGCATCCCTCTTGGTTAAAGGATGCATTATCTAAAAGAAAAATGGCTTTTATTCGATAAGAATTTTTCAGGGAAACTAAAATAATAGCTATGCTGAAAGTTTCCCTGCCTCTTTTGGTACTTGTTTATTCAAGGCTAGTAAAAGAATCATCCCAATGATACAGGCGGTCCCGGCCCATTGAAAGAAACCAAATGGTTCTTTTAACCATATGACAGTTGTCAAAACAGAAGCAAGCGGCTCCAAGCTGCTAAGAAGACTGGTCTCCTTTGCTGAAAGGCTTTGCAAGCTTTCTATGTAAAACCAAAAGGCTAACATAGTGCCAAATACAATGACAAATATTAAATATAAATAAGCTTCTCCATTAAAACGGTGGAGATCAACTCGCCAAAGTGGATGAATAAAGCTTAATGCACTACCTCCAATCAGCATCGCCCAACCCACAATAACAAAGGAATCAAATTGATTTAATAACCGAACAGCATATAAAGTATAGAATGCTGAAGCAACCGCAGACAATATCCCCCAGGTAATCGCAGGCATCGGCACAGATAGCTGCGATAGAGAGCCATTTGTTAGTAAGAAAAAGCAACCAAATAAGGCAAGGAAACAAGTTAACACATCCTGACGAGATAGGATGGTTTGTTTACGGATGACTAAATAGAGAATAATCATGGCAGGAGATAAATATTGCAAAAGTGTAGCAACCGCCGCATTTCCATGTTTGATAGAAGCCATGTATGTATATTGGACAGTTAACATACCAAATATCCCAAATATCAATAACTGCAGGGCCGCTTTTTTGTTTTTCCAAACCTTAAGGATTTGTGTTCGATCTTTCCCCAAAAATTGAACGGTTAAAAGGAGAATTCCTGCAATCAGCATTCTCGCTGTGACCAGCCAGTTCACTTCTATATCAAACTGTTGAAATAGCTTTTGGGAAACTGTTCCGCCTACACCCCAAAATGTTGATCCGATTATGACAAGGGCTAAACCTGTTTTCCTCATATGTATATTCATTCGATTATCTCCATAAATTAGATATTACCTATATTATAATAATTAAAAAAATTCTGTAAATAACTTTAATATAAAAACAAGCAGAAGATTTTCTCTGCTTGCTTCAAAATCAGATTATTCTATTTTCCAAGATAATGTAAAATGACCTTTATGTTTTTTCCCACTAACTTGCAGTTTATATTTTCCCGGTTTGTCTATTTGCACCGTGTCATCAGTCTCGATTGACTTTATCTTCCTACCTTCTGAATTGATGACACTAGCAGTTAGAGTGCCTTTTTTCGTGACAGAGGAAAAATGAACAGCAAGCGTTTCTCCGCTTCTAATTTTTATAGTTTTAAAATAGTGGCCAGTGAAACTGCTGTATTTTCCACTCATTTTCTGATGAGAGACACCGATATCTCCTACGGTAATCCGGTAGGAGCCACCTGAACAGCCTGTAAACATAACTAATATAATAACCAATAAACCATAGATTTTTACCTTATTCCTCATTTTTTCACTTCCTATTTTGAAAAAAATTTTCTATTTCTACAAATACAATAAATATACGAGTATGGACAGAAAATGTTCATTATTTCACAAATAGTTCATGAATAAAATTATTTAGAAAAGGGGAAAGATGGAATTTCCCATGAAAAGGTTACGTTGATTCAGGCTTTTTGACTTCTAAAGTACTAAGTGGCCTTGTTAATCCTTAAACTTCTTCCGACCAACAGCTGAAAGGAAAAGGACAAATTCTTCAGTTCCATCGAGTCCTAAAATTGAATCAATTAGTTCTTGATCATAGATCCCTATTGCACATGCACCGGCATCAACGGATTCACTGGCTAAATATAGATTTTGGCTTACGTGTCCGATGTCAATCAGGATTTTTTTATGTGTAGATACATCGTATTTCCATTCCGAGCGATAAGGAATCGTACTCCATGCGAATAAAACCGCCGCTCTTTTGGCGAAATTCGGCACAAATGGCTGCTCAAGGGTAATCGCATCGATTTGATTCTCCATTTCATCCAGTTCAAATAAGTATAAAAGCTTGTGCTCAACCGGTAAATATCGATAAATACCTGCTGAAATTCCATCTACACACTTGATAAATAAATACGTTTCAAAGGTATGAGTGGCACCACTGCAAGGTACAGTACGCAGTGTTAACCCATTCTTTGTCGTCCCTGTGATTCCCTGTGTTGCCCATAAAAGATAAGAAAGTTCTTCGAGACTAATTGCCTCATTGGCATAAAACCTTGTACTTCTACGTTGCTTGATGCAGTTATATATATTCGGTTGGTCTAACACATCCGTAGTGACAGGGGGGAGTGCGATGATTTTTGCATTACTGTCATAGGCCTTGACGCTTGGCGGTTGTGGTAATCCTTTATTCTTATCGGTCTTAATCTTTTTAAATTCAAGAAAATCCGATTTTAAAAAATTCCTTTGTTGTTCAAATCTTATCATGATAATTCCTCCAATATGATGTTTACCATCTTCATCATAGACTTAATTTCTAAAACTTCAGTGAGCTAAATCATAGGAAAAAAGGAAAGAAACTTCGAATAATAAAGATTCATCTCTATACAAAAAACCGCTCAAAGCTTGATATTGAGCGGTTTCAATTTGAACATTTTTTAATTAGTAGCACACCATTTGATCCGAGAATGTATTCATGAAATTTTGTTAACTATTGATTAAAAAGCACCAGATCCTCCACCGCCACCTCCAACTCCACCACCACCTGAGCTTGAAGAACTGCTGCTAGTAGACTCAGCTGTTTTTTGTTGAGCATAATAGAAGTTACTGGATGCTGCCTGACCAATAAATAGCAAACTGTATAAATTGTAATCGGATTCCCCATCGCCATAATTGCTAGAGGAGGGAGGTGGTGCAAAAGATCGAATCAATTCTTCATTCTTTCTAATCATTTTCTTATCATTGATCCCGATTCCGTAAATATAGGCGCGCATTTGGTCATCATTTATTAGAGCTTCCCAATCCTTTGTAGTCAAACTTTGCATCCGTTCTTTCATCGAATTCCATTCACGAATGACCATTAAGCCGCTGGAATTTTTCGGTACATAAAAGATCGCCATTGCAAAGAAACCTAAAATTAAAATAATCAACGCAATCAACCAGCCGTATAAGTCATATGAGGCAAAGATAAAAACAAACGGGATCAAAAGAACACTAATAAGACCAAGAAGAAGTCTGAACTTTCCATTCCTCTCATAAAAATTTTGTTCATTTACTTCATTTATTACTTCAGTTTTCCATTTTGAAAATGCCTTTTGGTATTTTTCATGGTTAGCTTTTCTTTGGATATAGGTTTTCAAATCCGCAAATTGAAATTCTCCATTTGAACCAATTTCATCAAATAAAAAATGAATAAAGATTTCTTCATGCTTGCGAATTCCTGAAGGGATATTTCCTAAAACAAAACGGTTTTCATCCTTTTTCACTACGTATCCTTTTCTAACTAAGTCTAACAGGGCCGCAGCCATTGCTTCAGAAGATAGCTGTCTCTTAGTAAAATAAATCGTAGCAGGCATGCTCAAGTTCTCTTTTGGCAAATAAAAGAAGGGATCTAATTTTCTTTCCACGTCCATCTTCTTTAGGTGTGATCGCATTATCACCCAAATAATGATCAAAATGAGGATAAGCGAAAAAATCGGTACAAGAAATAGGGCAATTGTAGAATAGATGTCTTTCTTTTTCGTCCAAGCAGCTGCTTCATCCTTTAGCTTTTGTTCAGCCCCCAAGATATCTGATTTTCTTTCTTGATGAGAGGTAACAGTCGCTTTTGGAAAAAGGGAAGTATCATAAGCTACACGGATATCTCCGTTTTCCTCTGAAGGGACCTCCCCTAATTGAAAGAGAACAGAACCATCTGTCAATACTTTTTCTGTATCAAAGGCTTCATCATAGCCAAAAGCAATCACATCCTGTGTTTCACTTGGAGGATGGACCGTAATATTCATATTTTCATAGGTTGATTCATTCCGTTCATCAAAAAATGGCCAATAAAATTCGGCAACATCAGAATAAACATCCACTCCATTTTTGATTGTATAGGAAATCGTGACTGTAATGGTATCGTCCTCGCCTTTTCGATAAACTTTATACAAATTTTTTTCTTTTTTAACCTTTAAGACTTTACCGTGCTCAATTGCTTTAAAGTTGGAGATGCTTGCACCTGCCTTCGGAACGATTTCTCTCGTTATGCCATTGAACTCCCCATCAAAGGAATACGTTTGTTTTTCTGTAACCTTCACCTGTCCGTTTTCCTGCAAAAAGGCATCAATTTTCATATTCGTAATCGAATAATCAACGGCCATACCCGCTTCTGGAAAAAGAAACAGGGCAGCGATCATACTCATCATCAGAGGAAAAATCAATCGTAGTTTACGATTCAATTTCAGGTCACCTGCCTTATTCGTGTAGAAATAATGAACTTTGCTAAAATTTGCTAAAGCTTTACCCCTTTATGATACAAATAAATAAAAATGAAGTATATTATAAAGTAAAATTAAGGGAAAAGAAGGGAGGAGAAAAGCAATGCAAATAATAGAGGATGATTTATCAAGTCCTAAAGTAATTGCTTTAATTAAAGAGCATTTACATGGGATGAGCTTACTTTCACCACCAGAAAGCATTCATGCACTTAAGATTGAGGAATTAAAAAAACCTGAGATAACCTTTTGGAGTGCATGGGAAGGGAATTTCTTAGCTGGAATCGGTGCATTAAAAGAACTAAATGTTAAACATGGAGAAATTAAATCGATGCGGACCGCTACTCCATTTCTTAGAAAAGGGGTCGCTAAAAAAATGATTGAACAAATAATGGACGAAGCTAAAAAACGCAGCTATCAGAGGTTAAGCCTGGAAACCGGTTCGATGGAGGAATTTGAACCTGCAAGAAGACTGTATAAAAGCTTTGGTTTTGAGTATTGCACACCTTTTGCTGATTATATCGAGGACCCTAATAGTGTCTTTATGACTAAAAGATTATAAAACCAGCAAAATAATGAATAACAAAAAGCTTGGTTGAAGCCAAGCTTTTTAAAGGAACGATTCAATCCACAAATAATCTCTTTCCTTAGTTTTTTCGTTTTATCTAAATCAACCAAGAATATTTTAACCTTTTGATAAACTGAATCACCTGTTTTTATAGAAGAAGGGAAGAGACGTTTCGGAAAATCCCTTATACTCCCACTTTCCAGTTTGACGGCAAATTATCTCTTTTTCTTATTAGGAAGCGCAGCCATCGTCTTAGCTTTGGTGACCTTTTCAAATTCAATTTGAACTTCAATTTGCTTATTCTCAGTTTCCCTTACACTCAAAACCTTTCCTTTACGGCCCTTAATTTTAATTTTTTCATCGACAGTGGGAATATTTTGAAGAAGCTGACTTAAAACAACGGTTTTATTTTCAATAAAATGAACCATAACCATCTTTGGATGCTCCTTTTGGTTTAATATATGATCAATCTGATTATTATTCATAATTATTGAAAAAAGGAGATTTATAGAAGTATCTTCCATAAAAAAGTTGTATAATTTTTACATACTTATCGTTTCATTGTATTGGAGGAAGGAATATGAGAGCTAAAAAAATCATTTTATTTGATTTGGATGGGACCCTATCAGATCCCAAGATAGGAATTACCAAATCCGTTCAATATGCACTGAAAAAGATGAATATCGAAGAACCTGATCTTGATATGCTGGAATGCTTTATAGGACCACCTTTATCTGTATCGTTTGCAGAGTATTATGATTTTAACGAATTCCAAAGAAATCAAGCAATTGAGTTTTACAGAGAGCGGTTTAAGGAAAAGGGGATGTTTGAAAATAAATTGTTTTCACTAATCCCTGACTTGCTAAAAGCGTTAAAAGATCAAGGACTTACACTTGTTGTTGCAACATCAAAGCTAACCGTTTTCTCAGAGCAAATTTTGGCCTATTTTCACATTGACACCTATTTTGATCTCATTGTTGGAAGTAATCTTGATGGAACCCGATCCGCTAAAGGGGAAATCATTCAATACATCCTTGAGCATTACAAGGATCATCCAAAAGAGGACTTTATCATGATTGGGGACAGAAAATACGATATCATTGGAGCTAATCAGACAGGGATAGATTCAATTGGGGTAACGTATGGGTACGGTACCTATGAGGAATTAGCAGCCGCCAAAGCAACTTATATTGTGGAAACGGTTGAAGAATTGAAGAATATTATATTGAGAGAAAAAATGAATTAGCCCAAGGAAAAGGCCGATTCATTTTGAATGAAAACATACGTACCACCTTAAACTTCATTCCAAAGGTAAAGGGCAAAAGAGTGATCCTTGGAATAGATGGATTAAGTCGCTCGGGCAAATCAACCTTTGTCCAAAAGTTCGCCACAGAGCTGGAAGAAAGACATATTCCAGTCTGTGTGATTCATATGGATAATTATATTGGAAATGATCTTAGCTAAAGAAAAAGCTAAAAAAGGGGATTACATTTTCACAAATAAGGAGAAACTCCTCAAACAAGTAGCGAAGGATATGGATGTAGACTTCATATTTGCACCATTAGAATCAGCAAAGTTGGGCAATTAATGAGGATTGTCTACACACTTACCTTACACCTCACAATTTTCCTAGTAGAATGAAATAAAAACTAGTATATACTCCCTATCTTTTGAAAATTCCATGTTTCTAACAACTCTAGTCTAAGAAATATTTTTCCTCTTGCATACCTTATAATGAAGAGATAGAAATATCTTTTTCAAGCCGCCGCCTGCAACTCATGAACACCTCTCAAAAACAGTGTACAAATGTACACTGTTTTTTTTATTTGGATAATGACTATAATCTATCAGACAAAGATGGAATTTTAAAACTACTATATGTTTGTCCATTTCAATACTATTTCCCAAATCATATCTTATTATTACAGGATGCTTATTAGCATTCTAATTTTGAAACGTGGTTGGAGGTGAGTAAACATGAGTTGGGGCTACGGATATGGTGATGGCGGCTACTCAGGAGGCTACAGCGGCGCTGGTTCTAGCTTTGCCTTAATTGTTGTTCTCTTTGTCTTGTTAATTATCGTTGGTGCAGTAATGTGGAGTGGTTATTAATATTACCACAAATAGATTAAATTTACAGAAAAGGAAGGTGCATTAATTTGGGTCACGGAATGGGAACTGCCTTCGCGTTAATTGTTGTTCTGTTTATTTTATTAATTATTGTTGGTACGTCTTTCACAGGTGGTTATTAAGTATAATAACATGACACTCTATCAGATTGACTTATTATCTGTACAAACAAGGACAGATTATTGCAATCTGTCCTTTTATTCAAAATATCGTAACAGGAACAATTGAAAAATTCAAATTAAAAATCTCTTAGAAAAGGGGGGAGTAAAATGCCAAGATTAAGGAGACACGTGGGAAATGCAGTTATAATTCGTGGAAGAGACGGCAGAATTCATAGAGGAAGACTGGCTGGGGTTGATCCACCTAGAGGGATCATTATTATTGATGGTTTTGGAAGAAGAAGATTCTTTTCCTTCTTTTTTATCGCTGCAGTTTTCACTTTTGGAGGGATACGTATTTTTTAGGTAGATTTATGGACAAATCTATTTATCAGAACATGGAGAGTAGGATAATATAATAACTGAAGCTTGTAGCTTCAGTTATTATATTAAATGCACCTAGCATGGGTGTAATCTAAATGGTAAAAAAGAATACCAGAAGATTATCTTTATTTTAATTTCTTTTTTCAAAAAATATGAGGAATACAAATGAGATTAACTTGAACAGAAAAGAGAATTTCGGTAGTGCAAATTAGGGTTATTAGCGAGATAATAGATAATAGACCACTATAAATTTAAATTTGTTTTAAATTTTTCATTCTAGTTTAAGCGAAGCGGAGGAAGATTTATGAATGAACTCCTTCATGAGGAAAAGCATTTCAGGGACTCAGAACTCATTCGTGATATTGTGATTGGCATGTCTGATGGTTTGACAGTTCCATTCGCCTTAGCTGCAGGGCTTTCGGGAGCTGTAGATTCTACTGCTATCATTTTAACAGCTGGTGTAGCTGAAATTGCTGCAGGATCGATTGCTATGGGACTTGGCGGATATTTAGCAGGAAAGACGGATGCTGAACATTACGAAACAGAACGCAAGCGTGAAGAAAGAGAGATTATTGAAGTTCCGGAAAGAGAAGAAGAAGAAGTTGCTGAAGTGTTCAGGGGCTATGGATTAGAGGAGGAACAAATCCAATCGATTACAGCCACTATGAAAAAGAGTCCTAAACAATGGGTTGATTTCATGATGAAATTTGAACTTGGATTAGAAGAACCTGACCCGAAAAGGGCAAGAAAAAGTGCTTTAACGATTGCGATTTCCTATATTGTAGGGGGAATTATCCCTTTAGCGCCATATATGATCATTTCTAATCCTGCTTCTGCTTTACAATTGTCTGTTATCTTAACGTTGATTGCTCTTTTGATATTTGGTTACATAAAAGGAAGATTTACGGGAAATGCACCTTGGAAGAATGCAATCCAAACCGTGATTGTTGGAGGGCTTGCAGCAGCTGTGGCATTCGGGCTTGCTCGATGGTTTTCTTAACTAATAATATTGCTAGAAGCAAATTAATAAAGACATTAACTTAAAATGTTAATGTCTTTATTAATTTGACAGATAGGGAATAATCAACAACAGTGAAATAAAAGGCATGGAGGAAATATTTTTATGATAACAAATACAGATAGATTGAATAAAATGGAAATAAGTCTTTACAACCAGAACATTTGTTCGCATAATAGAATAAAGCAAGATAATAGTAAGACTGGAGGGACATAGATGCCGAGAAATCCAGAAATTACAGATGAAGAAATAATCAAAATGTACAAAAGTGGGAAGCCATTTAAAGAAATGGTCCCCATTGTTGGGATCACCGACCGCGCCATTCGAAATATTTTATATAAACACAACGTGTCCATGAACCGAAAACAATCCTCCGGGCAACCGCGAAAACATAAAGTAAATGAAGATTTCTTTAAAAAATGGTCTCATGAAATGGCTTGGGTGTTGGGGTTGTTTATTACGGACGGGAACGTTAATAATCAGACTCATTCAATCTCGTTTGCACAAAAAGAAGAGAAAGTACTTCAACAAGTGGTCATTTTTATGGATGCGGACTTAAATCTTGCTCCACCAGGTTCAACAAGAAACACAGCAACTTTAATCATTAATTCAAAAATCATTAAAGAAGATCTTGCAAAATTAGGGGTACTTCCAAACAAATCATTAACCGTCCCATTTCCAAAAGTGCCAAAAGAATTTTTGACATCCTTCATCCTGGGAGTAATTGATGGGGATGGTTGGGTTTCTAAAGATGGTTACGGTTTGCATATTACCTCTGGCAGCAAAGTATTTGCATGTCAACTGATGAAAATATTTCAATCTTGGGCAATTTTATCTACCATTACTCAAGAGAATTCTCAAGCAGGAAATCCTATTTATCGTGTATGGGTGAAAGGGAAAGAAAATCTTATCCGTTTAAGTAATATAATTTTTCAAATTAATATAGGCCATTATATCAATTATAAGAGAATTAATATGTCACAGCATTCTAATGATCAAATGAGTTATTTAGAAAATTTAATCAATCAACAGAGTTATCATCTTTTGGGTAATGATATATGGAAAATTGAGAAGGGAAAATTAATCAAGATTAATAGCGATACGAAGGTTAAATTTAGAACGAACATTAACAAAATCATACTTGATAATATAAAAGAATTAGCAAATAACCAATCAACTCATGTAAATGAATTTATCGAAGAAGCTATAAGGTATGTTTTAACACTTAACAACATTAATGTAATATTTAAATCTCAAAAAGTTGAACGTGTACAATTTAATACTACTTATGATAAAAAATTATTTAATGACCTAAAAATCTTTGCCAAAAATCATCGAATATATATTAACGAAGTGATTGAATATGGTTTACTTTCACTATTTTTTAACAATCGGGAATAATTATGAGCATTTTCATTTAGTAGAAGAGGGTAGACACATAAGGGAGAAGAAAGGAAGTTCCACTTTTTTCTTTTTTCTAGTTAACATAATATATATTATGGGAAGTTAATTAAGAATAAAATATCACGTCTCATAAACTAAGTATACTTAAGATAGTGAGATAAAATTAAAAACGCACATTGAATCAATGTTGTATACATAACCGAATTTTTATAAAAAAATCCATACAGTCGATCATTCTCCAAAATTTATTGAACCAAATGCATAAACATAAAGCCCGGTATTTTGAAGCAAAGTTGTATACATAACATAAAAATGAACCCAAGTTGTTTACATAAATTATAAGCTCATTTTCAATACCCGTGTATTTTCTAGTCTATTTTGAATATAATTTCCAATATTCCCCTTGACTATTCCCATATTTATGTAAAACTACCTTTCTAAATTGTAGTGTTTTTATAATTAAATATAGGTCATTATAAAAATTTATTAAAAAATATGCAGAGGCCTTTGGTGACAATGCTCTTTACGCTTTACAATTACGCCATTCATTTGCAATAAAATCATTTAGTAATACACAGCTGCTTGATTTTATCCAACAGTTAGGTTTTTTTCTATAAATCCTATATGGGTATATGTAAATAATAACAATAAAAATAGACACTAAAGACCTTTAGTGTCTATTTTATTTACAGCAGAACGCAATTCATCATTTGTAAGATGCGTATATATCATTCATTATAGCAAATACTTCGTCAAATTAGTATTTTACGTAATAATCTTTTTTGATTAACATTGATTAACACAAGAATTAATTTTCGATTTCGAACCTTTTCTCATCCTATTTCACTAATAGACATTAAAATTGAATTACAGGTATGTGGTAATGCCCCGTGGATTCTAATATAATTGTTGGCTCAACCTTAGACTCCTTCTCCACCTCCTCTAAAAAGCGAAGTAAATTTGTTAATTCCTCAGTAGTGTGAGATACAGTAAAACTTTTTCCATATGGCTTTCCTTTATCTAAAAATGCTTGAACCTGACTTTCCCCTTTTGAAACATCCAGACCAACTACTGGATTCGTTTTTTATCTCTTCCTCTCCATTTATTTGCCAGTAACCCCTATTCCTCCATGCAGTTTCAGATATAAAAAATACTGGAAGGATTTTCTTCATTCTATCTGCTCCTCTTATAGCTAAGCCTTTTACCAATTTGCTTAGTGTTGTTTCCAATCGATTTCCTTTATATCTTTAATGAATCCCCTTTTCGGTCCTTCAGATCCAACAGTCGCTAACCACAGGATAGACTCAGCAGCTTGTTTTGGTTTTCTTGGAGCAGATGGTCTATCCATATCTGAGCTCACCCATCCCGGATCGACTGCATTTATTTTGATATCACCATTGATTTCGGCAGCTACCAATCGTGCTAATCCATTTAGGGGTAGCGTCGGGAAATGCGAATTTATAACGTTAAGGAAATTTTGATATTTAAAAACCTATTTTCTCAATTTAATGTGAAGAAATTAGGTATTTTTCATTGAACAATTAAAGCGACCGATTACGGAATATTGAAAGATGCAAAATAAAAATTAGTTTTCTAGTTATCTTACTAACGCATGAATTTGAACAAAAATTAATCCCATATTTTAGGACGGTCTATTCCCATTGTTCTCATATAATCTAACAACTGACCTGTGTGAACAGATTCGTGATAAGCGATACGCAAAAACATATCCCCAAGTGTTCTTACATAGCCTACGTCAGAACGGTCAATTACTACATTTTCTAAATCGTATATACTAATTGACCTTATGTATTTCAGGAATTCCTCACGATATGACTGAGCGAATCCAATTTCAGCTTCTACTGTTGTGAATTCTTTTGTATCAAATGGATTAGTTAAATTAGATAACGCTTTACTACCTCTTCCAATAAGAATTTGGTGATAAAGAAATTCACCTTCTAGTAAATGTCTAATCATTTCAGCACAAGTAAGAGCATCTTCATCGGGTTTCCAATTCAACATTTGAACGGGAATTGCTTTCCATACTTTTATACTTCTACGTCTAACTTCTTCAAAATTAAAAATTATTAAATCATTTACATTCATTTTTTTATTCCTCCCATCACGTTTCCATTATTTTATCACGTAAAAACTTCGGTTATAATCGAAGTATAAATGTAATTGGAGTGATGGCAATGGGAAGTAGACCTGATTTTTCGTACGTTGCAAAACTAATGGCGGATTCATCTAGGGCTGCCATGTTAGAAGCTCTCCTTGGACTTGACGGTCTTCCGGCAAATGAGTTAGCAAGGAGGGCAAATGTCTCATTACAAACAGCTAGCGGTCATTTAGCAAAACTGGTAAAGGGAAATCTAGTTCGTGTAGAAAAACATGGCCGCCATCGCTATTTTCGTATAGCTAGCACTGATGTTGCTCATGCGATAGAAACGTTGACTGTTATTGCGCCATCCCCAAGTATCAAATCCTTGAAGGATTTTTCACGCACTGAGAAAGTTCGAATTGCCCGAACTTGCTATGACCATTTGGCAGGAAAACTTGGGGTATCATTGACTGAAGCCTTCATACAAAAAGGGTATTTGATTGAGGGTGAAGTTGATTTTCTTGTAACGGATATGGGAGAGAAATTCTTTCGTGATTTTGATATTGATCTTGATGCTTTAAGAAATAAACGAAGATATTTTGCTCGAAAGTGTCTTGATTGGAGTGAAAGGCGCTACCACCTTGCAGGGTCTTTAGGAAATGCCGTTTTAATACGGTTATTTGATTTACGTTGGATTGAAAAGCTTCCCGACAGGGCTGTAAAGGTTACAAAAACGGGAAGAGTTGGATTGTATGAATCCTTGGGGATTACGGCTGACCAAGTGTAAAATAGGACAAATGAAGCGCCTTCCTTATTAAAGAATCGCGCCCTTTAGCAGAAAAAAAATACCAATGAAAGGCGTTATATCAACAATAGGTGGTTTAGGAGCTGGTTCAAAGACTGCGTTCGGCATTCTCACACTGGCTAGTTCTTCGAACAATTCCCGAAAAAGAATCGATTGAAGTAGATCTGTGCTCCCACCGTTGGTCATCAAGGCAACAACTACCTCGCACTCGGGAACTATACGCAAATACCCATTTTGCCCGATTGTGGCGCCGTCGTGTCCAAACACTGGAATATCGTACCAGTCCAACCTAGTCCCCATCCTTCGTTGCGAGATGTCTACTTGTCAGGAGTTTCGGCCACTAGACGTCGCATGGCATTAACCGTCTCAGAAGTTAACACACGATTGTTCACCGATACTTTCTTCTCACCATAATGAATGGCTACATTCCCAAAAAAAGCGACTTTGGATGGAACAGTTTTACGCTGTTCTCTGCGAAGATGTGCTTTTACTCGATACGAAAGCTCTTTTAGGCTTATTATAAGCTCATTTCAATACCCGTGTGTTTTCTAGACTGTTTCATATATATATTTTCTAATATTTCCCATGACTATTCCCATTTGAATGTAAATATACCATTATCAAAACCCTCTATATAAGGCTTGTCAGTAATAATTAAATCTGTACTTATTTTAATCCCCCCTACCCCCTCAAAAATTTTTTCATGCCCTATAGAAACATTAACTTTAGTCTTTCCACATGATGATTTTGACTTAATTTTGCTTTTGCTTCTACTTTTGAGATGTTTATTCTGAATTCTACAATCCCTTTACTCATTCCTTCGATAAAACCGGGGTCTACATCACTTAAATTGTACGGACCTGCCGGGCTTGCCTATTTTTTTACCATGTCATTTAAAGAATCAAATAATATTTTTGAATCTTTGACAATCTCTACCTTACTATATAAATGAATAGACACATATTGCTTCCTTCATTGTTTCGTACCAAGAAGGAGAATTATAACAATGAGGGCCTTGGAGAACTACAATGACTTGCTGGCCTTCAACATCTTTCCATTAACGCCCCCTTTCTTCACAAATTTAACTATTAATACAGGAATGCTGACATGTTAATGAATTAAGAAGGAATAAACAAATTTGTCCTAAGTATAGCCGTGCTTGGTCTACCCTATCCTTTCTCATAAAAGAACAGAATGAATTCTGTTCTTTTATGAGAAGGCCACCAAGCAAAGCGCAGTTGTAAGTCTTTATATTCAATACATTAAAAAACAAGGAAAATACGACAACTATCTTGACAAACACCGTTTTTAAAGAATATAAACGATTCCATAGGTGGGATGGTCATGGAGCAGCATTTGGATTAAATACTTAGCATTTTTGGGTAATTTGAGTAGACAATATTTTATAACCAATATAGTTGCTTAAATCGAAGGGCGAATCAAAATTTTTTCCTAAACTAACTATTATGGTGAATTTTAGTATAGGAACGATTAAATTTTACTGAATAAATCAACACATAAATAACTATTAAAGTAGCAAACAAATTAAGTGAAAATAATGCAAAATTCAAATTAAAAAATTGAGTAAGCAGTCCTACACCAATAACAGGTAGAATAAACCCTGAATAGGCACAGAAATAAAAAGCAGAAATTACCCCTGAGCGTTCTTCTGGTCTTGGAATTTCACTAGCTAGACTTAAAGTTCCTTGAAAAGTCCATCCACCTCCTATACCTTGGAAAAATATTGCTATCCAGAGCAAAAACAAACTCGATGTCTCACCAGAATAAACAATAACCCATGCTCCAAAAGCAAGAATCAGAATGCCAATTCTGATCCGTGTAACTGGATTAATCGGATTTTTAACAAGCTGAGACAGAGAACCTCCACCCAGAAGCAATAATATTAATAATCCAGAAACAGAGAGATTAGAAGTATGAATAACATTTCTAGCGAAAGAAGGTATAAGGGAAAGCGCGATTCCTTGTAACGTGAACACAGTAAATATCGGAAGCCCTATAAAAGACCAAAAATGGGAACGAATATTACTAGGCACACCGAGTGAAATCTTGGCTTTATTCGTGTTCTTCACTGAATCCTCATGCTTTGGAAGACTTTCCAAAATAACTAAAGAACTAACTAGCATTCCAAGTAAAAACCAAAATGGTAAACGAAGCAGTTGCAGATGTAGATATTGCAATACTAAACCTGCAATTGCCGGTCCCAGCCCGAAACCGACCACTACCGTCATCCCTGATAATTTGACAGCTGTGCTCACTTTATTAGCAGAGGTTTGTTTTATTAAAAAAGCAACAGCAGTGCCCGTAAAAGCACCATACGCAATTCCTTCTAATATCCTTGCCACATAGAGCATCCAGGCATGAGAACTCCCAAGAAAAAGCAAAGTTGATGCGATGGAAATCCATATACTGCTACGAAGTACCTTCTTTATTCCCCAGGCACTACCTTTGGCTCCCACGATAAGCAGGGTCGGCAGCAAAAAAACAGCATAGATTGAAAACAAGATGGTGAGATGCAGACTTTTCAAATGATAATATTCACTATATAAAGGAAATAATGGTGTAATAAATGTTGCCCCAATCGACATGATCAAAAAAACTAAAAGCATTCTCTTCATTAAATTAATCTCCGCCTTTTAAAAAATGTAAATTAATAATCTAAATTAATTGTTCAAGTAAATGACTAAAGTGTCTAATTCTTTGATAAATGCAAAGATGTAAAATCGGGTACTTTCGGTAGCCATTTATCCCCCATAGCGTTTAATTTACTTACTAGTAGGTAAATTTTTTTGTAAAAAAAATCAGCTCTTAAATGATTTTTAAGAACCGATCAATTTCCTTTATCACTTCTTTGAATACATCGTCGCCAAGGACACGCTGATAGATTAATGCTCCCTTAATACTGGATAAAATCATTAAGGAAATCGATTGGATGTTTTCCGCCCCACTGACAGACTGTTTATTTAGTTCTTCTGCAACAATTTCATTCATAATCGAAAGTTCCAATCGACTGATTTCCTCAACTTTTTGACGAACAATATCGGGCAATGATTCAAAATCTGCCTGAAATGAAGATATAGGACAAATTTCAGTACACGTGAATCCTTCATCCCGTTTATAAATAAACAGCATAAGCTTTTCTTTAGCCGTCAATGATGAATCTGTTATTAACAACTTAATGTTTTGCAGCCTTTGAAAAATACGCTCAGCTACAGCAACTCCTAAATCCTCCTTTTTCTCAAAATGATAGTGAATACTCGCTTTTGTGACACCCAATTGTTTAGAGATGTCATCATAACTAAACGCTACATACCCTTTTTGCATTATCAACCTTAAAGCTATGTCAATGATTTGTGTTTTTCGATTTTCCATACGACAATTCTAACTTACTAATAGGTAAGTGTCAAGTTCTTCCACAAGGGTTAATGACATAAAGGTTAGAGCTATTTTTCTACGTATTATAAAGTAAGCTTTTTTTACATTAGACATCTTTAGTGTTGTGAATTTGCGTTTAGCTGGTGATACCTACCGCGTTTCCACGTCCAACCTAAGCTCACACTACCCGAACGCGTCGAGAGCGACCGGTCGTTGCCCCGTTCGAACCCGATGGCAATGAGAGGGCATTGAACGATACCGTTTTGAGAGGGTGAGAGTTCCTTTAATCAGGTTGGATTCGTTTTATGTAATTTTCCTTTTAGGATCGTTATTCCTAGAAGAAAAAGCGGCAAAAATAACATGAACATTAGTGCAAAAGATGGCCACGTTTTTGCAATAAATGTCTCAATATACGTTTGATTAGGATTACTGGCAAGTCCGAGGGCAACCATAATCACTCCCAGCGGAACAAGCAGGGGCCGAAATTCTTTTAAATTGCATATTTGCGCAAGACCTAAAGCGGAAGCATAGAAGCAAATGGTTACCTTAAAAAAAATGGTAAGAAACCAGACTCCGGCTACAACTGATTCCAACCTTTCTACAAAGTTGCCAATACTTATTTTTTTGGCTAAAGCATAAGTAGAATATGCATTTCTCGCTGTCAAGTCGGCTCCTAATACAAGTATATTCATAAGGGTAATTAGGATTATCATGATTCCGGCAAGTAGCGTGCCCGAAAACAATGCTTTTCCAGCCGATTTTGTTCGATTTACAGTAGGAAATAACATCAGAAAGATTACGGATTGTTGAAGTCCAAAGAATGGTATCGTTGCGCGCAGAATAAGTTTCAGCCCCTCCTCGAATACGGGTTCGACCCTTTGTATCTTAATTTCAGGTATTACTGCAAGAATAATAAATAGAAATATCCCGATAACAAAAGGAAAAAAAATTTCAGCTGCACGAGTCCATACCTCGATTCCAAGGTAGACCGCCATTATAATAATAATGGTAAAAATAATCATGATACTTTGTATAGGTGTTTCCGGCAGTAGTTGGGCTGTAATAAAATAACCAAAATTTGAAATGATTTGTGAAGCAAGGATGAAAAAAAACAAAAAATACAAAAGTGAAACTGTTTTACCTAGCCATTTCCCTAAAACCTCCTCACTGATCTGAGTTATTGTCAGATTGGGAAACTTATTTCCTAAAACGACATATAGCGGTATTGATAGCAGTACAAACACAATTCCTAAAATAGAAGCGATCACAGCGTCTTGTTTTGCTGCTGTGGCAAGACCCGATGGGGCAAGCAAGAAGGAAGTCCCCAATTGAAAAAATATTACTAGCACCGTGAACTGACGTACGCCGATTTTCCCGTTCTCTAACATAACCTCTCGCCTTTCATTTTAAAATTCCGAATATGGCATCGTTCAATGGTTTAAAAACTACGGTTATCCAATCCAGTGGATTTGGGATATTCAATTGCAAGGATTGGCTAATAATTAACCCCACCCCAATAAGCAGCAAAACGGAGAATACCCATAACTCCTTTATTAGCTTTTTTTTTAGAAGGGAGGGTATTTCAATCCATGCGATCATTCCTGCAGTAAGTATGCTTACAATTGCCCACATGAGATCTACTCCTTTAGTTTATCTTGAAATGATTTAGTTATGGTTCCTAAACTACGAAGCTTATGATCAACTTTAATATTCACCTGCAGGTCCGCAAATTTTTCATTCCAATCGTCTTTCATTTCTTTCCAAGCTTTAGGGTTCGACCGATGGATGGCTTCACCGAAACCAAAAATATCAGTTCTATATTGCTTTGCTTTCTTTACTGCGTCTTCCATTTTACCTTTTACCTTTTCTTCTGCCAGCTTATCTAATTTATATATATTTTCAGTTTTTGATAAGTCGATATCGCATTCGACATCTCCCACGTTCGCTTCAATTCGAATCTTGACATTTGCAATCGGTTTTCCGTTGATTACGTTACCCGTTATTTCGGACTTTGTTCGAATTATTTCGAGGGCCACTTTCCCCCCGTCAGGGCAAGAAACATGACCAACCGTACTTTTTACATTACCCATTATATATTGAAATCCTTTACTTTCTTCTTCGTTTAACCAACCAACCAGCTTATCCTTTTTAAAAATAGCCACATCCGCAATCTGGGGACTTGAAATTGGTGAAATTTTATCGACATTTTTCTTGGTTTGCACTTCTTCTTTCTCTTTCTCTCCTGTAAGCTCAATACCGGTTATGGCGGGCTGCTTTCCTTCACTGACGATATCGGATATGACTTCATCTAGCGTTACGATCGCTGTAGCTGCCCAAGCTTTCTCCGATGTCTCCAAGGACTTAAATATTTTATTGGAAGGGATGATCTCTTGGGGGATGGTATAGACCTGCAGTACTTTTTCTGCACTTACTCCTTTAGCTACTAAAAGTGCAAAATCCGTCCGTATCTCATGATCCCTAGATAAAAAGTCTAACGCTTTCCCTATACCTACCTCATTTGCAAAATCCTCCCCTAAGACTATGAGCCTGAGGTGGGATAGATATATTTTTCTTGGTGCTTTTTTTGTCATTTTTCGAAGAGCTTCGAATACCGTATCTCCTCTTGCGGTATAGGTAACTACCGGCGCCCCCTTACCACCAGCGACTTTGGCGGCGATCTCGCTTGGGTTCACAATTTGGGCTGAGATTGAATATTGATCTTCGCTTTGATCAATTCCGAGCGCTACCGTGATCGCAATGTCGTTTAATTCTTTTCGGTTCCAGCAACCGGTGAGCATAAATAGGAAACAAAACAAAATGGAAATAAGTATTTTTTGTTTCATTGGTGCCCCTCCCCTTTCCAGCCTATATCCTTACACCTACACATCCTAGCCTTGCGTCGATTTCGGGGGCTGTTCTCGAACGACATTATTTTTACTGATTATTTGCGGACGGGTAAGCAATGCCCACTGAGGCAAACGGAAAATCGTATCCTTTTGCTCTTGTAAAATGAATGGAGCAAAAGGAGCCATGTAAGGCATGCCAAAGGAACGCAGACTGCACAGGTGTAGTACAAGGGCGACTAAACCGATAAAGATCCCGTAAAGTCCAAAGGAAGCAGCAAGTCCCATGAATCCAAAACGTAACATCCGTACAGAAATCGCCAAATTAAACGCAGGAATTATGAAATTGGAAATGGCTGTGATCGATACAATAATGACCATAGCGGCCGATACTAACCCTGCCTCGACGGCTGCCTGACCAATGACCAGCGTTCCAACGATCGATATGGATTGTCCGATCGCTTTAGGCATCCTTACGCCAGCTTCCCGTAGAATTTCAAAGGTAACTTCCATTGCCAGTGCTTCAACAAACGCAGGAAATGGAACTCCTTCCCGTTGAGCGGCCAATCCGATCAGCAATGCAGTCGGTAATAGTTCTTGGTGAAAAGTGGTAATGGCTATGTAAAGGGACGGTGCAAGTAAGGCGATAAATAATCCAATATAACGAATAATTCGAATCAGCGTTACAAAGTCTGCACGTTGGTAATAATCTTCGCTTGAATGAAAAAATTGTGAGAACAAATGCGGCACCAGGAGGACGAAGGGGGTACCATCCACAAGGATTGCTACCCTCCCTTCCAATAGCCCAGCAGCTACCGTATCAGGTCGTTCCGTGTTGTATATCGTAGGAAACGGCGAGAATTTTGCATCTTGAATCAGTTCCTCGATATATCCGCTTTCGAGGATTCCATCGATTTTTATTTGATCAAGTCTGTCCCTAACTTCCTGCAGTACCTTCTCATTTACGATTCCTTTTATGTACATAATCGAAACATCGGTCTGCGTGACTCGACCAATGGTTTTGTTTTCGAGGTGGAGATTCGGGTCTTTTATTTTTCGCCGTAAAAGCGAAGTATTCGTACGCATCGTCTCCGTAAACCCTTCTCTTGGTCCCCGGATCACAGTTTGTGTAGCAGGTTCCGTTATACTTCTTTCTTTCCAATTTTTATTACTTGAGATTAAACCATTAGAGTTCCCGTCTAATAAAATCACGGTATCTCCCGATGCAATAGCTTTATACAGTGTTTCAAAAGCATTAGCTTCTTTTACTTGCCCGATCGAAAGAACACGGTCTTTTATAAAGCTAAGGGGATCTTGTTGATTCGTTGCCTCAAGTGAATACACTTGAAATAGATCCTGCATCAGTGCTTCCAAAATGTCCTTCGAATCAGTAAGCCCATCTATATAGATCAATCCAATAGGGATAGTTCCATCTTTTCCGAATTCTAATCTCCTAACGACAAGATCAGTACTATGTCCATAGGTGTTCATGATTTCTTGAAGATTCTGCTCAAGGCTGGTGGATATTAATTCCTTGTGACTTGAGTTTTGATTCAGTATTTTGTTTGCGTATTTGGTGTGTTTAGAATTTTTCCTTGTTTTCCTCCCAAACAATTCCATGGAGCCCGTCCCCTTTTCATCCATAATTGGAAAAAGTTTATACATTACAGTTTCCTTAATACCCGTTTTTTATACCCATTTTTCGAAGTTTATACGTATCTCAACCTGGGTCAGATTTTTTCGCATCCTAGCCGAACAACCATCGCAACGGTCATATCTTATAAGAATATGATTTGAGGGCCCTAGTAGAGAAAACTCACAAAAGACAGAAAGAAAATTCGAATACGGGAACGATCGATAAAAATAATTCTTTACTGATCGTTCCCAATATGTTATGTTTGTTTTCAAAGGAGGCAGGGAGAAATGCCCAGAGTAAAGGAATTTGATGAGGATGAGGTACTGTTAAAGGCGATGCGGTTGTTCTGGGAACAAGGTTACGAGAAGACATCCTTAAACGATCTGGTTGAGCGTTTGGGTATCCATCGAAGAAGCCTGTATGACACATTCGGCAACAAACATCAATTGTTTCTGAAGGTGATCGAGCGCTACGATAAGATGTTGAGCGAGCATTTTCAAGCTGGCATCGCACACGCCGATAACCCAAAACAAGCCCTGCGTTTTCTGTTTGACTATATGATTGAAGGATACGAAGAGAAGCCTTCGGGATGCCTATTTGTTAATATGGCGGTGGAACTTGCTCCCTGGGATTCCGAAGTGGATTTCAAGGCTGGTGAAAGCTTTGACAAAATCGAGCAACTTCTTACCGATCTTATCCGCAGAGGACAGGAGAATGGAGATTTCAAGACTATCCGTCATCCAGTCGAACTCGCAGAGAATATTCACAACACGATGTTAGGACTTCGGGTACTTGCCCGGACCTCGGCCGACAAAGAGAAACTTCACCGTATCGCCGATTTCACTATGGCAATGCTTGATTTCTAACCGGAACAACTTTTTTATACCCATAATAGAACGATCGTTCCCAAAAAAAACGATTCGGAATTTAAAGCGTCATCAAAGCGGATAATCAGGTCTGGACCTGAGCAAATGTTTGTTTAGCGAGCTTACAGTAGCTGGACTACGTTATCTCGCGATGCTGCAACCCAAAAGTGTAGTGGTTAATATGAGTTTGAATCGGACGATCAACAGACTCGGGGCGCTACCCTATCGGTATGCAGAATTCAGTGAATGGGAAGTACTAATCGGAAGGCTTAAGAGAACAAAATTATTTAAAGGAGAATGATTACGATGAGCAAAGTTTGGTTTATTACAGGAACTTCGACCGGATTCGGACGGCAGTTTGTCGAGCAGTTGCTTCAGTCCGGAGACAAGGTTGTCGCGACGGCTCGAAGACTTGACGCCATTGAAGATTTTAAACGTCTAGCACCGGACCGGGTCCATCTCGCTCAACTTGACGTCACCAATAAGGAACAAATTCGGTCGATCGTCCAAGAAGCGGTCGATACATTCGGAAAAATTGACATTGTCGTAAATAATGCCGGATATGGATTGTTTGGCATGTTGGAGGAGTATACGGACGAGCAAATCCGGAAGCAATTCGACGTGAATGTGTTTGGCATACTGGACGTGATTCAGGAGACACTCCCTGTGTTCAAGCGCCAGGGCTCAGGTCATTACGTTAATTTATCGTCCTTCTTCGGAACTTGGTCCATGCCGCCGTATAGCGTTTACGCCGCAACCAAGTTCGCAGTGGAAGGCTTCTCCGAAGCATTCGCGCAGGAGTTCGCTGGCTTCGGAATCAAGACGACAATTGTGGAGCCTTCCGTATACGCAACCGATTTTTTTGGACACTCAATGGATCAGACCGAGAAGAAGCCAGAATATGCGCCACTTTATGACGCCTACGATAAGGGCATGTCGAACATAAAGATTGGTGATCCTGTCAAAGCGGTTCAATTCATCATTTCCGTCATTAACAGTGATAATCCGCCGCTTCGTTTGCCGGTCGGCTCCCAAGCCGCGTATACCATTCGCGAGGCTTATACCAAACGTCTTGAAGAGGTCAATGCGTGGGTAGAGCGAACAGCTGAAGCGGATTAATGAGGTAGACGCAGGCTCGCTGATTTGGAGCTTATCTTCATAAAGCGAATCCATACACAGTTCGAAATTTAACAGTAAAAAGACGATTATACACAAAAAACTTTCACGACCTTTCCGGGTCACTGGCTATGATGAATATCTCATCGTAGCCTTTTTTCGTGTTTTTTTAGAAGCTGGAGAAGATCAGGATCAGTTCGTGGTCTTTTAGAGTATTTCCGAGTGGAAGAAATGAAATGGTCAGGTGGTACTAGCTATAATGGAGAACCTTTTATAGCTTGATGGGCATGTGATGGTACTCCTACATATGTCCTTCAAAGTTCCGGTGGATGGAGCAATAGAATAAGTATCAGGTGTACCTTCAGGAGCTTGAAAGGCGTTTTCCCCATCTTGTTTTGACAAGCCCCCTTTAGTAAGGGGGGCTTGTCACATAGCTAGTCGCAACCTCAGATTTCTTTCCCCATAACTGACAAGGAAGGGCCAACATCTGTCGATACACTTATCTCGTGCCAGCGTTCAGCGTCAGTTGCACGCTTCTTTTCGGCTTGATTGTTTATATACACTGCATCGCTGCCAAGCAGTAGATGCGGCGGCAGCTCGTCGGCATAGGCAAGTTGCAGAATAACCTGCGCCACCTTGTCAGGGTCGCCATTCTCTTGCCCCCAATGATCCTCCAGTGAACGCATTTTTTCTCCGACCGATGGCTCATAGTCTAGTTGGAATTTCGGTCGATTTTCTGTCGCCCGTTTCCCCCAATTGGTTCGCATCGATCCTGGCTCTACAGCACAAACTTTGACTCCAAATGGCGCAGTTTCTTCCGCCAACGCTTCGGTAAAGCCTCCGACTGCCCACTTTGCTGCATGATAACCGGTGCCGCCTGCGACAGCAAAGCGGCCACCGACTGATGAGATTTGAATGATGTGACCGCTGCGTTGCTTTCGCATTATTGGCAGAGCAGCCCTGGTGAGATAAACTACTCCGTAAAAGTTAGTATCTACCAGCTTCTTGAAATCTTCGGGGCTTGTTTCTTCAAATGGTCGCACATCGCCGTATCCAGCGTTGTTTACAAGAACATCAAGTTGCCCAAATGCGTCTAGTGCTGTATTAACGGCCGACTTTGCCGCATTTTCGTCAGTCACATCCAGAGATGCAACACGAATTTGATCGCCATATCGTTCAACTAGATCAGCCAGTTGTTCAGGCTTCCGGGCTGTTGCAACAATACGATCACCTTTAGCGAGCACAGTCTCCGTGATGTTCCGCCCCAAACCGTTGGCGCTACCCGTGACTAACCATACTTTTGACATTTAATCATCTCCTAGACTACTGAAATTTTTCCATAATAAACTTTATATAGATGGCCTTTCTTTACTTCATTTTAATTTAATTTATAATTGGGATATAGTTAGATTATACATATTTATTGCCTAAAACTACGATTATATACGAAAAAAGGAAAAGAGATATCCAAGAAAGGAAAACACGATGATCTTCCATTCAATAGCAACCAAACCTGTACTGAATCGTCTTCTAGACTTAATTTCACAGTTTTCAATTACCCATGGAACCTTCGAGACTAACATTCCCTTTCTTTCTTTGCTAAGAGAGGTTAAGCCTACTGTCGTCGAATATGGATTTCTTAATCCTTCCATATGTATCGTAATCCAAGGCAATAAAAAAGTGATTATAGGCGAAAAATCAATTGAATACGGGGCAGGAAACTATATTGCTTCAAGCATTGACATGCCGATTAAGGGGCAGGTTTCAAAAGCTTCGCCTGAAACACCTTATACGGCTATTAGGATTGCTTTTACTTCAGAAGAAATCGCATCCGTCGCATTAGAAGCTAATTTTAAACCAAGAGAAGAGAATAAACTAAGAGAGGGTGTATTCGTTGAGAACATAGGAATTGAGGTACTTTTGGTGCTTGAAAGGCTCCTTAATCTCTCCTCTGATTCTCAAGCTGCTGCCTTTCTCGCTCCAGCAATGAAACGAGAGATCATCTATCACCTTCTAACTGGAGAAAATGGAGATATGTTCTATAATAATATGCTCTTACATCATGAAGCTTCAGGTATCAGTAAAGCAATCCACTATGTTAAATCTAATTTCGAGCGTTCGCTTACGGTGGATCAGATTGCCCGTGTTGGCAACATGAGCGTTTCCACTTTACATCACAAATTCAAAGTAGTAACCACATTGACCCCCATACAATATCAGAAGCAACTTAGGCTTCAAGAAGCACGAAGAATCCTTTTAAGCGGCGGAGTTAATGTCACCGGAGCTGCCTTTCAGGTCGGCTATGAAAGTTTGACACAATTTAATCGCGAATACAAACGACTTTTCGGTTTGCCGCCCCTAAAAGATATTCAAGCTATTCGAGCGAACTTTAAAGTGAAGTCAAAAGGTGTACAATAACTTATAACTTCAAACTTCACTCCCTTCAGACCAATGATTATAACAACCTAGATAATGTAGATTATTTTCAGAATGGTGAATCATGTCTTCCCCTGTATTTCAGATCTACACATAGCAGGGATTTTTAAAGTTTGTAAAGGTATACATATGTTTCGAAAGGTAATTTGATATGGAGAATGGAATTCATGATTTCAGATGAAAACGGAAGGGGGATATCAATCCGGGAATTGAGTTCATTTAATGTAAATATACGATTTATCTTTTTTCGCCTTACGATATTCCTTGTTGTGGTCTTTTGCTCTGCCATCAGACGTTGCTGTTCTTGTTTTAACGCGTCCTAATTCAAGGAGTTTTTTAGTTCAAAAAATAATAAGAGAAAGAAGCAATATCAATCTTAATCCAATAACTTCTTTTTACTTGTGAAATGATTAATTTATATCCCTTTTTCCATACGATTTTTACTTCAGATTTTGTAAGCTCAATCCAATTATTAATATAAAATTCCCTCAACACGCTGCTTCTACTAAGGATAATTATACCATTCCTTTTTAAACTAAATTCACCTGTTACTCGAATAAGAAAAAGTCTTCCGTTTCAGTAGCCAAATCCTAAAGGAAAGCCTCCTTTAGCATAAGTGCATTTCCTTTAAGAACTGGCTGCTAACATAAAAGTTTATTTTCTTGGCAGTCGAGTTACACTTTCTCAACTAACTGAATAGATTTTTGTAACTCTTCTATATGCATGACAAATTTATCTTCCATATCTTTCATCATAGTAACCTGAAAGTTATGCTGCCCTTTCAGTTTTCCTTTACATTTCTCATGAGATTGTAACAATAGTTCCATCTCAAGTTTGAGCATATCGTCATCAATTTCCCTGATGATACATTTTCCTACTCTCATTTCTTTCTTCTTTCTAAACATTCAAAATAAAAAAAGAATGACTACAGACTAATAAAAAAATTTGCTGCTAAAAGTAATTTTCTTTTAATATTGTGCCAAGCACCATTTTTTAGTTTCTTGGTCGGCAAAAGATGCTTCTACACTATTTAAATATATTTGTCGGTAATCTTCTTCACTTAGATTAAATTCTCTCATAACTAAATGGATTTCTTTTGACATTGTAGTGTCAGATACTGTTCTGTTATCCGTATTAATTGTTACTTTTATTCCATCTTTATGAAATTTATATATCGGATGTTCCGAATAATGGTGAACAGCTTTTGTTTGGATATTACTTGTTGGACACATTTCTAGCACTACCTGTTTTTCTTTTACTTTTCTATAAGCCTCAGGGCAATCTTTAATAAATACTCCATGTCCTATTCTTTCAGCACCCAACAATTCAACAGCTTCTAGGACGTTTTTACCTATCCCTGTTTCACCAGCATGAATCGTGACTCTATAGCCATATTCTTTAGATAATGAGATTGGTTCTGAGAATTTTTCACAAAAACCTTCTTCTTCTAATGCACATAGGTCAATTGCTACTACACCTTTTCCTAGGAATTTCTTCCCTTTTTCTACCACCTCAAAAGCACTTTCAACAGACATTGACCTCAAACAAGACAAGATAAAATTACCTTTTATTTCGTAACAGCTTTCTGCTTCCCTCATACCATCTATAACACTTTGAATAACTTCTTCAACATCTAATCCTTTTAGTGTGTGAAGTAACGGTCCAAATCTGACCTCCAAATATTTCACATTTTCCCTTGCAGCATCCTCAAAAAGCTCATAAGTAATTCTTTTCAAGCTCTCCTTGGACTGCATGATCAAGTTGGGAAGAGAAAATCTTTTTAAATATTCCACAAGGGAGTCACATTCCAAAGGAGCAACAAGTTCCTTTTGCAACTCTTTCTTATCGAAAGAAGGTAGCTGGATGCCTTCCTTTTGGGCGATATCAATAATGGTTTCAATCCTAACACTCCCATCCAAATGACAGTGAAGTTCAATTTTGGGCAATCCTAAAAAGTTCATTTTGACCTCCAAATATAATTTTTATATTTTAAATTTATATTATAAAATTGAATAAAAAAATCCTAATTACGAAGAAAATACAAATCTTGTAATTTCTTCGTAATCAGGATTTTTTTGGTTCCTGGTAGAGACCTCCAAACCATATTATTGGAGTTATACGAAATTTTATTGAGTTCATAAACGTTCTTTAAAGAATAATAAAAAAAATTCAGATTGTCAATACAGTGTCTAGCAAGGAACCAAATCTGAAAACATAGCTGTTATCTCGTTTTTTATCAAGATCAAAATTATTAAAAACTTAATAAAAGTGAAGCTCACATATTAATTATATATAATATGTGCTGTGTGTTTCCTTCCCTCCTATTCATATACATTAGCAAAAATCTCCATTATGGCTTATAGAATACAGTTTACTAGGAATTTTTTTACGAACAAATAAGAAAGCAAAGCATATGAAAAATGCTCTGCTTTCTTACTTATACCATTCGTTCATTTATATATTAATTGTATATTTCGCGATAGTATTCTCTTTGTATCTTCTTCACTACTGAAAAACCCTGGTCTTCAATTTTGTTGATAATCTCTATATCACTCACTATACTAGGTTTAAATTCAACCTGTAACTTTCCTTTCGGCATTGACCCTTTACAAGAAATAATCCCGCACAAATCCTTTATCTTTTTCTCTATCAAATATATTTGATTAAAGGAAGAAATTCCTAAAATATAAAAAGTAGCTCGATTTTTCAATATTTCACCTCATTTTTAGATGATTTTTCATGGGATACGCAGAAATCCCTTTGATAACTTGTAATGAGCTCATCAAGCTTTTGGCTGCATCTTAAAGAATCCTGACTATTTAAATCGGTTTTTCGCAGCAGTCTGGATTAATTCGTTTTATTTGAACTATCAGACATTCTATTTCGATTTTCATTTCTTTCAAACTCATGAGTTCCCCTTGACCATTTGTATTTTTACCGATTAATATTGAAGCAATGCTTCTTCAAGTTCAAACCGTCGACCCACAATAAATGGCCATTCATACTGAGTATACAATCTTGCTTTGCAATCCCTTAATTTTCGAACACAATCCACTAATAACCCTAAATCATTCGTTTCAAATGAAAGCAACCATTCAAAATCGCCCAACCCAAAGGCATGCACACCATTTGTTAAAATTCCAGGTACAAATTCATGCCCCACTTGTCCATGATCTCTAATGACTGCTTCTCTTTCCCATTTAGGCAATAAATAATATTCTGGTTTACGAATAAATGGGTAAAAGCAGAGATAATCTCTTGGTGGAATCCCCATTTGGAATGATGTTGGGTGTTCTGAGAACTCAAATGGTTTCGTCATTCCCGTAAAGGCATGTGGTGTATCAACCGCTCTGCCAAAGGTTAAACGGCGAAGCTCTAATTGAAGATTCTGCATATCTTCAAATCGATCGGCATACATCCAAAATAAAAGGTCTGTATGCGCTTGAAATGCTTGGGTGACATAGACTCCTCGAAGTCCCACTTTTCCTTCATATTTTTTAAATAATGCTACTACTTCTTGGATAGCATTCTTTTGTTCTTTCTCCGTATATTGATTCCATCTTGCTGTGTATTTTAATGCTAAATGTCCTGTAAAATGTTCAACCATTGTATGTTCCTCCTGCTAACTTAATCGTTTTGTATTTTAAAAAATGATAATTATTATCAATTAGCAATATAAAAAACTCCCTATTTGCTCATTTTTAATTGATATTTGATTTCATTGATTTGTTGAAGATGGCGCTCTTCATGTAACCAGATAGTATCTAGCAGATTTTTCAGGCTAATTACACCAAACGTTGGATGTTCAATCGATTTATCAACTAATTTTTCTTCATGTGTTTCATTAAAAATCGCTTGAATATATTGAAATCTTGATTCCTCCAATAACTGAGTGATTTCTTGCTTCTTATAAAACTTCTCTGGTGGTTCTACATCAGCTTTTGCTTTCTTAGAACGATCTGTCAGAAAAGATAAATCCATCTCCTCCACTTTTTTGCTTTCTGTTTTCAGCGAATTTAATATGATTTCCGCTGTTTCCTTCTCAGCGAAATATAAATGATAAAGGAGTTGAGAAATTGACCACATGTCCATACTTGGTTTTTGATTTAATTGTTCATCCGTCAGATTTTTTATGCTTTCTAACAGCTTCATTCGTGTTTCACCTAGATTCTTTACTAACACATATATCACCTCAAATTAAATTTCTAATCCAATTGGTTATTCTTCTTCGTCTATCGTGATATCTTTTACTGGCAATGGTTCATTCTCACCATGTGTCGGTTTTCGCAAATTAAATAAAGCTTTGACACAAAATACAACAAGGACGATAATCCCTATTAAAAAAATCGAATCTGGTACAGCTCTGAATAGAAGCAAGTTATGCACTGCATCGATTCCAAAGAAGGTTTCTGGATCACGTGAAGCCCAATATCCTTTTTCAAAAGCAAGCTTCAATTGAATAAAGCCAATCGGTAACAACGTGATAAACACCATGCCAGCTAAGCCAATATTGAGTGCCCAACAGACAAATTTTAATAATTTGTCGCTCCAAGCCTGCGGTTTCACGATATTTCTTAAAGAATAGAGTAATAGAGCAATCGCAAACATGCCATAAACGCCCATCATCGCCGCATGCCCGTGCGCTGGCGTTAATTGTTGGCCATGTTCAAAGTAGTTAACTGCAGGTAGATTAATTAAGAATCCTAATACACCCGCTCCCACCAAATTCCAAAGCGCTGTTGAAATTAAGAACCAGAAAGTTGATTTATATGGGAAATCCACACCGCCGTCTCTGAGCATTTTATATTGTGAATAGGCTTCAAGAATCAACAAGGTTAATGGAATAATCTCTAATGCAGAGAAGACAGAGCCTAGAGCAATCCAGATCTCTGAAGCTCCGTTATAGTAATAGTGATGTCCGATTCCAAGTACACCGCTACCTAATAAAATGGTAATTTGGAAATATAGTTGACGTATCGTAGATTTTTTCGTTACAAGATTCATCTGAACCATTAAGAATCCAATTACGACAACGGCAAATACTTCAAATATTCCTTCTACCCATAAATGGACAATCCACCAACGCCAGTAATCCGCCATCGTATAGCTTGTACCTGGTTGAATAATGAAGGCAAAGAAATAGAAAAACGGTACACCGAGTGCAGCATAGAATAATAGATGAACAAGACCTCCTCGATCTGTTTCCCGTTTTAATGCACTCTTAATTCCTCTAAAAACAATAAATAGCCAAATGACCATCCCAACAGCTAAAATGTATTGCCAGAAACGGCCTAATTCTAGGTATTCCCAACCTTGGTGTCCAAACATAAACCAGGAGTTTCCGAGATATCCATTTACCCCGAGCCACTCTCCGATTAGACTGCCAAAAACTAATACAACGAGCGCCCAGAAAAGGATATTCACTAATTTTCCTTGGTGTTTTGGTTCATAACCACCAACAAGTGGAGTGACATATATCCCTAGCCCTAACCAAGCCGTAGCAATCCAGAAAATAGCTAATTGCAGATGAGCTCCTTTTGAAAAACTAAATGGTAATAAATCCACAATCCACTTCATGCCAAAGAAGGCATCAGGCTCTGTGTAATAGTGAGCAAGCAAGGCGCCAAACATGACTTGGATAAAGAAAAGAATCGATACAACCACAAAATATTTTCCTGCCCTTACTTGGGATAAAGTAACAGGAATCTGATTCAAGCGAATCCTTGGGAATTTATCTGGTGTATAAGCTTCTTTCATTTCTAATTGATAGCGGTAGAACAAGAATAGTACGAGAGCTAAAATCAATGATAATATTGTGATACTTCCTCCGCTCCATAGAAGTGCTGAATAGCTCATAACATTTCCGGCATCTTCATAATATGGCCAGTTATTTGTGTACGAAATGGTATCTCCAATCCGATCAGTACTGGATAACCATGCTGACCAAAAGAAGAAATCCGCAATTTGTGTAATTTGATCGCCTTCATTGACCCAAGCACGATTTTTTTTCGGAATATCTTCTTCTTTAATCAGATTTTTGGGTAACCCCCATCCATCTCCTTCTGTAAACACTTGATGATAATAAATTCGTACTTGTTTAAGACCATAAACCTGTGCATCCGTTAAAATCAGAGTATCAGACTTTTTCTCATATCGATTTTTCCTCATTTCCTTGGTCACAGATTCTCTAATATCGGTTTGATCTTTTTTAGTTAACTTTTTAAAAGTTACTCCTGCTTGTTTCTTTGCATAAAAATCTTGCATTCCCTCGGTATATATTTTTAAAGCTTCTGCTGTATAATCAGGCCCCATGTAGGAGCCATTTCCTAGAACCGTTCCATAGTCCATTAAGGCATACTTTTGAAAAACAGCTTGTCCTCCCTTGATGGAGTCTTTCGTCATTAAGACTTCACCATTTTTGGTTGTTACATGTGGTCTTGGGGCTTCTTCTTTAAAGATGGAATAACCGCCTACGAGTAAAACCGTAAACACCAATAATAAAGTCGTAATCGTTACGTTTTTTAAAAAACGATTGGAAGCTTTCTTCTTCCTTGTTTTTTTGCTTAAAGCAGAGGGGTTTAAACTCATTTCCAACTATCCTCTCTATATTTCTATTACTCGAAATTTCATTGATTATTTAAGAACATTTCTCTTAATTAGCTCAGAAACAACCAAACCCGTTTTGGATACATTCATATTTAATGGTATGATTCCTTCTTTTATCCAGTCCTCATGTAGTCTCAATTTTTGATTGACATGCTGAATAAAAGCGATGCCGCAATCTCCTCCTCCCGCTCCCGATGATTTAGCTTTGCCGAATTTCTCGGCTTCATCACACAAGGTTTTTAATTTAGTAGTTTCAATCGATACATTAGCCAGCTCTCCAAGCCTCCTTAAGGCTTGTCTATTCAAAGAAATCCCTTCTAACACAATGCGATTGTTTCCCGTTTCAAAACCCTTTGCGATACTAGCAACTGCCTGGTAACTAGCCTGTAAAAAGCATTCATAAATATATGGATTTGTAATACGTAATTTTTTAATCTTTTCAACCATTGGGCCTGTTCTGGCAACCTCTTTAGTCCAGCCCACACATAATTCAAGATTAGATGGTGCCGTTAATGGAGTAATCAATAGATTTGGCCAAGGCTGCTTGATTAGGTCGCTAATCTTTGTTCCCTTTGCTAACTGATTCCACACCCAATTTGCAGGATAAGCAATATAATGAATCCAGCCACCAAATATTGATGCTGCGATATCTGCACCTGACCCATTGCCCTGTGCCTTAAGATGGGCAAGTGCGGATAATTTAAATATTTCCACTGGTGAAAGTCGAATTTTGTTATAAGAAAGAATAGATGCAACAACGCCAACAACGATGGCCGCACTAGAACCAAGACCATATTTTCGTCCTTCGTTGTCAGCTAAATCACTTTGGATGATTATTTGAAAGTTTCCCATTGGAATAGACAGTTCTCTAAAATATTGATTCATTACTTCTATCGCCTGTTGGAAATATATTAGTCTGGAATCAAAACGACTATAGACAACTTTATTCCCTTCACATTTCCATGTCAGTTGATGAAATCCTAATTGTGGCCATGATAGAATGTTTTCAGGACTTGATTTCATTTCCAGAGTGATATAACGATTAACTGCGATGACAATTGCATGTTGTTTTGGCTCGAGAATCGCATATTCACCAGCAATCATCAGCTTGCCAGGAACTCGAATTTTCCATATTAAATTTGACATTTCTTCACCTCACTAAGTCTAAATTCATTCATTATAAATGGAGATAAAATGGCATGATCCTTTATTAATTGGTAAATAAGAGATTCCAGGTCCAGGATGACAGATATAAGTATTTTGAACTGCAGATAATGCGCTAAGCTTTTCATGAACGAATGACTCATCATCAGGCAAACAGAGGACTTTCACATTTGGTCCAGCATCAATCGTAAAGAATACAGGAATCCCTGTTTCTCTTAATCTCTGAACCTCGCTTATCACTTCCAATGTTCCGCTTTGCCAATACATAAACGGAGGATTGGCACCTAAAGTAGTTGCATGCATTTTTAACGCATTTGCCTCAACGACTGTCCCTAGCATATTAAAATCGCGCTGTGCAATAGCGATTTTCGCTATATTAATGTCTTCATCGACAGTATCCAACCAGTTCAAATAAAAGTGTGAAGTTTCAACTGTTCTTCTCATACCCTCTCTACTTGATATTTCCTTTTCCCCTGAAGCAACGATGACAGAAAGGATGCTAATCTTCCAATCTTGTTCTGATAAAATCGGCTTTGCAAAAGAATCCTCTCCGTCTGCTTGTTCGCCCTTTTGCCATTCTACAAATCCTCCAAATATGGAACGGCAGGCGGAGCCTGACCCTTGCCGAGCTATTTTTGACAATTCCTTTTTATCTAAATCAAGCTGTAATGCCTTTGTTGCCGCTGCTGCTAACGCTGCAAAACCTGATGCAGATGAAGCCAATCCTGCTGCAGTGAGAACATGATTCGTTGAGGTGACAAGTGCAAATAAATGTTTGCCTGCAAGGTTTCGAATACGATCAAGAAATTGTGTTACCTTCAGGGTTTCATTTGGATCAGCAAGATGATGATTAAAGACAAAAATATCTGACGTTAATTCCTCACAAAAATGAACCGTTGTCGTGGTATAGAATTGATCTAAGGTAATGGAGATGCTGCTATTCATTGGTAAAAATAAAGCCTCATCCCGCTTTCCCCAATATTTTATAAGAGCAATATTGGTATTGGCTCTTGCTGTTGCTTGCATTCCCATTCCTCCTTCTTTTCTTTTATTCCATGGAGCTTTTTAATAATGTGAAAGGCCAGGCTTGATGGACTCCTGCTTTTCTTAACTTTTTAGCAATTTTTTCAGCATGTCCTTGTGACGGGGCCAAAGCAATCACACATCCTCCACAGCCTCCACCTGTCAATTTCGCACCGATTGCCCCTTCATTTCTGGCATTCTCTATTAAGTGATCAAGTTGGTCGTTGCTTACTCCCAGCGTCTTAAGCTCTTTATGATTTTCATTTAATAACTTTCCAAGTAAGTGAGTATCTCCCTTAGCTAAAGCACCCTTCGCCATTTGCGTGATTCTTCCGATTTGTTCCATTGATTTTTTTATTTTTCCAGGATCCAATTGAGATTGTTCTTGAACCTTTTGAACAGCGGAAAGCGTGTCACTACTCTGACCACTATCCGCCACAACGAAATGAAATGAGGTGCCTACTGGAAGAGACATCATTTCCCCCTGCTTTTGAAACCAAATTGGAACATCTCTGGAAGCTGCGTACATATCAATTCCACTAGGATTTCCATGTGCATATACTTCTGCCACATGAACTAAATCCATTAATTCTTTATGAGAGATTGTTCTTTCATAATAGGAAAAGATACTTTTTACAATGGCAATCGCAATCGCGGCACTGGAGCCTAAACCCCGTCCAATCGGAATATCAGAATGAAGCCGAATGGTTATATTGCGAAACGGTTCTTTTAATTGAGCTAAGGTCGCTTTTACACATAAGACAATTCCCTGGAATTGCAAAGGTACTTGTTTAATGGGGCCATGATAATAGGAACATTTAAGCATAACTTCTCCATCGTGAGCCTCTACCGTCGAAGTGACCTTGAGTGGAAACGGAAGTGCAATGGCTGGCTGCCCGTACACGACAGCATGTTCACCAACTAAGATTACTTTACTGTGAGCGTGACTAATCGCGATTTTGGCTGGATTGGATACAACCACTAAGACCCCTCCCTTACAAATATTTTTTCCAAATTAAATGAGGTGTGATACAATCCATGGGGCTGAATAAAGGATCATAAACTGAATTCCATAGTTAATTCCCCATCTATGTAGGACTCCCGCCATAATAGAGACGACCATTACTCCTCCAATATTGATCCACCCGCCATCCATATAAGATAGTAATAACACTAACCCAAAGAACAAACCGAGTATCGCTTCGTGCGGGATTCTCTTAAAGACAAATGTACATATCTGCCGGGAATACTTAATCGTGATAAAATAAGTAAGTGCCAAGGAAATAGCAGAACCAATAAGAGTTGCCCACACGAATCCCGATGTGGATAAGACATGATGCATATTATGATTTAAGTTAAAAACTGGTGGGGCATTAAACAATGGGTTCGCTGGGCCCATGGCAACCGATGATAAGGGGATCCCTAAAGCGATTAACGGAATCAACGCTCCGGAAATATAGGTTGCATTTGCAAGTGCCTCCATACTGGCAATCGAAAGCGAAGCCTTTTTCACCGGATCCTTTGTGCGACTGGAAACCATTTCTCCAATAAAAATGGTGGTTCCCACCGCGCTTAAAATAAACGTAAAGCACCCGATAAATGAGGAAAGAGCACTCACCTTTAACTCATTTTTACTAAGGATTTTGAACGGATTTGGAAATCCCTTCTGCTCATTAGATTTTTTGAACTGAATCGTTTTCGTTCCAAACCTTTGCAAACCTTCTCTTTTCTCTTTATTTAATAATTCAAATAAGGTTAAAATAACGGGTCCGATCGTAATCCCTAAGAAGAAAGAGGTAAATACATTCGTTCCTTCTGCAACCGCTCCAACTCCCCAATATAAATAACGGAGTCCTTGAATCAATAATGCGAATGGAATGATGGAAGCGAGTCCTAGCCATCTGTTTTTACTCATAAGTGCAAGAATAACCGCACCGATAGCAAATAAAGGATTAGAAAATTCTTTAATCACATCAGCAACTGGAACTAATGCTTTGGCTAATAATAAGCTGACTGGAACTGCAACTAAAGTTCCAATCACAGAACCAGATGCCATTTTGCGGATACATTCATCAGCCTTTCCATATTTTTTTAGAACCAAAGCATGTTCCACCATCGGGGTTGCCATGACTCCACCTGGAATTCCCGCTGTTGCAACAGGGATAGAATCAGTTAATTTATGGGCCACAATCGCAGACATGAAAAAGGACATGATGACAATTGGTTGCAAGCCGGATAATACAAGGACTAATGTGACCGGAGCTATGACGGCCGTTTCATCCGTTCCTGGTGCAACTCCGATAATGGTGTATAGGACTGCAGCAATGATGGCAGCTGCAATCATTTGAATAATAATAACCGGATCCAAGCCTATTCCTCACTCTCTATTTCTTGTAATTTTCTTTTTGGATTAATGATGAAGCTGGTTATAATAAACCCGATGATTGCCCCCGATAGACCAAAAAATAATGGTTTTGGAGGTTCATTAGGTGCAAGAAAGTAACAGCCTAATGTAGTGATAGTATTAATCAGTAATGACAACACCAAATCTCTGATACTAACAAGATCTTCCCAAACCTCTATATTCTTCATTGACTCTTCATCTTTTTGAGGATTTTTTTTAGTCATCATACTTCTAATTGTTTTCAACTCCTTTGTCTAACTAACCATCAGAAATGAATAGTGGTCAATTTTTAAAACATCAAGATGTTTTATTCCTTATCATTATATGAGAATGATTCTCATTATTATTTGACCTAGGTCAAATTTTTTCATATTTTTTTAGAAAACAGTAACTTTTATATGACTTCATTTATAGAGAATAGAAAAATGAGAAAAACAAAAATAAGCACCCTTTACGGATGCTTTTTCTTGATTATTTGTTTAATGAACACTTTAATAGCAAAATAAGATGTTTTTTTTTCGTGCCAAAAAGTTATCAGCTAAAAATTTTTTAATCGATAGCTTTGGTTTCCTTCTACTTTTAACATGTCTTGTTTAGACATATTTTCGAGGATTCGATCAGTTATTTTCGGACCGTATTCCATATAGATTTCAGAAAGTGACAGATTTGTTGTTACTAATAAGCTTTTGGATAATCTTAAATTCAGAATTGTAAATAGCAATTCCTTTGTCCAAGGCGTAATTCCTTCTGCCCCTACATCATCAAGTATTAATAAATCCGCTTCAGAAACAGCCTTCATAAGTTCCAACTCGGAATAATTGCTGTCTTTCGTCCAAGAAGCCTTTACCATTTGTTTTAATGTAGGTACTTCTAAAAACAGGGCCGTTTTATAAAACTTATCCTCTAATAATTTTTCGATACCTACGGCTAAATGAGATTTTCCAAGCCCGGATTCTCCATAATAAATCATTCGGGCTTGTTTATTTTTCGATACCTTTTCAATAAATTCAATTGCTTTTTTAATAGCTATAATTTGGGATTCGTGATTTGGAATATAATTTTCCAATGTAGCCTGTTTAATAGATTGATTAAGAATTGAGAGCTCTCTAAAGAATTTTAACTTTGTTCGATTCACTGCTTCTAACACCTGTTGAGCTAGAATACAATCGCATTCTTCCGTAACAGTAGCCCACTCTCCATTTCTGGAACCCCCGATTATTTGCATTCTAAATGTCTTTAATTCTTTATCACAGTTCTGACATTTTTCTACCTTAACCAATTCCCTTTCTAAAGCGAGTCCTCTTTTTTCAAAAATATCGGAAAGCTTTTTCATCCTATCACCTGATTTTTTAAACTCTTGTATATGGAGACCGAAGTACGCTTATTGCTTACTCCATGAAGCGGTTCATTTTCTTCTGATAAAGATTGCTTAACATAGCGGCTTCTTCAGCTATATCCAGAATGACAAATTCTAGTTTTATATCTGTTAGTTCTCTAAAGGAGTCTACTTCACTTTTAGAAATAAACCCTCTTACCATGTAAAAGTCTAATTGCTCCATTTTCGGTTTACCGAATTCTATTAATGATGATCTGTTATTTGACTGACATCATAATGGCAAGGCTTTTGCAATCGAGAAATAGATCCATATTTATGTTTCACCACTTGCTCACTTATAAGTTGCCCGCATTTTAGTAATTGTTTTTTTAAAATTTGATAATCGAACTTTGCGGGCTTTAAACGTTCTATGTTCTCTCTTTTTTTCTTCGCTGCTTCCTCCAAAGTAAAAGGGAAATCAGTGGGGGGCTCCACTTGTACCATTTCTCTGCCTGCTTTATTAAGAGAAGGCTTGATGTAGTATTCAGGCTCAGAGCCAAAAGCATCAAATAAATCTAATAGATCGTACTGCTTTATACATTTGCCTGAAATTTTTGTGACCTTCTGTAAAAGGCCAAGATCATATAAATATTCATTTAACCCCACATAATCATATTGAAATACATTCCGTGTCACAAATTTTGCTACTAAGTTATAACCGATTTCATGCCTTTTAGCTTCATGTTCCATGAAATAAGCAGAAATTCTCTTATGTAGCTCATCATGTTCGAACGAGAGCTCTTTTAACTGTTTGTAGGAACCTGATTCAATATACTGTTCCATTAATTTTCCTGGATGAGTTTTTGACTCGCTAAAACCATTTGGATTTAAACAATCTAACAAGCAGACACCTCCCTCCCGGATATTAATAGAATGGCTATTTATTGCTCTTGTTTACCAAAAATCTCATTAGTGCTCGCTAGCTCAAATTCCTTTAAAGTAAGCTTTTCTTGTAATGAAATCTGGGCATTTCTACAGGCTAAATTCACCAATTCTTTCTTTTTGCCACGTTTTGGTTGAATGATTGGAACTTGCATTTGAATACGTTTTTGAACTAAATCTATTGTCACTGATTCAGGCAATAGAATTTCTTCAGGTCTAATTTCCCTCTTTGTTGCATAATACTGTTCGAGATAGTTCAGAAAGATTGATTCCGGTTCGTCAAAGGACCGAAAAATGGAGACATTTCTATCAATCATTTTCCCTTGTCTTATATAAAATACCTGTATACAAACCCATCCCTGTTGAAAATATACCCCAAAAACATCCTGATCAATGCCATTTAAAGTTAGGATATTTTGTTTCTCCATCGTTGCCTTTATATAAGAAATTTGCTTTTTGTATATTTCTGCCTTTTCAAAATCCAAACGATTGGAGGATTCTAGCATTTTTCTTTTCAAATCCTTTATCACTTGCTTGTATCCGCCATGGAAGAAACGAATAATGTGTTGAATAGCCTGTTGGTATTCCTCTTCACTAACTTCCCTGACACAAGAGCCAATGCACCTGCCGAGCTGATAATATAAGCATGCATGATCCGTTGAAAGTGGACATTTCCTTAGTGGATAGAGTTGTTCTAGATATTTTTTCATTTCAAAAGCAGCCTGAACGTTTGGAAAAGGTCCAAAGTATTTCCCTCGATCTCTCGTGACTTTGCGTGTAATGATCAGTTGAGGGTGCCGTTCGGATGTAATTTTGATATATGGATAGGTTTTATCATCCTTTAGCATGATATTATATTTTGGGGTGTATCTTTTAATTAAGTTCATTTCAAGAACCAATGCTTCTAAATTTGATGAAGTCAAAATAATTTCAAAATCTGTAATCTGTTTCACTAGCCTTGTTGTTTTATCATCAAGTGTTCCCATAAAATAGGAACGAACACGATTTTTTAATTTCTTTGCTTTTCCAACATAAATCACTTTACCTTGACTGTCTTTCATTAAATAGCAGCCAGGACGCTCGGGGAGAAACCGTAATTTATTTTTCAACATTTGGTTCAAAATAAACGCCTCCACGATATGACTCTAGACGATATAAAATTGTAATCAAAACAGGTAGCCATCAATGCCTCATAACTAAAAGGATTACCAATAAATCATAGATGAATATTGCTCTAAAGAAATTGACCTAGATCAATTCTTTCGTAAATGTATTCCCTATGCCAAACCATATCTCGACATAGCTGACTTATTGGCAGCCTTTTCTAGTTTTAAATTTCCCCGTCATTTATTTGTTGTTCCTTCTACTTTTTTCACCCATGCACTGCCATTGATAAAATCCTGAGGGGAGAACCTTTTCATTAATTTCGTTCCCCTATTGGTGGAAATTATTATTCAGAAATAATAATATGATTTATAAAGGAATAAGCAGATGAATCAAAAAGATAACAGTAAATACCATCGCAGTTACACGGTGAAACTCTTTTCGGAATCCTGATGCCTTTTTATGCCGTAAGTATCCAGCAATTAGAGTAACCTGAAGAAGGATAAAGGCCATATACCCCATCATCATTTTGATATGGTCATATCCGATGATTCTTCCCAGTTTCATAAAATTAATGATGACATGACCTGCAATAAGAAGAGCAGATGAAATGGCAATCTTTATATGCCATTTCATCAAATAACGCGAGAATGTTGCAAGTCGGATTTTCATCGTCCTTTGCTTCGTTTTTCTTATGAGTAAAAAGAGAAAGTACATATTCAAATTCACGATAAATAAAATGATAGCGATCTGCGCAAGAAATTGGCTTATAACCGTTAATGTATTTATATGTGGTTGAAATATCCAAATGAAAATAATCGATCCAAACAATAATATTATATTGGCAGCAGCCCAAAGCTTATGGAACACCCCAAACACTACTTTCCTTTTTTAACAATAGCTTTTACATTGGCTTCTTTTTTAATCACCATAGGCTTTATTCATCTATCAAAATGAGAACATCGATAAAAAGAGGTACCAAATCAATCGATTGGTACCTCCCATTCATAATTACTCCATCTATAAACCAAATTTTGTTGTTTCCATTAATGCGACATGATCATACTTCCTTCATCTTTTCCATCTTTTGTCACCTGAAGAACCCCACTTGCACCTTTAGCCGCATCGTTAAATTGGTGATTGACAAAAGGATAGCTTCCTTCTTCTTTTACCGTAAATTCCACTACAGCACTCCCACTAGCTGGAAGTAAGACGGTTTGCATCCCTTTTAAATGATTAAATGGATTCCCATCTAAATAGACATCATCAAATTGTGTTCCGACTACATGAAAACTAGAGGTTTCATTTGGACCCACATTTAAAATATAGAATCGAACTTTTTCTCCTACTTTAGCTAAAAGAGGATGGTTCACTAAAGCACCAACTGACCCATTTGTATTCAAATCCCCATCTTTTAAAGCTTTCGTGGAGAACACCACATATTTTGGTTTGCTATTCATCATATCTTTGAGATCATTTTGCTTGTACCATTCATTTTGGATGATTACATACTCACGATCTACTTGAGAATCAGTTGGATAACCCGTTGTTGGTTTTACAATGATCATTCCATGCATCCCATTAGCAATATGCATTAGGACAGGGTTTGTTCCACAATGGTACATAAACACACCAGGATTATTAGCCGTATACGTGAAATGACCACTTTTACTTGGCATGACATCAACAAAATCCCTTGATGGGGACGCATGAACCGCATGGATATCCATACTGTGCGGCATAGTTGGATCCATATTTTTTAAAGTAAAATGGATTTTATCTCCTTGTTGCAAAACAATAATAGGTCCTGGCGCCTGACCGTTAAATGTCCATGCTTTATAGTTCTCGTTCTTATTTATTTCGATATCGGTAATTTGAGCGGTCATTTCAATATTGACCTCATGTTTACCAATACGATTAATTTTTACAGGTGTAGGTTTTTGATTTACATCTTTGTGTGGATCAAGAACCTGTGACAATTCATTTGATTTATCTTCTCCCTTAGCGGTTTTGTCTATTATTATATTTATAATAAAGAATGAACTTAATATGATGAAACTAGTAAAAAGGATATAAACTAATTTCCTATTTCCCATTTAATTCTCCTCCAGTTAAAATAACAATTTCGCTTTACACTATTATTTTAACGAAATGAGATGAAAAGTTTGTGATTAAATTCACACGTAGTGGTTTTGAATTATGATAAATCTTTTTATTAGTGAACTTTATTTGATAATTCATTAAATGAACCCTATTTTTTATTTGAGAAGATTTTTCCATCCACATATGCAAGAGCTTCATATTTGATATTTGAAAAGCTTGCTATGATAAAATAATTTCATAATATTTCCATTTTAATTCGTTTTTCAAGATTCAATGAACAACCTTCTTTAAAGATTGAATCAAAAGAAGCTGCCTCATGTGCAGCTCTTAATTTTCAAATATTCATTATTCCTTCCACTCTACCTTGCTCAAAAGGTTCCATTTAAATAGACCAAGAATAAAAGTTAAATATGAATCCCTTTTGACAATAATTTGAACATAGTCCTTAAACGTATAGAAGAGAATATCAGTATAATAATCATCGCTTTCAAAAAACTGTCTTATTTGATGTATTGCATGATGAACTTCTGGTGATTGATATGTAATGATAAACTCAATATCATCATCTCTTTTATTTTCCTTTAACTCAATTTTATCTGTTTCCACTACATAATGAAGGTGTTCCATTGGTGTACCTCCTTTATAGGTATCTAAAATAAATATATGCCATCGATATCACAATCGACAAGAGCATTAACGGAAATCCAACAATAAAATACCTGATAAACGATATTTTGTATCCCTCTTTCCCCGCAAGACCCGCGACAATCAAGTTAGCGCTGGCACCAATTAAGGTTCCGTTTCCTCCCAAACATGCACCAAGTGATAAACTCCACCACAAGGGTTCTAAATTTTGTATCCCTAGTTCCCCCATATCTTTTATAAGAGGGATCATCGTTGCGACAAATGGAATATTATCGACAAATGCTGAAGCAATCGCACTAAACCATAAAACTAGAAAGGAGCTTGCCATTTTGTCTCCTCCTGTTAAATCAATTACAAGTGAAGCTAAGGACTCAATAACCCCTGTTTCTTCCAATCCAGAAACAAGAACAAATAATCCAACAAAGAAAAAGATGGTCGTCCATTCCACTTTCTCTAATGATTTCTCTAAATAGCTTTCACCAGATAATAATAATAAAATAAAGGCAGCAATTAATGCGATGGTCGCAGATTCAACCCCAATGATTTGATGAATAAAGAACCCGACAATGGTTAAAAACATGATGGTTAAGGATTTGATCATTAAGGAGACATTATTGATTTCATCTTTTTCATTTAATTCCAAAATTCTTTGACGTGTTTCGTCATCAATCATTAATTTTTTTCGATACATTCCAATTAATATGAGGATAGTTAAAATCATAATGACAATGATGATAGGTGCTAAATTGGTAATAAACATTCCAAATGTAAGACTGCTAACTGCACTGCCAATCATTATATTTGGTGGATCCCCAATCATAGTTGCAGTTCCCCCAATATTGGACATTAATATTTCCGAAATTAGAAATGGGACTGGCGGAATATTTAATTGTCTTGTGATACTAAATGTGATAGGTACTATTAATAAAACAGTAGTCACATTATCTAAAAAAGCAGAGCCGACAGCTGTAATGAGTGATAGAGCCACAAGAATATATAGTGGTTTTCCTTTTACCTTTTTGGCAGACCAAATGGCAATGAACTTAAATACTCCCGTTTCAGCTGTAATACTCACGATAATCATCATTCCAATTAATAAACCAAGAGTATTAAAGTCGATATGCTCCAATGCGGTTTCTTGTCCGACAATCCCCAAAAAGACAACAAGACCTCCACCGATCATGGCCACTATCGTGCGATGAATCTTTTCTGAAATGATTAACCCATACGTAATTATAAAAATTCCAATTGCAAGTAAGGCCTCAGTGCTCAAACTTTATCACTCCTATTGTTGTTATATGTCCTCATCATGAAGAAAATAAAAAAGAGCCTGCCAAAAAGGGACATAAAAATCCCTCAGTGACAGACTCCTCCAATAACATTCTTTATTCTGCTAAGTGCTAGTGCTAGTATATCATATGAGGAAGAAATATTTAAACATTTTTATTGAAATCTCCTTGTGTTCCTTCCCATTATGATACCCAAAAATTGCTGGCATCAATAAAATGAAAAACCTTTGCTTAAATAAATTTGCAAAGGTTTTTACAAGCAATTCTATTATTCACTACAGTTACATGCACCAATTAAGACTAAACCGACTCCATCTGCATTTTCTTCCTGATCTAATGTTAATTCGTCTGTATCCTCAACTTGCCGATCAATCGCTACTTGAATCCCATTGATTGTTTCAATGGTATCCATTTCCATTGGTGCGTCAAAGGTTAGCCCAATTTTAGGACCACAGCAGCCTTCAACCAACGTTAAACGAAGGCCATCTGCTCCTTCTTCCTTTAAGAATACTTTCAAAAGTTGTTTCGCTTCATCTGTTATGATCATCTATTTTCCTCCTAGACTATTTAAAGAAATAGAAAAAATCGTTGGTTATTGGATTTCTGATTGAACCTCAGAAAGTTTACAGTCTCTCAAATCTTGAACTTTCCCCAAGACATATTAATTAATATAATCCTTTATATTCTCATATCCAAGCTTTTCTTTAAATATCCATGGAATGATCACACATTTATTCACTAAAATTTCATTTTTTGACTCTATTCAAATTCTCCCGCTACGCTTCTTATTAAAAAACCAATTTTGTATTTGAAATAATATGCCTCCACTAGGTTAAAAAAAGAAAAAACTGGTTGATTTACAACCAGTTCAATAAAAATTATCGTCAAGGATTTTTATCCTTTTATTTCTCTCATAATGCTATTTGGATCATAACCAACAATCCATTTTCCATTTACTTCAGATTGCGGAACACCCATTTGACCTGTCATTCTCACCAGTTTTTCCATCAAATGCGGATTCTGTTCAACGTTTATTTCCTTAAAAGGAATATTTTGATCTAAAAGGAAATTTTTCAACATCGTACAGTATGGACAGCGAGTAGTAGTATACACAGTTATAGAATTCATTTTCATTTCTCCCACTTAATAAAATTTATCAATATTTTAAGACCAGGCATTCATGCCACCTTTCACATTTGTCACCTTTGAAAAGCCCATTTTCTTTAATATTTTACTTGCCTTTTGACTCCTCATCCCACTTTGGCATATGACAATGATTTCTTGTTCTTTAGTGAGCTCGTTCGCCTTATTGGATAATTGGTGCAGTGGGATATTTTTGAACCCTCGAATGTGATTTCCTTTAAACTCTCCTGGTGTGCGAACATCAACAAATTGCTTATTGGAACGATCCTTTAATTCATTCTTCAAATCTGCAGCTGAAATATTTCGAACCCCTTTTGTTGGAAGAAATCTCATCAGGATGAACGAAAGGAAAATCAAAATAACGATATAGTTTATATATTCCAAGAAACACACCTCCTTTAACAAATTGTTTTATACATATACCCGTATAGGTATATGTTATTCAAAATAAAAAAAGGTGTCAACTATTTTCTACGAAACGGACATTTTGATTTTTTGCCATTCTCCTGATTCATTTGTTTGTTGATATTAGGACTCCTTTTCATATTTCTTCTTTTTGATGTATAATACCCCTGTTCATATTCTCGTGAATATTAATTTTTGATTGATCACTATTATTCCCCTATACTCCCCCTAAAGTATACGAATATATTTGCAGAATATTTTCATTTAACCAATAAAACAACTTAATTAAGATAAAAAATATTTTAAATTTCATTTAGGGTAATATTCTACATTTGTCATTATTTAGTCTATTTTTGTTCACCTTTTTGAAAAGAAATCAGCAAATATTTTCCCTGATTTTGCTTATGATAAAAATAGAATAATGAGAAAATATGATCAAGAAGGGGTTTTGAATATGGATTACTTTGAGGTGAAAAGTCAATTAACAGCAAAGATCCAGGATTTAAACAAAAAATTAGAAAACAACCAATTAACAGTTGAAGATCATGATTCAATCAAGCGTAGCATTTATAATTATCAATATATTCTCGAATTAACGGATATGAATCATTTCGAACGCGGTTTTAAATATTAAAACAAGGGAGCATATTTATTGCTCCCTTGTTTTTTTATCTAAGTGGATAAACCTTGGGGAAAAATAATGCATTTTTCTTGAAAAACCTATGGCGGATTTGTTTTAATAGAATAATTTTCATCACTTTGTAATATGTATCATGATTTTAAAAAGAATCTTAGACATAAACAAAGTCAATACGGTTTTTATTCAAAATGCTTTCAACAAATAAAAGAACACAGGTCTCAAACCTGTGCTTGATTAGTATTTTTCATCGCTAACGTTAAATACTGACGTGGAGTTCCATAATAATGAACTTGTTTATATTGTGGAAAGTTGGATTCAAAATGGATGAAGATTGGTGAATCAAGAAACCAAGGATAATTCAAATAGAAGCTGCGGTCCCCAAATACAATAGCAGCTAAGGTTTGGTTGAGCTCATTTTGAAAAATGATAAACCTCTGTTTTGCATGTTCTTCATCAAATTCACCACCGCTAACATATACCGTCCCATTCAAAATATATTGTCCTAAATGAGTCACCCATTCAGCTTTTACTTCATCTCGAAAGCTTTTATTTATGGAACTAATTGCATAGCTATTTCCTATGCTTAAATACAATTCTCCTGTAGAGTCTGAATGGGTTAATGTGTATTTCCTCCCATCCACTGGTCTTGATGCAGTTGCAGGAGGCAAGTAAGTGACACTTAATTTATCAAAATGCATCTTATCCATGATAAGCGTCCCTCCTAGTTTTCGCTTATCATATTTTATTCTGAAGACTTAAAAACGTGTCAATTACCTACATTCTTTTCCGTTTATCCGTTTGTTTCACTGTTGTTTTTATTAATTTCCATTTCCCATCTTCATAAAACCAAGTTGAATCCACATATCCAAGGGTATCCGCATTATAAGCTCCACTAAACCGTTGAACTCCTTTTAATCCATACTGATTCCCTTTGACACGAACTGGTTGCAATAAACCATAGGATAGAATCATTAATTCAGTCGGTTCATTGAGCTTCCCGTTTTGGTATAGCCCTAATCTTTCATATTCCTTCGCTCTATTTTTTAAATCAAATGTATAGGATTTTCCTATATTTTCAATTCGCAACGTTGCTTTATAATTATCCAGAAATTGCCCCGTTAACGTGAGTGGGGATGGAGTCGTTAGGTTCGTCAATTGGTAATCCTTTAACGTGTACAAATAATAATTGGATAAGCCACCGCTCCCACCTGTGGCTACAGAAATAAATAGGTCTTTAACACCATCATGATTAAGGTCTCGATACGTAACCTTTGGTTCATATCCTCCTTCAACTGGGATCGTATAGCTTTCTTTATTTGGAGCAACAATCTTAATCCAAATTTTCTTTAAAAAATTTGACCCTTCATCAAAAGGGATTCCCATCACAAAAATAGTTTCCTTCATTCCGTCACCAGTTACGTCCTTCACATCCTTCGAGAGCATCATTGTTTCTTCAGTATTTTGAACAGCTGAAGCCACCGTTATGACACTCATAGACATGAAGAATATAGCGATAAAGGCATATAATGCTTCTTTTTTCACAATAAACTCCCCTTGCTTTTTATAAAGTGAAACTTCCATCAGTGGGGGTTTTCGACGCACAGGACGTGCTAGTGCAGACGTTGCGATTAACATCGCGCTTTTAAGTCTGCCATTTATCCCCCACTGATGGTTAGTTGAACTTATCGGACCTTTACGGACAGTTGATCTCCCAGTTATCTTCTTCGTATTCTCAGAATCTTGAAGTGGGAATCTTACTGTCCGTTAAGAGTGGGATAAACTTGGAGTTATTTTAACCAAGTTTGGAAAAAACATGCATGATGGGTATTTTATTTCTCCTTCAATAAAATCGAAGACAATTTCATCAGACAGTTCAATGAAACTGAAAAAACGGTAGTAAATGGTTCACTAAAATTAACCATTCACTACCGTTTAATGTATTTAAATATTAAGAATTAGATTGTTCGCCTGTTCTTTCTTGTTCAATCACCGTTTTCCAAATTGTAATTGTTTCGCCACTTTCAGATTCATCAATGAGGAAAGATCCATTCGAATATCGATCATTTACACGAAGATCCGCTGCCATGATTTTTTCAGAAATACCTTTTTCCGTTTCCATCCATATTTCGTCAAGATTCGTCGCTAGGACAAAACCAATCACGTGATGTGGGTGATTTTTAAGCTCTCTTAGCATCACCACACCCCGTTTCGCTCGAGAAGTTAATTCGAATTCCTCTAATTTCATTTTCTTAACGGCTCCACGCTGTGTCGCAATCACAACATAATGTCCTTTTTCATTATCGATGGTACTGCCAGCAATGACAAAGTCTCCAGTCTTTAGATTGATTCCCTTTACCCCAGCAGCTCGAGCACCGACAATGTTGACTTCCTCCTCATGGAAACGAAGCCCATAACCAAGATGGGTTGCTAAAAGTATTTGTTTTGAACCATCCGTTACGTGCACATCGATTACTTTATCATCATCTTTTAAATTAATGGCGACAAGCGGCTTTGAATAGCGCTGCGCCTTATAAAATTTTAGTTCCGATTTCTTCACCATTCCATTTTTCGTGACAAAAAGGAAGAAGGCATCTTGTTCAAAATCAGTAATTGGAATTACTTTGATAATTGATTCATCACGATCAATCGGTATGATATTGGCAATATGCTGTCCAAGATCCTTCCAACGAATATCTGGAAGTTCATGAACTGGACAATATAGATAATTGCCTTTGTTGGTAAAAATCAATAGCACATCGGTTGTATTCATATTTAATTGCGCAAGAATGCGATCCGAGTCCTTCATGCCAAAATCCTGGCCATTGGAGGCAGCAAAAGAACGTTGACTCGTTCTCTTCACATATCCTTCTTTTGTTACGGTCACAATCACATCTTCACTCGCAATTAATACCTCAAGATTGATCTTTAATTCTTCAATTTTATCTTTAATAACCGAGCGTCGATTATCAACAAACCTTTTTTTTACATCTTTTAATTCTTTTTTTATGACTGAAAAAAGCTTTTTCTCACTTTCTAAAATCGCTGTAAGTTCCCCAATTTTCTTCGTCAATTCTTCAGCTTCTGCTCGTAAAGCCGTAATATCGGTATTTGTTAAGCGATATAGCTGTAAAGAAACAATGGCTTCTGATTGTGCTTCCGTAAATGCGAATTTTGCGATTAAATTATCCTTTGCATCTCTTTTATCTTTTGAAGCTCGAATCGTTGCAATGACTTCATCCAAAATCGAAAGGGCCTTCATTAACCCTTCAACAATATGCTGACGTTCCTTTGCTTTTTGGAGGTCAAACTGCGATCTTTTGGTAACTACATCTTTCTGATGGTCAATATATGCGTCTAGTAAATCACGAAGTCCCATTAATTTTGGACGCCGATCATAAATTGCCACCATATTAAAATTAAAAGCGACTTGAAGATCACTATTTTTAAATAAATAGTTTAGTACGCCTTCACTATCCGCGTCCTTCTTCAATTCGATTACGACACGCAAACCAGTACGATCCGTTTCGTCACGAACCTCTGCAATTCCTTCTACCTTACGATCTAAACGAAACTCGTCAATCTTTTTCACTAAATTAGCCTTATTAACTTCATAAGGAATTTCTGTGATAACGATTTGTTGTTTTCCACCACGAATCGTTTCAATCTCCGTTTTTGCGCGAACAATAATCTTCCCTTTTCCAGTTTCATAAGCTTTTTTAATTCCGTCTACGCCTTGGATAATTCCCCCTGTAGGAAAATCAGGCCCTTTAATCACAGTCATTAAATCATCGACTGTACAATCAGGGTAATCCATTCGCATGATGACACCATCAATAGCTTCACCTAGGTGATGAGGGGGGATGTCCGTTGCATAACCCGCAGAAATCCCAGTAGACCCATTCACCAACAAATTCGGAAACATGGCAGGCAGTACGGTTGGTTCATTCGTTGTATCATCAAAGTTTGGAATAAATTCAACAGTTCTCTTTTCAATATCTCTTAAAAGCTCAGAAGCGATAGCGGAAAGTCTAGCCTCTGTATAACGCATCGCAGCAGGTGGGTCTCCATCAATACTTCCATTATTACCGTGCATTTCAACGAGGTAATTGCGCACCTTCCAGTCCTGACTTAAGCGCACCATCGCCTCATAAACAGAAGAATCCCCATGAGGATGATAATTACCAATAACATTTCCAACGGTTTTCGCAGATTTGCGGAATGCCTTCTCATGTGTATTTCCTTCTACATGCATCGCATAAAGAATTCTTCGTTGTACAGGCTTTAAGCCATCCCGAGCATCAGGTAATGCCCGGTCCTGGATAATATATTTACTGTATCTTCCAAATCGGTCGCCTAGAACATCCTCAAGAGGAAGGTCGCGATACTTTTCTACAAAACTCATGGTTGTTCAACCTCCTCAATGACCGAAACATTTTCATTTTCTAAAATACTACCTTCTTCTTCAAGTCCGAAGTCTACATGGGATTCAATCCATTTTCTCCGTGGTTCGACTTTATCACCCATTAAGGTTGTCACTCTGCGTTCCGCTCTTGCAAGATCATCAATTCGAACCCGAATTAAGGTTCTCGTTTCAGGATTCATTGTCGTCTCCCAAAGCTGATCCGCATTCATTTCTCCTAGTCCTTTATAACGTTGAATGATATAGCCTTTACCAACCTTTTTAATGGCACCTTGTAGCTCTTCATCACCCCAGGCGTATTCAATAATTTCCTTTTTCCCTGAACCCTTGCTGACCTTATAGAGTGGCGGCAACGCGATATAAACCTTTCCTTCCTCAACAAGCGGCTTCATATAACGATAGAAGAAGGTTAAAAGCAGGACTTGAATATGAGCACCATCCGTATCAGCATCTGTCATGATAATGACTTTATCATAGTTGGAATCCGCAACATTAAAGTCCGTTCCAACACCCGCGCCAATGGCATGGATAATCGTGTTGATTTCTTCATTTTTGAAGATGTCCTGAAGTTTTGCCTTTTCAGTATTAATTACCTTGCCACGAAGAGGAAGCACCGCTTGGAAACGGCGATCACGCCCTTGTTTGGCAGAGCCACCTGCTGAATCCCCCTCGACAAGATATAATTCATTTTTCTCTGGGTTCTTCGATTGAGCAGGGGTTAATTTACCGGATAGAACCGTTTCTCCACGTTTCTTTTTCTTCCCGCTGCGAGCCTCTTCTCTCGCTTTTCTAGCGGCTTCACGGGCTTGATTGGCTTTAATGGTTTTCTTGATCAATAACGAACTAATATCTGGGTTTTCTTCTAAAAAGTAGGACAAATGCTCAGAAACAACAGCATCTACAGAAGAACGTGCTTCACTTGTTCCAAGCTTTCCTTTCGTTTGTCCTTCAAATTGGAGCAATCCTTCCGGCACACGAACCGAAATAACAGCTGAAAATCCTTCGCGAATATCGGCACCCTCTAGATTTTTGTCCTTTTCTTTTAATAAGCCGACTTTCCGGGCGTATTCATTAAATACCCGTGTCATCGCAGTTCTCGCACCCGCTTCATGGGTCCCTCCATCCTTCGTACGAACATTATTTACAAAGGAAAGAACATTTTCAGAATAGCCATCATTAAATTGGAAAGCAAAATCTACTTCAATTTCGTTTTGCGTTCCTTCAAAGTTTACAACAGGGTGAAGCACATCCTTTTCCCCGTTTAAATATTCCACAAATGCTTCAATCCCATTTTCATAATAAAAAATATCATGTGTGTCATTACGATCATCAATGATTTCTATTTTCATTCCTTTTAATAAAAAGGCGGATTCGCGAAGACGCTCACATAGGGTTTCGTAATTATAAGTGGTAGTGGAAAAAATCGTTGGATCCGGCTTAAAGTGAATCGTGGTTCCTGTCTGATTGGTTTTTCCAACCTTTTCAAGTGTTGTCACTGGCTTTCCGCCATTTTCAAATCGTTGTTCATACACATATCCATCACGCTTGATCCGAACAACAAGCCATTCAGATAGTGCGTTTACAACAGATGCACCTACACCATGTAAACCGCCGCTTGTCTTATAGCCGCCTTGTCCAAATTTTCCACCTGCGTGGAGAATCGTAAAGATGACTTCCGGAGTAGGTTTTCCCATCTTATGTATTCCGGTTGGCATCCCGCGTCCTTTATCCTGAACGCTAATGGAGTTATCCTTGTGAATTTTGACAATAATTATATCACCGAAACCCGCCAACGCTTCGTCAACAGAGTTATCGACTATTTCATAAACAAGGTGATGAAGTCCCCTTGCATCGGTGCTTCCAATATACATTCCAGGTCGCTTTCTAACAGCTTCTAGCCCTTCAAGTACTTGTATGGCATCATCATTATAATCAAAAGCTGGTTGATTAGTAGCCATATCCTTACCCCTTTCATTGCTGACAAAACAACAGATCTTCTTAAATACGAATCGGTAACATTCGTATATGTATTCGTTTCAAAGGAAGAAAAATCCTTTAAAACAAATGATAATTTCAAGTAGAACAAATATTCGGGAATTCCATTTCATCATATCACATTTTTTGACGTCTAAGCATTATTGTATCGATTTCTTTCGATTTGGCAAATCAAAACTAGAAAAATTACTCCACTTTTGTTCATGAAAAAACGTGCAAATTCATATTTTTGACAAAAAAAAGAACCGGGCCACACCCGATTCCAGTTAAAATATTACCTAAGAAATCTTATTTTGTCAAAGCGTGCTCTACTTTAATACAGCGATCCATAATAACTGTATATCCCTTATCTTTTAGAAGCTTATAGGCTTCTTCGTTAATAAGCCCTTGCTGTGCCCAAAAAACATCTGCATCGATTTCAAGAAATTCCTTTGCAACCTCTAGTAATTGCTCAGAGCGGCGGAATACATCCACAATATCGACATGTCCTTCGATATCCTTCAGGGAGGCAACTGCTTTCTGTCCTAGAACTTCATCAATCGTAGGATTCACTGGAATGATTTCATATCCTGCATCCTGCATCGCCTTTGATACCATATAACTCGTACGCTCAGGATTACCACTAAGTCCTACCACTGCTATTCTCTTTGCCTTTTTTAATATATCACGTATTTCATCTCTGCTTGGATTTTCAATTGTCATTTTCCCACTCTCCTTATCCAAATTTTTTTGCCACTTAATTTGCACAACTTTTTCTTATTTTACCTTTATTTTCTATTCATTGTACAATATTATGCATCTTTTTTTGGTCAAAAAAATAGTCGAGGACCTTCTCGACTATTTTTACCATGATTATTTTTTCGAAACCTGCTTGTTATTGAAATCAAGTGCTGTCCACGCTGTTTCATCTCCAAAGAATCGGGACCAGCTCGCAACTCCAACGAGATGATATTTTTCTGCGAGTTCGGCTCGTTTTGCTAAAGAAAACTCATCCTCAAGCCATATTTTATATGTTGTTTTTTCTTTTTTAGAATAATATTCTGCATAATTTTGACCGCTTTTTTCATCATAGGTTGGCTTCACTTTCTTTTTCTTCAACCACTTTTTCACATCTTCCATTGATAAAGCCTTTGATGAGACGTCTCCATTATCCTTTTCCGCCCAAAGTCTTGTATAGAGCGGAACTCCAAGAATTAATTTTTGATGCGGCACAACTTCAAGAAGATTTTTCAGGTTATTTTCCACCCAAGGAAAACTGGCAACACTCCCTGCAACAGGGGATGAACCCCAGTGCTCATCATAAGCCATGACGATAAGATAATCAACAGCCTTTGCTAGTTTATCTCGTTGATAAAAAGAAGACCAGGTAGAACCACTTGCCATGAAAGTAATATCCATTGAGACATTTAAACCAGCCTTATGAAAATACGGCGTTGCCTCACGCACAAATTGCGTAACTAAGGAACCATCTTCCTCATTGACATTTTCAATATCAATATTAATTCCATCAAGATGATACATTTTGCTGTAGATAAGGAGCTGACGAATCATGTTTTGTCTTGTCTCAAAATTTAGAAATGCCTCATGGGTAAGCTCGGGATCAAATGCATTAGAAAATAACCCCCATACGTGGTAATTTTGCTTTTTTGCCCATTGAACATAAGCGATAGATCCAAGATTTTGGATTGATCCATCTGAACTCTCGAGCTTAAACCAGGTTGGTGAAACCACATTAACACCAGGCATTTTGGGAAGTTTATCGGTATCTGGATTCTTGGAATAAACTGCTTCCCACGTTAAATGAATTGGTGTTTCAATTTTCTGCAATTGTACCTTTGGCTGTACATGTTTAACAGAAATTTTTTCCTTATTTAAACGTTTAATATAGTCTTGGGGAATAAACCCAGCCTCGCCAGAAGACTTTCGAACGTAATAATATTTGTCCTTTTTCCCTTCAATAAAAAGCTTCTCATTATTATTCAATTGAGCCGTATACGGAGAACGAATCCCAGGTTCAGTCCGAAGACGTAGTTTTTCTTTATTGATTTTTTTGTCAAAGACACTAGCTGTTTGTAAAGTATCTCCATCTTTTTGAATCCAAATGGCCTTTGAATTTGATAGAACCTTATATTTGATAGGATAGTAGTCTAATATTGGCTCTAATGCTACATATTTATCACCATTCTTATCTTGTATTGGCGGAAACTGCAGTTTAACGGATTTTTGATTAACAAAATAGGTTAAGGACTTGGAAGGCATTTGGACAACTTTATCCTTTGTCGTGATAATCACCGATTTTGATTGTTCATCATATGTGATGCTATCATCCAAGTATTTTTTCATAAATTTGATGGGCACATAGACACTTTGCCCCACCACAATCGCATTCCCCTGCTGACTACCTTCAAATAGAATCGGGTACTCTCCAGAGAAATAAGCTTCCTTTTCCCTTGAAGCAAAAGGATATAAGAGTAAGAGAATACTTGAAATAATCAAGAATAAAGCAAATGTGAGCCCTACAATGATGGGCTTTGTACCGAAGGATTTCTTTTTGTAAGTTTCAATTCGCGTCATTTCTTTTCCTCCCCACATCTATCCTAACGAATTCCCTTTAAAATGAAAAGGAATTAATGAATTCTTAAGGGGACAGAATGCAAAGATCTTTAATACAACTCTCATACCTATCAGATTTATCCCCCTCTCTATTTCCAAAAATTTATAATTGGTTGGAGAATAGAATCTCAATGCTTAGGAATAATAGACCAAGTAATGGGGTGCTAGAAAAAGGAGGAGATGGATCAGTGAAAAAAAGAATGAGCTTCCAAAAGGATTTTTTCACAAGAAATTCAAGAAGATATCGATTTACTTTAGAAGAAGAAATGAGCCTGCAATCATATGAGTATCCGACGAATATCTATACCTATTTGAATGAACGAAGTCTCACCGATCATCCAGAAAACGAGTAAATCTATTTGTCCATTTGTGGAGTATGATGTTTTACTATTCCATTCAAGCGTTCAAGGAAACTTGAACGCTTCTTTGTGAGATTTTGATTTCAATTCTTTTTTGGTTTCCCTGCATTTTCAATCACTTCTACTTGAAAGGCAACTGAGCAACCCGCAACCATTTTCAGTTACAAGTTTTTGCCTATTATTTTCGATCTCTTCTTTTTTCATTCAATTACCCGAAATGGACCGAATTCAAATCCTTAGCCCATTTTCAACTCTTAATTCAGCTTATTTTCAAGTAGTGGACTTTTTTTTCTGGTAAAAATGAAAAGGAAAGAGATATTTATTTCTTGAGTATTGCGAGATAGACAATTTCCACGTGGTGTTTTTCAAATATCATGGTAAAATAGTAGAGCGTATCAATCTTTTTAAGGAGAAATTTTTATGTTAAAGATAGCCATCATTCTTATAATAGCCTACCTACTCGGATCGATTCCCTCCGGTCTCATTATTGGAAAAGTATTTTATGGGACAGATATTCGTGAGCATGGTAGTGGGAATTTAGGGGGAACTAATACTTTTCGGACGCTCGGAATTAAAGCCGGCATTGTTGTCACCCTTGCTGATATTCTAAAGGGGACATTAGCAGCTGCCTTACCAGCGATATTTGTTCCAAACCTTCAGTTTCTACAATTAATTGCGGGGCTCTTTGCCGTTCTTGGTCATACTTATCCGATTTTTGCAAACTTTCGAGGTGGAAAAGCTGTTGCCACATCTGGTGGCATGCTATTATTTTATGCTCCGCTCATGTTTGTTATCATCGTTGTTGGTTTTTTTATTAGCTTATACATATCCAAATATGTATCCCTTTCATCTATTATTGCTGGTATCATTGCCATTATTTATTCCATTGTTTATTCCTTTTACCACTGGGATCCGCTACTCATTATCATCGTAGCAGTTCTTGTCTCCTTCGTCATTTATCGACATCGAGAAAATATTAAACGGATCAAAAATAAAACCGAGCCAAAAGTCAAATGGATATAATTTCTAAAGGTTAGACAAATCAAGTCAGGTTATGGCATTGAGGCGTCTAACCTTTTTATCAACTATCGAAGTTTTAGCTATTTGGAACCTTTAATATCAGCAGATCCTTACCCCGTTCAACTTATATTTTTTTTATTCCTTACAAAATGAATCATATTCTGACCTCCTTCGCCATACTTATAAATTAGACATGATTCTCACGAATAAAAATTGGACTATTTAAAAGGATGGTTAGGATGAATAAAATCCAAAATACACATATTTTACAGGCTTACAAGGAGTCAACCGCGATTCAACAAGTGAAGCATCCATGTTACAACGATTCGACATCCCCTTCTTATGATTCACAGAAACAATCAAAAAATCAAAATCTCACGGATAGCAGCTTCTTACATGAAATCAAAAATCCCCTTACAACGATAAGAGGACTCCTGCAACTCATAAAACTTCAATGGAAAGACCCAAAATTAAACCAATATACGACGATGGCCATTCATGAGCTTGACCGGACAAATAACTTACTCGAACATTGGTTAAACATCAATAAAGCTTCCAGCGTTGAAAAACAAAGCATTCAAATCAATGCATTGGTGCAAGATCTGTTGATTCTATATGAAGGAGAGGCAAGTTTGAAAAATATTTCTATTACAACCGAGCTATGCAATGGAAATCCTGACATAGAAGGAAATCAAAACCAACTGAAACAGGTCTTCATCAATCTCATCAAAAATGCATTCGAAGCCATCCATGCAAAAAAGCTTCAAAATCAGCAAGGAAACATTTTCATTCGCACAAAGGTAGAGAATCCTTGGGTGGCAATTTATATCAAAGACAATGGCTGCGGAATGTCCAATAGCATGATGGATCAACTCTTTACCCCTTATTTTTCTACCAAAACAAACGGTACTGGAATTGGCTTATTTATTAGTAGGGAGATTATCCATAATCACAACGGAGAAATCAAGGTTTCAAGTTTTCTTGGAAATTATACGGAATGGGTAGTGAAATTCCCATTAAATAAGAAAATCGTTCATAATCCTGATGAAATGTGACACACTATGGTCAAATGTTCAAGAAATTGTCAAATATTTATATTGAATATTCTGAATTTATATTGATATACTTGAGACATTACTCACTTAAAGAATTGAAGGATGGTGGATTTCAACATGAAGAAACTCCAACCGCATAATGAACAATATGAGTTTTCCAAAGATTTAAATACAACCGGTGAATATGAATTTTTTCTTGAGTATGTCAAATATTCTTCTGAATGCTCGGATAATGCTGAGGCTACAAAAGTGATAAAAAATTTTGACGAATTAATTTATTTTTTTGAAGAATTTGATCGAACTTCATATTAGATTCTTTCAACTTCGTGTTTTCTGAAAACTACTATAGATTTTTTTATTGGGACAATTCTAGGTTTTTCCTTTTATGACTCATTTGAGGAATCCTGGAATTGTCATTTTTTCGCCAAAAATATGGTGAAACATGAAGAAAAATGAAGTGACCTCAATAATATTCATGTCGATTTATAGAAAATATCGAAAAACAATAGAAAATAGAGAGAAAAATCGATTAAACTAGAATCGATATTAAGTTAATTTTCTTAGTTTCATCGAATCATTGGGAGGAGAAGCAAGCAGATGAAGCATAACAAGCTACTACTTGGAGGAATGATCCTTGCACATATTCTATTTTTTCTGTCGTTTTTTTTGTTGTTTAATATGTACAAGAACAAAGCTTCAGAGCCCCTCTCAGAAAAGCCCTCTCAACTTCAAGCAGAAAAACATCTCGCCATTCGCGCTAAAGGGCTTAATGTGCAAACTACATTAGCCGCAATTGGCGATATTCTCATTCATGATAGAGTCTACGAAAATGCAAAAATAAAATCCAGTTATGACTTTCATCCCATGTTTCAAATGATCCAATCTTCATTGAAAAAACCGGATATTCTCTTGGCGAATCAAGAAACGATTCTTGGAGGGGTTAAACTAGGGTTATCCAGTTACCCCTGCTTTAACAGCCCTCAACAAGTAGGAAATGCCCTTATTGATTCAGGTGTTGATATTGTTTCAACAGCCAACAATCATGCGCTCGATCGTGGGGAAAAAGGGCTTATCACATCCATAAACTATTTAAATAAACTAAATCTCCCCCATGTCGGGACCTATACCAGTCAAAAGAGCCATGATACCTTACAAATTCTCTCAAGCAATGGAATCAAAATTGCTTATCTCTCTTATACATATGGAACAAATGGGATTCCCATTCCAAAAGGAAAGGATTTCTTAGTTAATCTCATTGATAAAACGAAGATGAAAGAAGAAATTCAAAGAGCAAAAAAGAAAGCGGATGTCGTTGTCATGAGTGTGCACTGGGGCATTGAATATCAACGATTTCCCAATAAAGAACAAAAACAATTAGCTTCCTTTCTCGTCAATCAAGGAGTGGATATCATCTTTGGGCATCATCCTCATGTCCTGCAACCAATGGCATGGATAAAGGCGAAAGATGGAAGAAAAGCATTAGTGGTTTACTCACTTGGAAATTTTCTTTCAGGACAAGACCGAGACTATAAAGATATTGGGGGGATGGCAAGTGTACAAATAACCAAGAAAGTGAGTCAGGAAGGGAAAATCATCTCACTTAATTCTCCTACCTTCCTTCCTACTTATGTGTCCCATAGTCATGATCAATACCGTGTCGTTCCATTGAAAAATGCGGGCCCATATGGTCTGATGAATGCCTCAGAAAAATATAACGAAATCATGAATCATATGACTCACCATTTAAAATAAGGCTAGACAGAGACATGGACTTTTTTCATGTAGTCTTTGTCTTCCTTTATGAAAGCTTTCTTTATTTTCCCCATATTTAAACAAATTGTAAGACAATAGTCAAAAGTAGGATAGGTTGAACACATTAGTTCTTTTATAATAGGAATTAAGATAGATTTTTTGAGTTGTTTCACGTTTAAGGGGGATGTTTCATGTCTATTAAAGCAAAAATCATTGTTGGTGTACTTTCAACAATGATCATGATTATCATTGTGAATACTCTATTTACCTACTTTTCCGTCCATTCGATTTCAGGTAACAACGAAGAATTGACTTCAGGTCTTTCTTCTGATGTGCAGAGAGATGTAAGCGGTTTTTCGGAGCATTATGCTGGAACACTCACCTACCATGGCACCGAAAATGTCATCATCCAAATTGAAGATTTACTGACTCGTACCAAGAGTGAATTGATGACGATTCAAACTTTCCAAAATTTAGATTCGAATAACTCGGCTACACTAAAAAGCCTATTTAAAGAGATGGCTCGAAATAACACAGCGATTGAAAATATTTATTTTACGTCAAATGGCAAGAACTATATCTCTGTTTCTCAAAAGGAAGCATTAAATTCATCCAACCAAAGTTCATGGTTTATCGCTGCAAAAAAGCTTAAAAAAGGCGCATTTCAAATTTCACAGCCCTATCAAAATATAAATGGAAAAAATATGATCACCATAACCACTCCTGTGTTCAAAGGGAATTCATTCTATGGCGCACTTGCCGTAAACCTTTCCATTGATAAAATAACAGAAAAATTTGCTGACACAAAAGTTGGAACAAGCGGTTATATCATCATTACAACTCAAAACGGAGAATTACTATCCTATAAAGACCATAAACTCATAGACAAGCACAGTAATATCTCTTCTCTTCCCATCTATCAAGGGAAAAAAGATGGAAAGGTTTTTTTAGATATTAATAAGGTGACCTATATCGGTGAAACAGAAAAAGAAACTGGCTGGATCGTCTATTCCGTCATTACACAGGAGGAAGTAAAGTCCTTCTCCTCCACTATTTCAAAAAACATGCATCATCAAATATCAAAGGCAGAAAAAAGCTCCTCTGCGATGCTTTCAAAGTTAAACTTTATTCAAGTAGGAATTGTTCTTATTTTATTGATAATTTCAATCATTATCAGTATCTTTTTTGCAAAATATTTCATTAATCCAATCAAGATGCTTTCTGACTTCTTACATAAGGTTGCAAATGGGGATCTTTCGAAAAAGATGGAAATCAAATCGAAAGATGAAATGGGTCAATTATTTCAATCTGTTAATCATATGGTAGAGTCCTTAAGAGATATGACCCATAAAATAGCGCATTTAATTGATGAGGTTGATAAAGATTCAAAATTATTAAATTCCCAGGCAGAAATATCCTCCAATGTAACAGAAACCGTATCTACTGCCATGGGAGAATTAGCAAGCGGTTCTGAGCAATTAGCGCAGGATATGGTGAATATTTCATCCCATGTCGATACAAATGTTCGTTCAATCGACTCCATGACGGAAAATATCGAAAAAATTGCTAAGCATGGTAAAAATACAAAATCTATTACAGCTGAGGGGCAATCCTCCATGGAACGCTTAAACGACCGGATGGGATTGATTGTGGACCAATCGGTCGAGTCATCCAATATCATGAAAAAACTGGATCAAAAGCTACAAGCGATTAATGACATCACAACCTTAATTTACTCGATTGCGGAAGAAACGAATCTCCTATCCTTGAATGCCTCGATTGAAGCAGCTAGAGCGGGAGAACATGGTCGGGGATTTGCCGTTGTTGCACAAGAGGTAAAAAAATTAGCAGAGCAAAGCAGCCAATCTGTTGAAAAAATCGCGGATTTAATCGCGGAGATTCAAAATGACTCATCACAAGCACTTATTAATATTGATGAAGGAAGAGAATCTGCCTTTGAAGGCGCATGTATGACAAAAGAAACAGAAAAAAGCTTTAACAATATCATTCACTTCATCGATCATTTAGCAAATGACATTGAAGAAATAGCTGCCGCAAGTGAGCTGTTATCTTCCAGTAGTCAATCAATTTCAAGCTCAGTAGAAAGTGTAGTGGCAATCTCCCAACAAACATCAGCTGGTATTCAAGAAGTGACAAGTACCAATGAAGAATCACGACATGCCGTTCAACAAGTCTATACGATAACCGAAAATTTACGAAAATTATCCATTGAACTTCATGAATCCATCAAACATTTTCAATTATAGGAAATCCTTTTGAAAGAAGTCTTGCTTTCATTCCCGAAAGCAAGACTTCTTTCATTTATGTTCTTTCTATGATGGATTAAATTTCATAGGATTTTTATCTCTATCTTCTAGGATCCCTCCATCAATCATTCCTTCGTAAGTTGATCCACACGAAAATCTAAGAAAAACATGGTAAAATCACAATAAGGCATGTTTTCAAGGGGGTTATGTCGTGCGCTCACATTCAATTTCGATTCGTGGTTTATCCTATATTCTAGCATTTCTTTTTATCATCTTGATTTACCTATTTCAAATTCAAGCCTATAATATCTTATTTATTCTATTATTAATCCTTCTGCTCTCTGTTGCGTTTTTTTTAGAAGAGAACCGATTATTTTCTTGGACCATCCTTGCCTACATCTTTAGCCAATTTATTTTTTTATATGGAGATCGACTCATTCTTAACTTACAATGGACACGTGAGTGGGAAATCATTGGGAGTCGCTTGCTTTTGTTTTTTCCCATCCTCATGATTGGTGGACTATCGCTAAAATTCAAGCGTCCTATATCCATTTTCCCCTTTAAAACAAATTGGAACCAAGCAATTTCTTTACCTTTTCAAGCGAGAAAGATTCATTTTCTATTCTTTTATTTCATTATCATCTTTATAATAGGAATGTGCTTTCTTCCTTTCTTGCTCCATTTGTCTGAACCTCTGCATCTCTATGGATTTTCGATGGTGCTTCTATTATCATTCATTAACTCTCTATTGGAAGAAGGTTTGTGGCGCGGAATTTTGTTAACACGTTTATCATCCATTATGGATCAGCGTTCTGCGATGATTTTTTCTTGTCTCGGCTATGGACTGACCCATCTTTCATTAGGATATTCCATTGTCGCTTGCCTTCTTTTCTCTATCGAGGGTCTAATTCTTTCCTTTTTAACGGTAAAATCACGTAGCTTGATCCCTGCCATCATCGCTCATTCTCTCTTTAATGTGCTGATGATTTTAAGTGGAAAAATTCCTTTTTGGATTAGTTAGCATTACCATATCTTTCATAGAACCGCGATTTTATCTTTCGCATTTGAATGGGGAATCCTATATAATGATATTGTTTCAACAGGAAAGGGGTACTTCAATGAACATACATATAACAGAAGAAGCTGCAAACTGGTATATTGAGGAACTGGATTTAAAGAATGGGGATTACGTTCGTTTTTTTGCCCGTTATGGGGGGCATAGTACCGTTCATCAAGGCTTTTCACTTGGAATCTCTACTGAAACACCCCATAATATGGGTGTGCAAACGAGTGTTAATGGAGTTATTTTTTATATTGAAGATGCGGATTTATGGTATTTTGATGGACACGATATTATGATTGATTTTAATTCAAAAATAGGCGAACCAGAAATTTCTTTTAATAAGTAATAAAAAGGGGATGGCAACATGTCATCCCTTTTTATTTCCAAATATGATGTGTGAGGCCTTCTTTTTTCAAGATTTCTTCTTGTTTTTCTCCTAATAAATCAAAATGCGAATAGCCATCCTTACGGTAATCAATCCATTCTGGCCTTAAGCCATATTGCTTACCCCATCGCTTTAGCTTCTCAATATCCTTACAGCCTACCTTTGTAACCGTTTTGCATGCAGGAAACCGCTCATCAAGCCAATAGTGGGTTAAAAAGGCGATATCCCCCCGGTCGATTTGAGCCTTCCACATGTCGATATCTTCTCTTTTAATTCCGAATGCCACAAGCCTCACCCCAAAAATTTAAGCTTCAATTGGTTGTTTTTTATTTTTCTCGTAAGCCTCATGCCATTCTGGATAGACCCGTTTAAACTTGATTGGTCTAAATGAATCCTTTTTCACGCAAATGTGAACGGATTTTCCTTCAACGGCAATACTGCCATCTTCCGTAAATATTTCATAGGCATAGGTCACTCTTAAGCCATCATATTCTTCAATCCACGTCTTGACTTTGGCCATTTCCCCATAACGAACAGGCTTTTTGTAGCTCGCTTGGATATCAATCACTGGTGAGATAATGCCGTCCTTCTCCAATTCTGCATAATTAAAGCCTAATTCTTCAATTATTTTTGTTCTTCCTAATTCCATCCAAACTAGATAATTGGCATGATAGACAACCCCCATCTGATCGGTTTCTGCATATCTCACTTGAATATCTGTTACAGCTACTAGCATTGTCTTATTCTCCTTTTCTCCTTTTATTGATTGCCATGATCATATCTTCCTTCACAATCATATTTGCCGTTTCTTCCATCTCTAATGGTAAATCATTCTGTAAAACTCGAACAGCCTGGATTTGAATCGCTTCATCGATTACATTCGTTGCGAATCGACCATTTCCAGACAACTTTATTTGGGTTAATCGCTCAAGAATGTAGGATTTTGCCTCGTCATTAAGGGTATATTGAAATTTAACTGCATACTTAACCATAATTTCAAGTAGCTCTTCAGGAGAATAATCCTGAAAATAGAAAAATTTCTTAAACCGTGATTTTAACCCTGGATTACTTTCTAATAATCGCTCCATTTCATTTGGATAGCCAGCTAGAATCACTACCAAATTCTCATTATGTTTAGTCATTTCATCAACTAGTGTATCAACAACCTCTTTTCCAAAATCACTGGAAGAATGATTAAATAAGGAATAAGCTTCATCGATAAAGAGGACGCCTCCAAGTGCTTCACGAATTTTCTTTTTCGTCTTAATGGCTGATTGCCCCACATACCCTGCGACTAAATCCGCCCTGCTTACAACGAGCAAGTGGCCTCTCTTTAAAATCCCATATTCCTTTAATTGCTCAGCGTATATTTTGGCAACGGTCGTTTTTCCTGTTCCTGGGTTTCCTGTGAAAACAGAATGTAATTGCACTGGAACAACTGGGAGTCCCTTTTCCCTTCTTAGCTGCTGCATTTTCACAAAGGACAACAGCGTTTCGACCTCTTCCTTCACTTCGTTTAATCCAATCAGATCATGAAGCGAACTTGAATAGATCCTTGAATCCTCCAGAAAAGGTAAAAGAAAATCTTCTCGTTCTAAGATAGTATAATCCAATAAATGATGATTTTCCTTTGCCCCTTTTTGAAAAATCGCATCTAAAATGATATTTTTAACGGTCCTAGCATTTCCAAAGGTATCATCCACTCTTTCTTTCTCCAGCCTTGTTTTTAGCTCAATTGTTGCGTCATCAGTTAGAAAATAATCATTTTCAAGCGCCATTTGGTTAGCAATCTCAATGAGCTCATTTGTATTATAATCTGCTAACTGAATGAAATTTGATTGGGGAAATCGACTCCTTAGGCCTGGATTGGCATCAAGAAATTGTCGCATTTCTTCTGGATATCCAGCTAAAATACACGCAAATTTCCCTCCAAACTCTTCTCCTGTCATAAGAGAAACAAGTGTATCAATTGCCGCTTGACCATAATCATTCCCCGATTGCCCTTCTCTTTTTAAGCTGTAGGCTTCATCAATGAATAGAACGCCACCTAAAGCCTTCGAAACAGCTGCCCGTACATTTTCCTCCGTCTGTCCAACAAAAGAACCAACCAACTGGGAGCGATCGACTTCAATTACGTCCTCTCTTGGTAAAACACCAAGTTCAAAGTATATTTTAGCAAATAATCGGGCAAGTGTAGTTTTTCCCGTACCTGGATTTCCCGTTAGTACCATATGTAGGCTAAGCTCATCCTTCATTTTATAGCCAAGTGATTTTCTTTTATTTTGATATTTGAGATACTGGTAATGACGATGAACTCTTGCTTTCACATCAGCTAAACCTATCATTTGATCTAATTCGGCTAGTGCCAATGTTATGTTTGATTCTTTCTCCTGATCTACAGCAAAATCAGACTCCCATTGTGCTTTTAGTTCTTTAATTTTGGCTATATCGGATTTTAAATTTTGAAAATAGGTAGTATTATAAAACATCCCTGAAATGGAGTCATGATAATCCGTGGCGGTTTTAAGCACTACACTAACCTGTTCAATCGCTGCATTTATCAAGCCAAGCAAGTTTTGATATTTAAGAGCTAATTTTTCTTCATGAAACGCTTTGGCCGAATCCGCTCCATGCTCCAACTCATCATATTCTTCCTCAACAGCCTCTAAAAATTGTTGACAAATTAAAATGATGTCTTTTGCAATTTTTTTCTTTGCAGGGCCTTGATCCGTTTCTCGGAGAATCGGGAACTCAAGCTCCTGAAATAGATCCTTCTTTTTCTCCCATTGAAATTGGGCGAGAAATTGACTAGCTCGTTCATTTTTGGAATCTAATCGCAACGCCTGTTCCATCCAAACATGAATGAGAGAGTCTTTTTTCTTCATTTTTCCCATTCTTGAAAGGGCAGCAAGCGTTAAAAGAGTCGACATTTCTTTTGCATCACTTTGTTCATTTATAAGTCGGATAACCTTCAGTATAGAGGTCTCATCATGAATAAATCCCTTTTCCTTAATTTCTTCCTCCCATATATGAATAGAATGCTCTATCTCTTGTCGATGAAATTCTTGTTGTATCATATTTATCACTCTTCTATGTATTTTCATTTCGTTTAACATCATTTTACTAAAATGTCTGCAAATATAAAACTGATTTGACCCATTAGAAAGAAAACAGCTGACATAAGAAGGTTTTCCTATAGATCATTTCCTTCTGTGTCAGCCGTATTCTTACGTGTTATAAATTATTTCCATTATTTTGTGTTTGCGCCTCGTCTTTAATTTCGGAGCGAAAAGATTCAATGCTTTCACGGCGTCGTTCATTCTTTGCCTCTATTTGTGCCCGTTGTTCCTCATTTGTTGCGAGTTCCAGGCTTCCGCTTCTTCCATATTTTCAATCGTATTTTGAATCATGGATTGTAATTTTTCAACGTTATCGCTGCGATCATCCGGCTTTGGCTTTTGATTATTCGTCAAAATCATTTCCTCCTTGTTTTGAGTAGGATGTGATACAAAGGTAGTTTTTCGATTTTCAAGAGAAAATATGAATGAAAGTTCTGGGATTGATTATAATTTTGTTTATTATAATATTTTTATGTAAACTAATAAGATAATAATGACTCGTCGAGCAAAATTAAGCTTCGACGAGTTGAATCAACTTACTCCCCTTTAGTTTGAATCACTTGGGGATGCTGACCAGAACGGTCTTGCATTTGCTTTCCCTTATTTCCACCGAATGATCGGGATTTTGTCCCAATATGGCTCGGGACAAAATGTTTACTGTCCTTTTTTGGATTACTCATCCTATCCCCTCCTAATACTTATCATTTCCGAAAGAAGGGATTTCATAATTGGGAAGCTTTTCCTCGTTATTCAGCTTTCCCCAATCGTTTTTCAAGCCGTTCTTCAATTCTATCTAAAGCCGCTTGATCCTTTAATAATTGGCTTTTATTTTCTTGAACTAATTCAGAAAAGGAACGCTTTCTCACTTTTCTCATGGTTATCACCTTCCTTTAAAACCTATTTTAACTGTAATTATGCCCTAAAACTTTGCTATTTATTACAAATTTTTGAAAATTTCATTCATTCTATATTTACGTAAAATAGTTCTTAAATGTTTCAATTTTCTTAAAATTAAATTTCTCTTTTTGACACAAAAAAAGACTAAACAATCCATCTAACGGTTGGTTGTTTAGTCTAATTAAATTACATATTATCAACAAATATTTTGATTTTTTCCTCTGTTAAAGAGGTAAGGTATTTACTCTGTATCAATCCTTTTTCATCAATAAAATATGTAGTTGGAACGGTCATGATTTGATAATTATTGTTTACTTCATCCTTTTCATCCAACAAAATTGGAAAATGAACATCCCATTTTTTTGCAAATCCAGCTACATCATATTGGGGATCGATATTCACGGCAAGTATGATAACATCTCGACCTGCCTTTTTATAATACTTCTCAATCTCCGGCATTTCTTTTTTGCATGGTGGACACCATGTCGCCCAGAAATTCAAAATAATCTTTTTCCCTTTGTAATCCGATAAGCGCACCGTATCTCCATTAAGAGATTTTAATTCAAAATCGGGTGCCTTAACCCCAACCTTTAATCCCGGTAAATGATCTTCTGAATTTTGGGACTGTGACTCTGTCGTTTGCTGTACAGAATCATTATTCATTGCATGAACAATGACAGCCGTTGTCAGGACAACAAACACGATAGCAGCGATGATTTTTTTTAGCATAGGTCCCTCCCCTTCGCATGTAAGCGAGTCATTTCATCATTATTCTATCCTAAAAAAGGTGCAAAATAAAATACTGCTTAATTTTTTTAGACGTGAGAATTTGAAAATAACTTTGAAAGCTCCTCTTGATAATTTCCTTTGACTATCCCTCTCTCAGTAATGATGGCCGTAATTAAATTATTTGGCGTGACATCAAATGCCGGATTAAATACTTTGACTCCATTTGGGGCGGTTTGTTTCCCAAAACTATTTGTAATTTCCTCAGATCCTCTTTCCTCGATTGGAATTTCTTCTCCTGTCTTCGTTTGTAGATCGATGGTGGACATTGGGGCAGCCACAAAAAACGGAATATGATGGGCTTTTGCAAGCAGTGCAACTCCATATGTACCAATCTTATTCGCCACGTCTCCATTAGCCGCGACACGGTCACAGCCAACCATTACAGCCTGTACCCATCCTTTTTGCATCACCATGGCCGCCATGTTATCAGCAATAAGCGTAACATCAATGCCAGCCTGCATTAATTCCCATGTAGTCAATCTTGCTCCTTGTAATAACGGTCGGGTTTCATCAGCAAAGACTTTGATATTCCACCCCTTTTCTTTTGCTAAATATAAGGGAGCAAGGGCAGTTCCATATTTGGCTGTAGCAATTCCCCCTGCATTACAATGTGTTAGTACCCCCATTCCATCCTCTAATAAGGTTAATGCCTGCTCACCGATAGAACGACAAACCTCTTCATCTTGATTGCGGATTAAATGAGCTTCCTCCTCAAGGGCGTTCTTAATATAAAGAATCGACTGATGCTGTTCTTTTTTTACCCGTTCTTCCATTTTATTTAACGCCCAAAATAGATTAACCGCCGTTGGGCGTGAGGTAGCTAAATAATCTTGTTTTTCCTTAAAATGTTGATAAAAGGTGGCAAAATCCTCTTCAGGCGCGTCTTTGATCCCTAACAATAGCCCATAAGCAGCTGCAATTCCAATAGCAGGAGCACCACGAACCTTTAAATGTTTGATTGCCTCCCATACTTCCTCTATTTTCGTTAGTTCAAGAAACTCAGTCACCGTCGGTAGCTTTGTCTGATCTAAAATTGTTAATACTTCATTTTCATATTTAACTGATCGAATAAATGTTTCCTCCATCCTTGATGTCTCCCCTTTTGTCTTTACTTCTTAAAGAATAGTTCATTTTATCATAAAAATAATTATCTGAAAATACAAATTTATCTTTGCTTAATAAGGAAGTTTTGAAATGCTGGACTCCATTAAATGAATTTTTTGAGGAGATTTTTTTAGGGGTTTTAACAAATTACAAAAGCATTTTTGCTATAAAATTCTTAGGTGTTTACTTAGGTTCAATTTCTTGAAAAAAAAAAAGAGAAGCTGATCAAAATCAGCTTCCCCTTTAATGAAAAAATTATTTTTGTAATTTTTCACGTAAGACCATTTGTAAAATACCACCATGGCGATAGTAATCGATTTCTACTTCAGAATCGAAACGAACAACGACTTCGAATTCTTTCTTATTATCAGCTTCATCAGTTGCTGTTACTTTTAGTAGGTCATGTGGTTTAACATCTTCACCCACTTGAACATCGATGATTTCTTTTCCAGTTAAACCTAGGACTTCAGCATTTTCGCCATCTTTAAATTGAAGCGGAAGAACACCCATTAGTACTAGATTTGAACGGTGAATACGTTCAAAGCTTTCAGCGATAACTGTTTTGATTCCAAGTAGGTTTGTACCTTTTGCAGCCCAGTCGCGAGAAGATCCCATACCATAATCCTTACCAGCCAATACGACAAGTCCTGTTCCATCTTCTTTATACTTCATACAAGCGTCATAGATAGAAGTCACTTCACCTGTTGGCCAATAAGTAGTAAAGCCGCCTTCTGTTCCTGGTGCAATTTGGTTGCGGATACGGATATTTGCGAAAGTTCCACGCATCATGACTTCATGATTTCCACGACGAGAACCATAAGAGTTAAAATCGCGGATTTCTACACCGTTTTCGCGAAGATATTTTCCTGCTGGAGTATCTTTACCAATAGAACCTGCAGGTGAGATATGGTCAGTTGTTACAGAATCTCCAAACTTTCCAACGACACGTAACCCTGTTAATGGTTTTACTACATCTGGATCTGGTTTTAAGCCTACAAAGAATGGTGGATTTTGAATATAAGTTGATTTTTCATCAAATGTATATAATGCATCATTGCTTGTTTGAATTTGGTTCCAACGAGCGTTATCACTGAATACATTTTCATACTCTTTACGGAATAATTCTGGTGTAACGGTGCGTTGAACGACTTCCTTCACCTTAGCACTGGATGGCCAAATATCTTTAAAGAAGACATCATTGCCATCTTTATCTTGACCAATAGCATCATTTTGAAGATCAATATTCACTGTACCAGCTAATGCGTAAGACACAACTAGTGGTGGTGATGCCAAGTAGTTTGCTTTCACCAATGGATGAATACGTCCTTCAAAGTTACGGTTACCAGAAAGCACAGAAGTCACAAGTAAATCACTATCTGCGACTGCTTTTTCAATTTCTTCTTTTAATGGACCTGAGTTTCCGATACATGTCGTACAGCCGTAACCAACGACATTAAAGCCAATTTGTTCAAGATAAGGAAGTAAGCCGGAATCACGAAGATATCCAGTAACAACCTTAGATCCTGGAGCAAGAGAAGTTTTTACATATTTAGGAACTTGCAGTCCAAGTTCAACAGCTTTTTTCGCTACTAAACCCGCTGCTACTAAAACATATGGGTTAGATGTATTGGTACAGCTTGTAATAGAAGCGATCGCAATCGCACCTGTTTTCATGGTAGCTGTGTCGCTGTTATTGAACTTCACTGTTGCTTCTTTATTAATTTCAGAAGCATCAAAACCAAAGCCTTGGTTTCCTTGTGGAGCCGTAATTGCTTTATTAAATTCTTGCTTCATTTGAGACAATGGAATTAAATCTTGTGGACGTTTAGGGCCAGAAAGATTTGCTTCAATATCTGCAAGATTGATTTCAACAACTGCTGTATAAGTTGGTTCAATTGCTGGATCAAAGAATAGTCCATTTTCTTTGCAATATTGTTCTACGACTTGAACATGTTCTTCCGGACGTCCTGTTAAGCGTAAATAATCAAGTGATTCACCGTCTACCGGGAAGAAACCACAAGTTGCGCCATATTCAGGAGCCATATTTGCTACTGTAGCACGGTCAGCTAATGGTAGAGTTGCAACCCCAGGGCCAAAGAATTCAACAAATTTGCCGACAACACCTTGTTGTCGTAAAACTTGTGTAACTTTTAAGGCAAGGTCGGTAGCTGTTGCACCATCTGGTAGCTCCCCTGTTAATTTAACACCAACAACTTCTGGTACAGGGAAATAAGAAGGTTGACCAAGCATCCCTGCTTCTGCTTCAATACCTCCAACACCCCAACCAAGAACACCAATACCATTGATCATCGTTGTATGTGAATCTGTACCCACTAAAGAATCTGGGAAGGCTTCATATTCACCGTTTTCTGTTTCAACTGCATGAACCACACTCGCTAAATATTCAAGGTTAACTTGGTGAACAATCCCTGTTGCAGGTGGAACAGCGCGATAGTTATTAAATGCTTTTTGAGCCCAGCTTAAGAATTGATAACGTTCTGCATTACGTTCAAATTCAAGATCCATATTAGCTGCTAATGCATCTTGTGAACCGTATCTGTCAACTTGAACAGAGTGGTCAATGACTAAATCAACTGGTTTTTCTGGGTTGATCTTGTCAGGATTTCCACCCATATCAGCCATCGCTTTCCTGAGTGAAGCTAAATCAACAACTGCTGGAACCCCAGTGAAATCTTGAAGAATAACGCGGGATGGTTTAAATGGAACATCCACGTCCTTTACTTCATTCGTACCCCATTTTGCTAAATTTTCCACATGTTCTTTTTTAATGACACGACCATCTAATTGACGAAGAACAGACTCTAGTAAAACTTTGATAGAGTATGGCAATCTAGAAATCTTACCAATACCAGCTTCTTCAAGAGCAGCTAAATTGTAAAAATGATAGCGTTTCCCGTTAAGTTCAAAGGATTTACGTGCATTAAAAACGTCTGTGTTGTTTGACATACGTATTACCCCCCTATTACGTAATCATATACCGAAATAAGAAAATTTGTCGAAAAGTTCGAATCTTTCCCCCATCCAAACTTTTCTCTCAATTCCTATCTTAATACATGGAGTGATATAAGTAAATAACGAGAAAGTTATTAAATTTTATAAGTATTTCTTATCAAAGGTATAGATTATAGGACTTATTTTCTTATAACCTCAGAATTTTCCACGTCAATATTATCCATTTTCCCCAATATTACAACAGAATTTTCCCCCTCATTGGACCCGTTACTATTTTAGAAAACAATCCAAATCAGGTTTGAAAAGTAATTTTTTAGAAAAAGGCACATGATATTTTTTTTATGGAAAAAACTATAAAAGAAAAAATGAGAATGGAGGTGATATTGTGGCAAAACGAAAAGCAAGTCATATTATTCCTAATATGAATGCTGCCAGTGGGCAAGGAAAAGGGGCAGGCTACAATGAAGAATTTGCTAATGAGCCATTAACTGCTCGTGAAAAACAAAATAACAAGAAAAAGAAGAAAAACCAATAAAATTTAGCGGCTAATGATGTGTTAGCCGCTTTTCTTGATTCATTTATTCAATAGTTTGGTTAACTTCATCAACGATGGAACGTAAATCCTGTTGAAATTGCACAAGCTGTGCACGTTGATGCTCAGAAGCGACCTCTAGAGCATTTTCAATTTGTTCATAAGCCTCATTTACTTCTTTATGCAAATGCTTTAATTGATGTCCATAACTTGCACTATCACGAACAATTTCATGATAAAGCTCTTGAGCATCATTCACTCCCTGCTGTGCTGCTTGAAATGCTTGTTGCTTGTTTTTATGATATGGCATAGATTCCACTCCTTGATTTTATCATGCTATATGGCGTTTATTTTGCAATTTAAGTAAAAGTAAATTTACAGCGAACCATATAACTCTCTATGTGAGGTTAAATTGTCCAGAGATGAAGAAAAATATTCCGAATAAAATCATTTATTTCTCCCATCCTAAGACCAAGGAGGGGTAGCTATGAATAAAAATGACAGCAAGGATATGCGTAAAAATGCTCCAAAAGGAAATAACCCTGGGCAGCCTGAGCCATTAAGCGGCTCCCATAAGGTAAAAAATCGCAACCATACAAGACAAAAGCATAATTCACATCATGATATGTAATGAAAAATCAATCAGACAAGATTTTTGAAATGAAAGCTGACCATTTTAAAATGGAATCAGCTTTCTCTATTCTACTTAATATAAAAAATCAGCTCCCCAAATTTACTTGAAAGGCAAATTCACCCTCACATCTAACAAAACTCCGAATACATATATATATGTGCAGAATCTTTGAAAAGAGAGAATTTTAGTTGGAGGCATTTTGTGATGTCTAATCAAGAAGAATCATTTGATAGTCTTGCATTAGAAAAATGGTTGGAAAGCTATTTTCTTGATCCATTAACGAGTTTTCTAGATCATTATACGTTCCGTATTGATATTTTTGAAACTGCTGAGGAGTATATATTAGAAGCACTATTAATCGATTTTGAACTAACATCCATTTCCATATATATAGATCAATGCCAAATATCTATCTCCGTTATTCATCAAGGAAAAACAACCTCAAGAAGTGTGAAATTCCCAATTCTTATTAATAAACAAGTGGTAAGTGCCTCGTTTTCCAAGGGAATTTTAGAAATTTCTATTTCTAAAAAGAAAACGCTCCCGATATGCAAGAATCGGTTTGTGAAAGTTATTTTTGATAAATAAGTAGGTAACATAATAATATTATGGTAACTTAAATGAAAATAATCCACTATCATATAAAAGAAAGATTTGATGATAAACTTTACCCTATGTACACTTATAGAATCCTTCCTATTTTTTCAGGGACAAATCCTTCATCATGCCCCTGAAAAAATACATCTATGGTGATTATAAGCTTTTATTTTGATTTTTTTTGCGCTCTTAATGCTACTTTTTCAAGTCCATTCTCTCCGGCAAATTCGACATCTCTTTTCGGTAGGGAATTTTGATTCTTAAATTGATGATTTTTATTTTTCATTCTCTCACCTCCGATAAAATTGATTTATTTTATAAATGCCTAAGCTGCAATAACATTGTTGGCATCTACTTTTTTATTTTGCTTCCTTTTTATCAAATCATTATCAAGATTTTCAGGTAATTTATAAAGTGAAACTTCCATCAGTGGGGGTTTTTATTCATCCCCCACTGATGGTTAGTTGAACTAATCGGACCTTTACGGACAGTTGATCTCCCACTTATCTTCTTCGTATTCTCAGAATCTTGAAGTGGGAGTCTTACTGTCCGTTAAGAGTGGGATAAACAAAAATGGCGTTAAACCATTTATGATTGAACGCCAAGACTTTACTCCTTGATTCAAAAATTATACTGCACCTTCAAACTTTCTAAGCATCTCCCTCGTCATTTTTGCCAAATCATACTTGGTTTGAAACCCCCATTCCTCTCTTGCCGCCAATGAGTCAATCGAATCGGGCCAGCTTTCAGCAATTCGCTGACGAGTGTAGTCTACCTCATACTTCAAATCAAAATTGGGTATATATCGGCGGATTTCTTTCGCTATATCTTCAGGTTCAATACTCATTGCACTGACGTTAAAAGAATTCCGGTGCTTCAGCTTTGAAGGATCTGCCTCCATTAAATCCATAATTGCCTGGATTGCATCTGGCATATACATCATATCCAGATAGGTGCCTTTTGCAATGTAACAAGTATATTTGCCCTTTTTTACTGCTTGCTCATACATTTCAACTGCATAGTCTGTAGTTCCACCACCTGGAGGGATCAAATAGGAGATCAGTCCAGGGAATCGCAAGCCTCTTGTATCCACCCCATATTTGTAAAAATAATAATCCGATAATAATTCTCCTGCTACCTTATTAATTCCGTACATCGTGGTTGGTCGTTGAATCGTATCTTGTGGTGCCTTTCTTTTCGGGGTGTTCGGCCCAAAGGCTCCAATCGAGCTGGGAGTAAAAAATTGGATTTGCAGCTCCCGAGCTGTTTCCAGAGCATTTAATAACCCTCCCATATTTAATTGCCAAGCAGATAAAGGATTTTCCTCGGCAGTTGCGGATAAAAGGGAGGCGAGATGAATAATGACATCCACTTGATATTTTTTGGCTAATTCATACATTCTCCTTCCGTCCATCACATCCAGTATTTCAAATGGGCCCGATTGCTCCACTTCCAAGGAAGATTTGCGAATATCGGTTGCCACAACAAAGTTATTCCCATATAACTCTCTTAGCTTAATAGTTAATTCAGAGCCTATTTGTCCAAGTGCACCAGTAATAATGATCTTTTTCATCTTCATCCCCCACTCCAGAGGTGAAAAAGGATTCTTCGCAATTCGATCCTCTCCCCATAAAACTGGTTTTACTTATAGATATTAAGAGGAGTGGCTAAATGACCCTTAATTCTTTTCCTACTTTTTCATAAATTGATAATGCCTCATTCAACATTTCCTGACTATGGGCTGCAGTTGGCATATTACGCACTCTTCCCGTTCCCTTTGGAACCGTTGGAAACACAATCGCCTTTGCATAAACTCCTTCTTCCATTAAACGATGGCTAAATCTCTGTGTCACAACTTCATCCCCGATGATACAAGGAGTAATAGGAGTTTCACTCTTCCCCGTATTATAGCCTAGTGCCTTTAATCCTGATTTTAAATAATGGGCGTTTTCCCATAAACGATCATTTAACTCTGAACTTTCCATTAAGATTTCAATTGCTTTGATGCATGCGGCCACATCCCCCGGAGTTAAAGCGGTTGAAAATAAAAATGGCCGGCTTCTCACCTTTAGCCAATCAATGAGCTCCTGTCTCCCTGCCACATAACCTCCAACCACCCCAATGGCTTTGGATAACGTTCCAATTTGATAATCGATTTTTTCCGAAAGGCCAAAATGCTTGACTGTCCCTGCTCCTTTTCCTAGTACTCCCGAACCGTGAGCATCATCGACATACGTAATCAATTCAAATTCCTCTGCAATCCGAACGATGTCAGGAAGCTTAGCGATATCCCCATCCATTGAAAAAACCCCATCTGTAATGACCATAACCTTTTTATACTTACCTGACTTTGTTGCTTCCTTTGCCTTTTCCCATAAATCAGCCATATCAGAATGGAGATAGCGAATGATTTTTGCTTTAGAGAGGCGACAGCCATCAATAATCGATGCATGATTTAATTCGTCCGATAATATCGCATCATTTTCATCCATCACAGCTGAAATCGCTGCCATATTACAATTTAATCCCGATTGATAGGCGATGGCCGCTTCCGTATGCTTAAATGCTGCCAATTTCTCTTCTAATCGAAGATGAAGCTGTAAAGTTCCGTTGATCGTGCGGACAGCTCCTGCCCCGACTCCATATTGCTCTATTGCTGTAATGGCTGCCTTTTTTAAACTTTGATTGGTTGTTAATCCTAAATAATTATTAGAGGAAAGATTAATCAATGTTTTTCCCTGAATCATAATTACAGGTCCATTCGGACTCTCCAGTGGATCAATGACATTATATAAACCTTTTGTTTTTAAAGCTGTTAAATGTTCATTTAGATACTGAGATAAGACTTTACTAGACATATTGGATTCCTCCGTATTTATCTTTTTGATTTATTTGAATATTCCCGCCGTTTATCAGATATTTCTTCCCCTTTTTATAGAATTATACTAAACTGAGTTTACTAGAATTTTACATAGAGGAGGAAATGCCTTGAGACAAGAAACATTGGAGTGGAACAGTGAATTGGAAATCAATCGATTTTTAGCAAAAACAAAAACGGGTTATCTCGGATTAGTAGATGGAGAAGAGCCATATGTGATCCCACTAAATTTTGTATGGCATCATAATACCATTTATTTTCACGGTGCCTCAGAAGGAAGAAAAATGGACGTTCTAAAGAAAAATAATCATGCATGCTTTACGGTAAGTTTAGATTTGGGAACGATGACGAATCCTGTCCCTGCCAAAACAGATACTGCTTATCACAGTGTCCTGATTTTTGGTCAAGTCGAACAAATCGATAATCTCGACGAGGCTACAGCAGCGATGCAGCTGCTTCTCGATAAATACGTACCAGGATATTATCAGCAGCCACTTGCCAAAACTCATATTGAGAAATACCGTTCCCCTCTGGGAAGTGAAACAAAGATTTTAAAAATTCCTTGCAAAAAATTAACTGCCAAAAAAAATGAGCTAAATCCAGCCATTGAGTTTTATCATGGAAGAACGGTTTCAAATGATTAAAGTCTTGGATTCTCTCGAACACTAAGTTCGTTGTCATTATTTCCTTATCCTTGTCAACGAAAACCATCTAGTTTTCTTAGAGAAATTCTTGTATGATAAGAAAATGAGATTTCCTAAACAAAGTGAGGAATAAATGAATGAGCTTATTAACTGTAGAAAAATTGAGTCATACCTTTGGAGACCGTGTTCTCTTTAAGGATGTTTCTTTTCGCTTACTGGCAGAAGATCATGTCGGTTTAGTTGGTGCCAATGGCGTTGGTAAATCGACATTAATGAATATTATTACCAATCAATTAATCCATGATCATGGGAAAGTCGAATGGACTCCGAGCGTTCAGTATGGATATTTAGATCAGCATACCGTCCTAACCCCTGGAAAAACGATCCGCGATGTCTTAAAAGATGCCTTTCTTCCCCTTTTTGAACAAGAAGCGGCCCTTAACGAGGTGACCTCCAAAATGGCCGAGGCAACACCTGATGAGTTAGAAGAACTTCTTGAAGAAATGGGGAAGATTCAGGATCGCCTTGATGCAGGCGGCTTTTATTCTATCGATATGAAGGTCGAAGAAGCTGCAAGAGGTCTTGGCTTGGATGCGATTGGTTTAGATCGCGACGTTGCCGCATTAAGTGGCGGACAGCGCACAAAAGTATTACTTGCCAAACTGTTACTAGAAAAGCCAGAGGTTCTCCTATTAGACGAGCCCACCAACTATTTGGACGTGGAACATATTCGTTGGCTAACTGGATATTTAAAAGACTATCCATACGCCTTCCTATTAATATCCCATGATACAGAGTTCATGAATGCTGTATCGAATACCATTTTTCATTTAGAATTCTCAAAGCTTACCCGCTACACAGCCAGCTATGAAAAATTTCTTGAGCTCGCTGAAATCAATAAGAATCAGCATATTCAAGCATATGAAAAACAAAAAGAATTTATTAAAAAGCAAGAAGATTTTATCGCAAAAAATAAAGCTCGCTACTCTACAACTGGACGTGCGAAAAGCCGGCAAAAGCAATTGGACCGCTTAGAACGAATTGACCGTCCAGAAACCGCGATGAAGCCTACGTTTGAATTTAAAGAGGCACGCGGCAGCTCGCGTTATGTCTTCGAGGGCACCGATTTTGAAATTGGCTATGATCATCCACTATTGCCTAAAATGTCAATGACCATCGAACGCGGAGATAAGATTGCTGTTGTTGGTTGTAATGGCGTAGGGAAATCCACTTTATTAAAAACCATGCTTGGAAAAATTCAACCATTAAACGGAAAAATCGAGCGAGGAGACTTCCTCTACCCTTCTTATTTTGAACAAGAAGTCAAAGCAGGCAATATTACACCAATCGATGATGTGTGGAATGATTTTCCATCCCTTGATCAGCATCAAGTTCGGGCTGCACTTGCTCGCTGTGGCTTGAAAAACGAGCATATTTCTCGACCGCTCAATCAATTAAGTGGTGGAGAACAGGCAAAAGTGCGCCTCTGCAAGCTATTAATGAATGAAAGCAACTGGCTCCTGTTCGATGAACCAACCAACCATCTAGATGTCATTGCCAAAGAAGAATTAAAGCGAGCACTTAAAGCCTATAAGGGAACCGTGGTCCTTGTTTGCCACGAGCCCGATTTTTATGAGGACTGGGTGACAAAGGTTTGGAATGTTGAAGAATGGGCTCTTATGGCCAATCAATAATAAAAATCTCCCTTAACAGCTTCCCGATTGGGAAGCTGTTTTTATTTTTCTTGTTTACGAAAAGATGTGTATTTTTCCATAGGTTGACAAACAATACCATTACAGAACAAATGTGGAGGGTCACCTATGAAAAGGCATATTTATTCTCTGATTATCTCTTCCCTATTATTTTCTTTTTTCTCTACACATGTCCTCGCTGCCATAACAGAACAAGAGGCGAACGAAGTCCTTGCAGAAAAAGGCTGGGATCAGGAAAAGTTCCAGCAATTTCTACATTACTATGAATTAACCTTAAATGATTTTGATTCAAAAGAGGATTTAAGCACCATGATTGGAACACCAATAACTGAAGAGAGCTTGAATCGCCTCTTAGCTGATTATGGCTTAGCGAGAAAAGATTTAGATGAATTATTAGGGGAATTCGGGATGACGATTGAGGATCACTGGTCCATTGAAGAGCTGGATGCTTCCATTGAGTTTTACATCAATAATCAGGAAAATATTGACGAATTAGAGGACTTTATTGAAGCAATAGGAGTTACCGAAGAAGAAAGCAACAAATTATTTAAGCATTTTGAAGATCTGGATCAAACAGAATTAGAAGAAAAAATGGAAAAAATAAGTGCAAGACTGGATTCCTTGCTCATGCTTGATCCGGAAGCAGAGCTAACAGATGCCCAGCTCAATGAAGTGGTTTCAATTTGGAAAGATGTGATGAATATAATTAACATCTATCCAAAATTCTATCTTGTCGATGGGAATACCAAGAAAGCAGTGAATTTTCGTACACTTGCTTCAATGAATGAATTTCCAAGTGATGCCTTATTAATTGCTCTCTACAACGAAAATAACGAAATGCTTTTAGACATGCAAGTATCGAAGGAAATGCTCTCTAATGATTTTGTGATTAATGCAGCGGACAAACTAACAGGCATTGGGGAACTAGCTGGACAATTAACAGAACTTAGACATGAAACGCTTCCAGATACAGCATCACCTTATGGCTTGAACATTTTAATAGGAATCATACTGATTCTAATGGGCATTGGATTTGTATATTGGAGAAAAATCCGGATGAAAAAACAACTATGTTAAAACAATATTTAAATAAGTTTGGGCCTTACCTCATCATCGGGATAGGCCTTGTCCTTTTCTCAATCAATAGTATGGCTTATATCCAAAGCTATTTAGCAATTGAGAAAAAAACTCCAATTCTGCATCACAAGAGCAATTGGAATTTACATTTAGACAATCTGCAAAAACTAAAGCATACTATATCAAAATGGCACAAAAAAGGAGAAAAAATCGGAGAGTTAGCGATTCCTAAATTAAAGGAAACATATCCAATCTTGGAGGGTACCTCAAGTGATATTTTAAAAAAAGCGGTGGGACATTACACTCGCAGTGCCCTTCCAGGTGAATCCAATAATTCTGTCCTTTCAGCCCATCGTGATACGTTCTTTCGTGGACTGGAGAAATTAAAAAAGGAAGATGTAATCCTTGTCAACTCAAACGGAGGAACCTTCCGTTATAAAATCAAGAAAATCCGAATCGTTGATGCCCAGGACCAAACTGTTATTACGCCTAAACCAAAGGCAATATTAACTTTAACCACCTGTTACCCATTTTATTTTATTGGGAATGCTCCCAAACGATATATTGTCGTTGCTGAGTTAATTTCATTTCAGTAGAATCCTCTAAATGATGCAATGAAAAATGAGAGGTCTCAAAATGATGAGCCCTCTCATTTTTGAATTTAGATAATCTAGTGCCGAAACACTGTGAAAAAGTATCTTAAAAGGCATGAAGAAAACGATCATAAACTTCATTAGAATAGCTCAGCACTCCAAAAAATACTTTAAATACTCTATTGCATGACGCCATATTTCCTTTTAAAATAGCTGGTCCCAATTTTTTGGACTTCGAATGGGATAAACGAACCTCGATTTTAACAAATTTTGCGAAAAATTACGACAACAGAGCCCGGTCACTAGCCATTTGCGTACCACGAATTCGTTGGAATTCATTTAGAAGTGCATCAATTGTAAGCTCCTGTTTCTCCGCTTCATCCACCTCTAAAATAATCTGACCTTTATCCATCATAATTAAGCGATTTCCTAAATCTAATGCTTGCTGCATATTATGTGTAACCATTAACGTGGTTAAATGATATTTTTCCACAATTTCCTTTGTTAAATTGGTGATTAACTCTGCTCGTGATGGATCCAAAGCAGCTGTATGCTCATCAAGTAAAAGAATGGATGGTTCTGTAAAAGTGGCCATTAACAGGGATAATGCCTGTCTTTCCCCACCAGAAAGAAGTCCAACCTTCGCATTCAGACGATTTTCAAGTCCTAAATGCAAGGTTTCTAATACTTCGCGAAAATATTCTTTGCGTTTTTTCGTAACTCCTCTTTTAAGCGTTCGCGATTTATTACGTGAATAAGCCATCGCTAAGTTTTCCTCAATGGTCATACTAGGAGCGGTTCCCGCCATCGGATCTTGGAAGACACGTCCAATTAATTTCGCTCTTTTATACTCAGAGATAGTCGTTACGTCTTTATCATCAATAATAACCTTACCGATATCTGGCGTGAGAACGCCGGAGATCATATTCATTAAGGTAGACTTTCCCGCACCATTACTGCCAATTACCGTTACAAAATCGCCTTCTTTTAATTTAAGGTTAATATTGTCCAAGGCAATTTTTTCGTCTGGTGTGCCTTCATTGAATATTTTATGAATCTGATTTAAGTGCAGCACCGGTTTCACCCTTTCTATTCGTTGATACATTATTACTTAATTTTTGCATTTCTGCTCGTCTAAGAGCCTTTCTTCTTTTATCCTTAGAAGCATCAATCATTCTTGGGAGAACAAGAGCAAGAACGACAATCGTTGCGGTAATTAATTTCATATCGCCTGGTTCTAAGAATTCCACTCTTAAAGCTAAAGCGACAACTATTCGATAAATAATGGCTCCCCCAATAACAGCAAAAGTCGTTCTCGCAATCGTTTTTGTCCCAAATAGCGCTTCACCAATGATTACTGACGCAAGTCCAATCACGATCATTCCAATTCCCATGCCAACATCAGCAAATCCACCTTGTTGGGCGATTAAAGCCCCAGAAAAAGCAACTAGGGCATTGGATAATCCAAGTCCAAGGACCGTCATGGTATTGGTATTAGCAGAAAAGCTACGAATCATTCCTTTGTTATCTCCTGTTGCTCGCAAAGCTAAGCCAATTTCAGTTTGTAAAAATAAATCTGTGAGAAATTTGATGATAAAAGTTACAACAATCATACAAATCAAAATTCCCCATGTGCGGGGAAGACTATCGCCGAGTCCAACCGAATTTAGAATTCCATTAAAGAAATCGTCGATACCGGTTTTATCCCATGCATCTCTAATCTTCGTCATAGCAGTTTCATTATTTAATAAAGGTACATTCGATTTTCCCATAATTCTTAGGTTAATAGAATACAGGGCAATCATCATTAAAATTCCCGATAACAGGGAATTGATTTTTCCGATTGTATGCAGGAGACCCGTCATACAGCCCGCAAGAAATCCGGCTACCAATGCAAGAAGTGTTGCCACAAATGGATTATATCCACTGACAATCATGGTAGAAGCAACAGCAGCTCCTGTTACAAAACTTCCATCCACGGTTAGATCCGGAAAATCTAATATTCGAAAGGTTAAATACACGCCTAAAGCCATAATGGCATAGATGATTCCTGACTCAAATGCACCAAAAATCGCTGTAAACACTTTAGAATCATTCTCCTTCTTCATCCCATTAATAATGGGGAATAAGAACCCCACTTAGAGAAAAGTGGGGATATTATTAATCTTTATCGCCTTTTTCAATATAGAAAAATGGTTCTTTCCAATTATAAGGTGAACTTACTCGCCTTCGTAAAACTCTCCAAGATCCTTCCATTCATCCTTTACCTTCACACCTTGCGCTTCTGCAGCTTTTTTATTAATGACAAGTTTCAAAGATTTAGGTAGCTCTACGTTAATCTCAGAAGGTTTTTTATTTCCTTTAAGAATATCAGCAGCCATTAGTCCGGATTGGTATCCAATATCGTAATACTCAAAACCGCTTGCTGCAACTGCGCCTTTTTTCATCGAATCTAATTCCCCTACAAATAAAGGAATCTTCTTGCTGTTCGCTACAGAAATAACAGATTCAAGGGCAGAAACAACTGTATTATCTGTTGGAATATAAATCGCATCAACACGTCCCACTAAGGATTCAGCCGCTTGCTTTACTTCAGCTGAAGTGGAGACAGATGCTTCAACAATCTTCGCCCCCTTTGGTTCCGCAATCTCTTTAACAGCCTTTACTTGAACCTCTGAATTTTGCTCTCCCGAATTATAAATTACACCAATCTTCTTAGCTCCAATTTCATCTGTGATAAAGCTGATGGTTTTTTTCGTTGCATCTGGATGATTGTCCGTTGTTCCTGTAATATTATCACCCGGCTTGTCAAATGCTTTAACAAGGCCAGCACCAATTGGGTCTGTTACAGATGTAAATACAATTGGAATGTCCTTTGTAGCATTTAAAGCTGCGACTGCACCTGGTGTGGCGTTAGCGAAAATTAAATCCACCTTGTCTCCAACAAAATTGTTCGCAATTGTTTGCGTATTATTCATATCAGCTTGGGCATTTTGTTCATCAAACTTAATATTGTCTCCTTCTTTATAGCCTTGATCCTCTAATGCCTTTTTAAATCCTTTTGTTGCAGCATCAAGTGATGGATGTTCAGCAAATTGAGAAATCCCTACCGTTACTACTTTTTTTGCTTCATCTTTTGATTGATTTGAAGCTTCTTTGCCGCCACATCCGGCAAGCAGAAGAGCAGCGCTTGCTACAATTGCTGTGAGAGCCTTTACAGGTTTTTTCATTTGAATCCCCCTACTACATAGAATAATGTTTTTCTAGCCTAGCATTTTTCATTTCTTTTCTTTCAAAAAAAGATAGTAATCAATTCCTAGTATTCTCCAATTACATCATGCCAACTAGTCGTCTTTCCTTCTTATAATATCAGTAATATTAACACTTTAAAGTGATAAAAGTCAATAATATTCAGAAAATTATTTCTAACAGAATAATGAAAAATTTAGCTATTTAGAACTATGTTTTTCTCCTCATTTCTTTTTGGACAATACCTTTCCGTTTACGTAACATCATTTATTTAATAATGAATTATTATGGTTGCTATAATAATAACTTCTTCTCTTATTCAAATCTTCAATTTAATAAAGGTTCTCCACTATTTTTCGAATGAGATTTCTTTCGTATCATATAATGTAAAGTTAAAACTTACGTTTAAGGGAGGTTGACAGATGGCCTATTACTGGGGAGTGGACTCAGATGCTAAGGTGACGAAAGATTTATATGATTGTGTCGTAAAAAAACTTGGAAAGCCAAGTTTTTGGGGAAGACATCTCGCAACGGTTCAAGAAACAACTGAGGGATTACAACTGGATGAAATCCAATTATTGCATAGAAATGGAACCAAAATTCTTCCTATATATAGTGCGTTTCGCAAAGCAACCGACTATGAATCAGGTCAAGTCGTTGCCCAAAATGCAGTTTACCATGCAAGAAGACTAAGTATTCCTAAAGGGAAAGTCGTTTTTGCTGGTATTGATAAATTCATTCAAGTTAATGATGATTGGATTCGTGGGTTTGTTGATTCGATAAACCTAAGTGGCTATAAGCCTGGAATATATCATGATCCTTTAAATGGAGCGTTTAGTAAGGCTTATTGTGAAGCAGTAGCAAAGGAAAACAAGATCGCAAATCAGGTGATTCTTTGGAGTGCGGAACCGGAACTTGGTACAACAAAAGCAAGGAATGCTCCAGATTTTAGGCCAAGAAAAGTCCCATGCAAAGGGAATGTTTGGGGTTGGCAATACGGCCGTGATTCGACTCAATGTCCCATTGATACCAACCTTGTGAATTCCCGTTTTTTTGAAGCACTTTGGTAGAATATCAAGATAAAGTGAAACTTCCATCAGTGGGGGTTTCGATGCACAGGACGTGCTAGTGCAGACGTTGTGATTGACGTCGCGCTTTTAGTCTGCCATTCATCCCCCACTGATGGTTAGTCACGCAAAGCCTGATTGATTTTTCTAAGGGCTGAAGCCCAAAGAAAAATCTTATTTCACTTATCGGACCTTTACGGACAGTTGATCTCCCACTTATCTTCTTCGTATTCTCAGAATCTTGAAGTGGGAGTCTTACTGTCCGTTAAGAGTGGGATAAAAAGCTGACTTGAAAGAAAAAGTCAGCTTTTCTTCTCATCCTCCTCTTCCTCTTCAACATAGGGATCATGCTCATAGGCAGGAAGATCACCGAAGCTTGTCATTATGCCTTCTTCATCCAATGCATCCTCATAGTTTTCATGTTGATTATTCGGATAGACTGTCACATTTTTACCATAAATATCCGTACCGACAAAATTTTCATAGTCCTCCACATAACCAATTCTTTCTTCACCCTCCGTATAGGTATCATCATAATGGTCTCTTGGAACGGCAAAATCAGAAGGCGTTTCAGAGGTTCCATAGCTTGCAACCTCTTGCCATGAATCCTCTGCATCAAACGCCACATTTTCATCTTGATAATCCATATCAAATTTTCCAAAAGGAGGCATTAATACCCCTTCTTCAATAGGGCGATCATGAGAAGTCACTTGATCAGGACTATGCTCTTTACAATAGGTCGTTGTTGGCAAAGCTTTAAGTCTTGCCAGCGGAATTTCCTTGCTGCAAACTTCACATCGGCCATATGTCCCCTTATCAATCGCTTCAAGAGCTCGGTCGATATTCAAAAGCTCCAGCTTATAATGCTGATTTAAAGCAACATCCTTTTCTCTTTCATATAATTCCGTCGCTTCATCAGCAGGATGATTATCATAACTTGAAAGCTCTCCCACTGACTCATGTGCATGACCAGAACTCAAATCAAAATGGTCATTTATTTTAAAATGCTCTTCGAGGTCTTTCTTATCCTTTTCCAACTGGGAACGGAAGGTTGATAATTGCTTCTTACTAAGCATAAATGCCACTCCCTCCTCAAATTCATAGGTTTATTGTTTACCAATTAAGGGAAACCATGAATGTTAAAAGAAGGAAATCATTCATTAAAAGAAAAGATCTATTTCCGCATAAAAGAAATAGATCCTCCGCTTAATTAATTTTCTTCAACAAAATATTCATTTTGCTTTGAGAAAAATGGACTAAACTCCCCGATAGAAAATAAATGCAACTCATGCATCGCCCTCGTACAGGCTGTATAAAATAACTTCCGCTCACTTTCTCGGTAATATTGCTGGTTTGAGGCATCATAAATAAGAACGGCGTCAAATTCAATTCCCTTTGACAAATAAGATGGAATAAAAAGTACACCCTGTTCAAAGGTAATTGTCCCTTTTTCAATGAGTCTTGCATCGACTTGTCCCTTCATTTCATCGAACGCTTCCTTGCTTTCCTTCGCTGTTTTACAGATAACTGCAATTGTTTGATGACCTCGTTTTTTATACTCTTCAATTTTTGCAAGCAGGTGTTGCTTGAGTTCACTTCTATTCTTCACCTTTTTTGCTGTTGGCAACTTCCCCTCACGATTAAAAGCCTCAATCATCTCCCCATCAAGAAGCATTCTTTTCGTCAATTCCACAATTGGACGTGTCGAACGATAGCTTTTTCTTAATTGAATTGTCTCCGTTTCCTCATTCGTAAAACTGATGTCCGAAAGAATCGATTTCTGGCCATCTGAATGGGTATAAATGGCTTGGTTCATATCCCCTAATAACGTTAATTTACTATATGGAAACATCTGTTTAATATAAGCAAACTGAAATAGAGAATAATCTTGGGCTTCATCAATAAACACATGGCGAATTCCTGAATTCGTTCTTCTTCCTTCGAGTAAATCTTGTAAATACATGAAAGGAGTTGCATCTTCATAGGATAGATGCGATTTTCTCATCGATTTAATAGTCCAATCGCAAATTGCTGTCCATTTCTTCGGTGTATAGCTTGAACCTTCTTGGCGAAATAAGTTGCGATAAATTTCCTGCAAATGAATAAATTCTAAATTCTTAACCTTTTTTACAATCCCTTTAAAATGACGATTGACAATCATTTTCGAAAGGTATCTTTCTTCTTGCTCATAGTCATCGAAAGTTGATTCCGTAAATTGTTGATTTTTTTGCAGTGCTTTATAGGATTTCAATAATTCTTCTTTTGATAAATATTGTATCTCATCCTTTACCCAATCTGCCTTTTGTTCTTTTTTGGCATGCCTTTTTAGTTCCTGTAATAGCCAATCCTTTACCATCACCATGCGGTTTGGGATCGAGTATCGTCGGTTTAAGGAATAAAAATATTTTTCAATCTCTTCTTTTGTAATGATCGTCTTCTTACGAAAGGATATTGTTTTAAAGATAAGTCCCTCTTCACTTAATTGTTTTACATATTCATCCATATGAGCCTTAAATGTGAGACTTGCCTTATAACGAATCCCCGTAACCCTTTCTTCGTACCGGAATTCCTCATCTGCTGATAAAAGATCTTCCATCTGCATAAATGGATCTTCCACTTTAAATTGTTTCCCTAGACGAGAATTAATATATTCCTGAAAGGTACCTTGTAGCATGTTTTCTTCCCCAAGCTCAGGAAGTACAGTGGCAACATAACTATTGAATAATGGATTTGGTGAAAATAACATGATGTTATCTGATTTAATTGTATTTCGATAGCGATATAGTAAGTAGGCAATTCTTTGCATCGCAGCAGAGGTTTTCCCACTACCGGCTACTCCTTGAACAAGGAGCACACGACTTTTTTCATTGCGAATAATGCGGTTTTGTTCCCTTTGAATCGTTGCGACGATACTTTTCATTTGTGTATTTGCATTATTCCCCAAGACTTCTCGTAACATTTCATCACCAATGGTTACACCAGTATCGAACAACCCCTTGATTTTCCCTTTTCGAATAATGTATTGTCTTTTTAAAGACATTTCCCCTGTTATGGTTCCGTCCATAATTTCGTATTGGGCTGGACCTGGACCGTAATCATAATACATACTAGAAATGGGAGCCCGCCAATCATAAATCAGAAAATTCTCCTCCTGTTGATCCATTAAAGAAGTAATTCCAATATATATTTTTTCCGTTTCCTTCTCATTGTCTTCCTCAAAATCAATGCGGCCAAAATAAGGGGAGCTTTGTACTCGATAAAGAGCATTTAATTTCTGCTTCATTTGGTCTTCGCTTCGTTCCCTCTCAGATAAAAGCTCTACCTGTTGTTTAATACTCGTTAACGTTTCAATGACATCATCCGGCTCATCAAAATTAACGGTTACATCATGCCAAAAGGTTTTCCGAATTTCTTGAACATCAGAACCCACCTTTTGCATATGCTTCTCTAATGCATTTATTTTGTGATTGACTTCATTTATAACAGAATCAACACGTTCTTGTTCTAATTGTTTCTCAATTTGCTCTTTATCCATAAAAATTCACTCCAAACCTATTTTTTTCGCTTGATTAATTGACAAAAGGAACATATTATGATATTGTTAATATAGGGTATTTTGGATATGCTTATTTTTAAAATATAATATGACACCGCTCTTCAGTCTAGCATGGAAATGCTAAGATTGCAAGAGCGGTTTTTATGTTGGAGATTAATGAAAAAGGCTGTTATAAAACGCAGTTTTTTAAGAATGTTGTTTTTTGAATGCTTTTCACTTGCGTTATTGAGGCTTCCTTACCATTTATAAAGAGGGGCGTTCAGGAATATTCGCGAAAATTGATTTTTATTCGCGATAATCCAAGATTTCTTCGCGACTTTTTGATGACGTAAAATAGTTTGTGTAAGAAAAATCATAGACAAAAAAAAGAAGACAAAGTACTCTCGGTTTGTCCAGAACCTTAATGAGAGGAGACTTTGTCTTATGTCTAACACTAATATACCTCAATT